>JAISSC010000022.1 GCA_031273305.1 Flavobacteriaceae bacterium
ATATCAGAGGTAGACAAGGCAGCGTTGTTTTCTTATTATCCTAATCCGGTGAGAGAGATATTGTACTTCAAAGGCTCGGAAAACGTGCAAAGTGTACAGATCTTTGACCTAAGCGGAAAACTTATTATCAACCAAAGCGCAAAAACATCCCTTACGCAAGTAAGTGTTGCGGGTCTGGCAAAAGGAGTTTACGTGGTAAGAGTAAAAACCGATGAACAAACAAGAACCTTTAATATTGTGAAACAATAGACCAACATACCTTTTAGTTGCGAGCGGAACGCAGTGGAGCGTGGCAATCTCATTCCATTACGAGCGAAGCGAAGCAACCCCAAACCTTGTCAGGATAAAATCCTGATAAGGTTTTTATGCTCTTTTTAAACAATAAATAAACAGACTCTAACCTTGTCAGGAACCCAACTCCTGACAAGGTTTTTTATTTACGAACGTAACTAACTGTGCGTGAGGTCATTGCGCCCCTGTGCGTGGTGTCTTTGCGAGCGGAACAGATTGCCACGTCGTGCCTCCTCGCAAAAACTGAAGCGTGGCAATCTACCCATTGCGAGCGTAGCGAAGCAACTTCAACGACAAACGACCTTATAACGTGTCTTTGCTTCGCTTCGCTCGCAATAGAATGAGATTGCTTCGGCTTCGCCTCTCAATGACAGGCTAACTCTCTGTGCATGAGGTCATTGCGAGCGGAACGCAGTGAAGCGTGGCAATCTACCTATTGCAAGCGCAGCGAAGCAACACCCTATGCATGAGGTCTTTGCCACGTCGTGCCTCCTTGCAATGGTATGAGATTGCCACACCTGCGGTTCGCAATGACAGGCTAACTTATTATGTCTCAACATGTTGCTTCGTCGTGCCTCCTCGCAATAGGATGAGATTGCTTCGGCTTCGCCTCTCAATGACAGGCTCCTATGGTTCGCAATAACAGGCTTAACTTGCTGTGTACCAATTGGTAGCACGGCTTTGCGAAGCAAAGCCGTGCTCCGTTCTTATCCCGAACTCATGTTCCTTTATAAATCTATTCCCGGTAGTATATACGTTTTACACGTGGCGAAATAGAAGTTAAAATCTCGTAAGGAATAGTTTGGCACCATTCCGCATGTTCTTTCAGGCTGGGGCTTTCTCCTAATATGATAACAGAATCTCCCTCTTTGCAGGGAATATCGGTAACATCGATCATCATCATATCCATGCAGATGCTTCCTATTACAGGTGCATTTTTTCCGTGAATTTTCACGTAACCTGTTCCGTTTCCTATTGTCCTTCGGATTCCGTCGGCATATCCTATGGGAAGAGTAGCAATAACCGAATTTCTCTCTGCCTTAAATTTTCTTCCATAACTAACGGTCTCTCCCGGATTTAAATAATGGATATTTGAAATTACGGTTTTTAATGTGACTACGTTTTCCAGTTTTTTCAGGGCTTTTTCATTATCGACATATCCATACATCCCGATTCCTAACCGAACGGCATCAAATTGATATTCAGGGTAATTTATAACCCCCGCCGAATTGGAGATATGAATAAACGGTTTGTATTTTAAGGTATTCACTAAAACCTGATAAGATAAAATCAGTTTATCTGCCTGAATTTGAGTAAATTCTTTCTGGTCGGGGATGTCAGAAACAGCGAAATGACTAAAAACAGATTTCACTTCCACAAAAGGATTATCTGTTAATAGGTCTGCCAGTTTTTGAACTTCTTCCGGCAGGAATCCTAATCGGTGCATTCCTGTGTCAATTTTAATATGAATGGGATACCTCCCGGAAATGGATTTTTCTTTGAGTTTTTGGATAAATTTTTCCAATACCCGAAAACTGTAAATTTCAGGTTCCAGATTGTTGTCAATAACAACTTCGTAGCTGCTTATCTCAGGGTTCATCACCATAATAGGGAGATAAATGCCTTTTTCCCGCAATAAAGCACCTTCATCCGGATAGGCTACCGCCAGATAATCCACATGATAATATTGTAAAACTTCTGCCACTTCAAAACTTCCGATTCCGTAAGAAGAAGCCTTTACCATAGCGATAATCTTGGTTTCGGGTTTCAGCAGAGTTTTGAAATAGTTCACATTCATCATGAGGGAATGCAGATTTACTTCCAGTATGGTATCATGTGACTGAATTTCCAAGTGAGCGGCTACTCTTTCCAGTTCAAATTTCCGTGCTCCTTTCAATAAAATAGCCGTATCTTTTACAGGGTGATTTTCCAGATGGCGGATGATCTCCTTAGTGGAAAGAAAAGTTTGAGGTTTGGTTTTAAACAGTTTTTGGTATTGGATAAGTTTTTCACCCACCAGAAACAAAGAATCTACAAAAGAAGCATTTACCAGATCGGCTATCTTCTGATAAAGCTCAACCTCAGGAATATGAGATTGAAAAATATCGGATAAAATTAATGTTTTTTTAGGTTTATTTTGTTGAGAAAGAAAGTTCAACGCTATTTCCAGAGATTTATAGTCAGAGTTGAATGTGTCGTTGATAATCAGGCAATTGTTAATTCCCTTAACTAATTCAAGCCTCATGGAAACCGATTGCAATTGCTGAAATTTCTCTTTCATGAAGTCGGAATCAAATTTTAACTCGTGTAAAATGGCGGTCAAACATAATAGATTTTGAATAGAAGCCTCATCTATAAAAGGAATTTTAAACTCAACAAGTTCTCCGAATATTACCATTTTTAAAAGTGCTCCGTCCTTGATAAAAGAATTTTCCAGCAACCGAATGTCTGAAGAATTTTCCTTTCCGAAGGAGATAAGCCTTTTATCCGGACAGGTCTCTTTGATAAGTTTTGAAACCCTCGCATCATCGGGATAAATAATAACTTTTGAATTTTTAAAAAGCCTGAGCTTTTCGTAAATTTGTTCTTCTTTATCTTTGAAGTATTCCGAATGTGCCGTCAATACATTTGTCAGTACTCCGATAGTAGGATGGAGTATCTTCTCCTGTTTATCCATCTCACCGGGTTGAGAAATTCCTACCTCAAAAATTCCCAGATTATGGTCTTTTGTAGCTTGTAAAACAGAGAGGGAAAGACCTATTTGAGAATTGAAACTCTTCGGACTTCTCACAATAGTAAAATGTTCCCAAATGCATTGATATAGCCATTCTTTTATAATAGTCTTTCCGTTGCTTCCGGTGATTCCGATTGTTTCGAGATTATATCGGGATAAATGATAAGCCGCCCATTTCTGTAATGCCTCCACAGGATTATCCACTATAAGATAAGAGGCTCCTTTATGAGGAACGGGAATATGAGTACAGACAAATATACGTATAGATTTTTGGTATGCCTCTTCCATAAACAGATGCCCGTCATGGATAGCAGGAATGGCAAAAAAAACGCCTCCCTTAGGAGAGATAATGTTTCGGCTGTCATAAAATATCTGGGTTACTTCTTTATCCGGATTTCCTGTGATTTTTGCGTTGATTATCTTAGCCAATTCTGAAACAGAATATCTCATTATCTCATTTTTTAACGGTTAGTTTTCCTGTTTTCCTTTTTTTCATCCGCCAAAGCCTGCCAAAAAGCTCGTCTGCTCAGGGGTTCATAATTGTTTTTTTCTCCCAGTTCCACCAAATTCTCTCCCAAAGAAATACGATGGGAATAATTTGCCAGGTTCCCTGTTTTTACACATATCGCATGAACTTTAGTGATGTACTCTGCCGTAGCCATTAAAAAAGGCATGGGACCAAAAGGACGACCTAGAAAATCCATATCCAATCCGGCAACAATAACTCTTTTTCCCTGATTGGCGAGTAAATTACAGACTTCTACAATAGTCTCATTAAAAAATTGCGCTTCGTCAATTCCTACTACATCACAATCTGCTGCAAGGAGAGGTATTTCCATAGGATTCTCAATGGGAGTACTCGGATAAGAAGAATCATCGTGTGAGACGACCAGAATTTCATCATACCGTACATCCAATGCGGGTTTAAAGATTTCAACTTTTTGTTTTGCAAATTCAGCACGCTTAAGCCTGCGAATCAGCTCTTCGGTTTTGCCGGAGAACATAGAGCCACAAATTACTTCAATCCAGCCTGTCTGTTGATTATTATTTATTGTATTTTCAAGAAACATTTGTAAATTTCGGACGTTAAAAGAATATTTTTTACAAAAGTAGAAATTAACAAACAGATTAAAAAGCAAATTTTATGAGTGCAAAAGAGGTATTTCAGAATCAGGTACTGGAAGATATTAAAGCCATAGCTCGGGAACTAAGCCAAATACAGAGTTTTTCGGGGTTATTGGCACAGCAACAGAAGATACAAAATCTATATGAAAAATTTATTTTTTTAAAACAGCTTAATACTTCGAAATATCAACAGATTTTGTTATTAGATAATACGGAAGCAAAGGAAGTAACAAAAGATATTCCGGAAGTAGGCACGGAAGCAAAAGATTTTCACTATGTTGAAAAACAGGGTAATAATGAGGATAAAGTTGAAGAAATAACGGAGTTACGAGAGGAAGAAGTATTAGAAAAACCTCATGACAAGGAAGAAGGACTCAAGCCGATAAATATAGAAATTGCAGAGATCAAGCCGGTTGAACGAGAAAAGAAGTTTAACCCTATCAAACTTGATTTCAATGATTCAATAGCCTTTATAAGTCAGTTGTTTAATGGGAGTAAAGCCAGTATGGATGCGGAGTTTAAATTTTTAAACGAAACTCACACAATGGAGGAGGCTAAGGAATGGATGGAAAAAATGTTTATTAAATATAATTGGCAAAATAAGGAGGAATTTGTGGAGCGTTTATCCGGGTTGATAGTGCATAGATTTGAGTCGTAAATAACAGCAATGAGAGGGAAATTGTATTTGATTCCTACGCCCATAGGGAATTTGGAAGATATAACGCTTAGAGCCATACGGATATTAAAGGAGGTTGATTTGATCTTGGCAGAAGATACCCGAACATCAGGAAAGTTGCTTAAACATTATGAAATTCAAACTCCTATGCAGTCTTATCATTTACATAATGAACATCAAAAGACCGAAAGGTATACGCAACAAATAAACGAAGGAAAAATAATTGCCTTAATTACGGATGCGGGAACTCCGGGAATTTCCGATCCCGGATATATGCTGGCTAAGTCTTGTATAGATAACGGAATTGATGTGGAATGTCTACCCGGAGCAACGGCTTTTGT
>JAISSC010000045.1 GCA_031273305.1 Flavobacteriaceae bacterium
GCAGGCGTAATTAAGGCATCCCATTCGGGATGTTAGCTCGGTAGAATGAACAATTTCCCCGCCCATAACGGCACGCCGTTAGGCGTGCAACAAATTGATATACAGTGAGTTTTAGCCTGTCATTGCGAACCGCAGGTGAAGCAACCTCACAAGGACAGATTCGCACCGACAATCCCAACAATGACGGTGGTTTGCTTCGCAATAGGATGAGACTGCTTCGTCGTGCCTCCTCGCAGTGACAGGCGTAACTAGCTGTGTGTTAATGTATTATGTTGCGTAGGAAAGAAGCCTGAAAGGCTTGATTTTCATAACACAGAGTGGGGTGGGTACTCTCCGCAGGTCACCGACCTGCGGTTATGAAAATTCCGCCCTCCGGGCTTTCAAAAAATCATTTAGGGTGACGCATAGTCAAAGTCAGGAGACGTCCCAATGTGGGTGTCCTCTGATTCTTTAAATTTGGTTATCTTTGTAATAAAATAAGATAAATAAGCGAAAATAATGGAGCTAACTCCGGGTTTGGATAGATATATTGAGCAGAATAGTGAAGAAGAACCTGCATTATTGAGGGCATTGAGAAGGGAAACTTACCAAAAGACCACGCAGCCTCATATGATATCCGGTATTTTGCAGGGAAGGATATTAAGCATGTTGTCAAAAATGATTTCTCCCGATTTGATAATAGAAATAGGAACTTTTACAGGATATGCGACACTGTGCCTTGCAGAAGGGCTGTCGGAGACAGGAAAGATTATTACTATTGATAAAAATGAGGAAACTGCATATCTTCCTAAAAAATATTTTCAACGATCGGAATTTGCCCAAAAGATTAATTTTCGGGAAGGAAATGCATTAGAAGTGCTTCCTTTCGTCAATGAACCTGTTGATTTGGTGTTTTTAGATGCGGATAAGGAAAATTACATAAAATACATCGAACTGGTCAAACCGAAGTTGAGACAGGGCGGAATTATTCTTGCAGATAATATTTTATGGAAAGGCAAAGTAGTAACAGAAGCCAATGATAGGAAAACGGAGATTATAAGAGAGTTCAATAGAAAATTAAAAGAAGACCGCTCTCTGGAAGTAGTAATTTTACCTGTCAGGGATGGTATAAGTATCATAAGAAAGAAATAAATTTGCAGTTATGAGTAAATCTATTTGTCAGGTAAGTGTTGCTCCGGTGAGAAGAGAACCCTCAGATGTTTCGGAAATGGTCACCCAGCTTTTATTTGGTGAACTGTGTGAAAATGTTGAAGTGAAAAAGCAATGGGTAAAAATAAAGATAGCATTTGATGGATATGAAGGATGGGTGGATTCTAAACAAATTTTAGTCATCAGCGATTTGGAATATGCTCATTTTATGCAGGATGTATCTTTTATTTCGGAACCGTTTAGTTTGTTGGTCTCAAATAATCAGCCTTTCCCTGTGACCATAGGAGCAGAGATACATCACTTAAATGAGGAAAATATTTTTGAGTTGGCTCCTACTCATCGGTTCATAGTGGATGAAAATCCGATAAAGGGAATACAGGATAAAAGTCGGGTTTTAGAACTGGCATTTAAATATATTAATACTCCCTATTTATGGGGCGGAAAGACAACCTATGGTATTGATTGCAGCGGATTGGTGCAGATGGTTTATAAAATAGCGGGATATAAACTTCCACGCGATGCCTGCCAACAAGCCGAAGTGGGAGAGGTGTTGAGTTTTATTGAAGAAGCAGAACCGGGTGACCTGGCATTTTTTGAAAATCAGGAGGGAAAAATAGTTCATGTAGGGTTTATCCTTCCGGAACAAAAAATTCTCCATGCACATGGAAAAGTACGGATAGATATGCTGGATTATACCGGGATATTTAATTCTGATTTGAACAGGTATACTCATCAGTTGCGGTTTATCAGAAAGATATTTTAGCGATTTGTTCTTCCGGCATTGTAATTATTTTAGGGGCTGCCACAAATGCAAAAAAAATATTCAAAATATAGATTCGAAGTTGCTCTGGATGAAGTAGGGCGAGGATGCCTTGCGGGGTCGGTGGTTGCTGCTGCGGTAGTGTTCCCGGAGGATTTTTTCCACTCGGAGATCAATGACTCTAAACAACTAAGTGAAAAAAAGAGGGAAAGATTAGATTCCGTTATTAAGGAAAATGCTATTGATTATGCCATCGCTGAAGTTTCTCCTGAGAAGATAGACGAGATAAATATCCTGAATGCAAGTTTTCTTGCCATGCATAAGGCGGTTGATAAACTAAAAGTAACTCCTGAGTTTTTACTGGTTGATGGTAACCGGTTTAAGAAATATAAAGAGATTCCGCATTTTTGTGCAATTAAGGGAGATGCTCGTTTTATCAATATTGCAGCAGCGTCTATTTTAGCTAAAAATTATAGAGACACCCTGATGAAGGAACTCCATGAAAAATTTCCTCAATATCAGTGGGAAAAGAATAAAGGCTATCCTACTCTTGCCCATAGGAAAGCAATTGAGGAATATGGAATCACGATTTTTCATAGAAAGACGTTCAAACTTATCTCCTCACAATTATCTCTGGATCTGTAAAACCGGGAAGATAGGAAAAACAGGGCAAAATCATAAAAAAGAACTATATTTGTGCTTATAATTTTTTTACAAGTGGATTATTTACGACTAATAAGGATACAGCAATGGATAAAAAATACTTTTATATTTCTTCCAATCTTTTTTGCAGGTAAATTATTAGACGTTGACTTAGTAATAAAATCAGTAATAAGTTTTTTTGCTTTTTCATTCATAGCGAGTTCTATTTATGTTATCAATGATTATGTAGATATAGAAAGCGATAGAAAGCATCCTGAAAAAAAACATCGACCCCTCGCAAGCGGAAAAATTAACAACGGACAGGCGGCAGTTGTCTTTTTTGTTTTATTTTGTTTGGCGTATCTCTTTTGCTATTTGATACGTTCATGGGAAGTAGCCATAATAATTACCGGTTACTTTACGATGAACCTTGCATATAGCTTTAAGTTAAAACATATAGCTATTATAGACATAACCATTATTGCCACAGGTTTTTTACTTAGGGTCTTTGTTGGCGGATATGCAACAGGGCTTCCGGTTTCTATATGGGCTATTTTATTAACGTTCTTTTTGGCTTTGATCATGGGAGTAGGAAAAAGAAGAGGAGAGTTGATAAATGCACAACTTACCGGAAAAACAAGAAAATCATTGGATGGATATAATTTGCAGTTTACAGACATGATAATGACCGTTGTCTCCGGCTGTGTCATAGTTTGTTATACAATGTATACATTAGACCCGGAAGTTAAGAAAAATATACATCCACATATTGTTTACACCGTGATTTTTGTAATAATAGGAACCTTGAGGTATTTGCAGTTGACCTTCGTATATAATAAGACCGAGTCGCCAACGAAAGTCGTATATAAAGACAGGTTCCTTCAGATAGATATTATATTGTGGATATTAGTGTTCTTTTTACTAAAATATTTAATGTAAGTTATGAAAAAGGTTGATAATAGAACAAAAGTTACCAATTGGGGAAAATACCCGGTCGTGGAAACCCATTTTCATCTAACCTCCGATATTCGGAAAATAACAGAAATAATAAAAGAAAGTCCGTCGATCATAGCAAGAGGAAATGGAAGGTCTTACGGAGATAATTCCCTGAATAAAGACCATATTTTATCTACGGTGAAATTGGATAAATTTATCTCCTTTGATAGAGAAAACGGAATCTTTGAATGCGAGGCAGGAGTTATTTTATCCGATATTTTAGATACCATTGTGCCCGAAGGTTTTTTCCTTCCGGTAACGCCGGGAACCAAATTGATAACAGTAGGAGGAGCTATCGGAGCTAATGTGCATGGTAAAAATAATCATTCAGAGGGTTGTTTTGGGGATTATATCCTTGATTTTAACCTAATTACGGAAAAAGGAGAAATAAAAAAATGTTCTCCTGAGGAAAATTCCGAATTGTTCTGGAATACGATAGGAGGAATGGGACTGACCGGAATTATTATCTCTGTGAGGTTCACCCTAAAGAAAATCCAAACGGCATACATTAAACAAGTAGTTATAAAAGCAGATAATCTGGCTGAGATATTTAAATGTTTTGATGAATCGGAGGGTTGGACTTATAGCGTAGCATGGATTGACTGTTTACAAAAAGGAAGTAAAATGGGCAGGTCTGTTTTCATGATTGGAGAACATGCTGATTTGACCGAACTCCCTGCAAAATGGAAAGCAATGCCTCTTCTTCATAGGAAAAAAACTAAACTGAATATTCCTTTTAATTTTCCGTCCTTTGTGTTAAATACCTTTACAGTAAAAGCATTTAACTTTCTTTATTACTTTAAACAACGAAGAAAGGTTACCAATACTGTCGTTGATTATGACAGTTTTTTCTATCCGTTGGATGCAGTCAATAACTGGAACAGGATCTACGGTAAAAATGGGTTTATTCAGTATCAGTTTATTATCCCCAAAGAGGCAGGAAAAGAGGGAATGACGGAAATTTTAAAGACTATTGCACGAAGTGGACAAGGGTCTTTTCTGGCGGTGTTAAAATTATATAAGAAAGGGAATCCGAAAGCACATAATTCTTTCCCGATAGACGGATACAGCCTGGCGTTGGATTTTAAAATAGATAAGAAATTACCCGCCCTAGTTAAAGAACTGGATGAAATAGTAGAATATTATAACGGGAGAATCTACTTGGCTAAAGATGCCATGTCCAGAAAATCATTGATTAATTATGTAAAAGTTCCCGAAACCGGTAAATTTGATTCAGTTCAGCATGAAAGGATTGAAAGTCAGATGTAATAGATAAATGAAAAAAGAATATAGAAAATATTGGGTCTTATTTATAGCTTCATTAGCGGGAGTAATGATAATTCCTATATTTATGCCCTATGGAGGGATTACAAGTGATACCCTTTCTTACTTTAAATTAGCTAAAGATTTTCCTCATGTGAAAAATAGTCTGTTTCCGGTAGGATACCCCATACTCCTTAAAATAGGACACTTTTTTACCGGCGAATTTTACTTTAGTTCACGAATAATAGGCATTTTAAGCTATGCATTAATAGGAATATTCTCCTATTATAAGAGATTTTATTTCAGAGAAACTGTAATCATTTTGACATGTAAGTTTTTTATGTCAATTTATACAAATTCTATATCAGAGGATATTTTTCTTACCATATTATATTTTCAAATATATTATTTCCATGAATATCTCTCAGGAAATAAGAAAGGAATCAGATTTATTCTACCCATTACTATATTAACCATTTATATGGTTATGGTAAGATATTCAGGAGTATATATATATTGCGCTACGGGGCTGTTTTTCTTGTATTATACCTTAAGAAACAACTATTTATCAAAGATACTATCCAAAAGTTATTTTTATTATCTGTTATTTTCCTTTTTGGGAATAGGAGTGTATCTCGTATATAATTATATGAATTTCGGAGGTTTCTTCGGTGAACAGACAAGATCAGAACCGGATCTCGTAGATATAAAGGATTTTACCTATGAAAATTTATTAGGGGTAATAAATGTAGTTAATCCTTTTTTCTCGATTAACCTACTGAATGTCGGCGGAACATTAGCGTCACTTATAGAGGTGATAGTGATAGGGATTGATGTATTCTTTTTATTGTATTTTCTTTGGTTTTATAAGAAACATTTTAAAGTTATATTTACAGCATTTCATGGGTTATTAGTAACCTTAGGAGGAACATATCTTTTTTTTATGTTTTGTTCTGAATACATTCAGGGAATAGAGCGTTTAAATACGAGAATGCTCGCCCCTTCTTCATTGCTTTTGTGTTATTCATTTGTAATTCTGTATTATAAAGCATTCCCAAATAAAACGACGAATATTCTCCTGTTAGGAGTAGTTTCTTTACTGTATAATGTTGCGTATCAATTAAAAACACCGGTAAACTATTTAGCTTATAAAACCAGAGTAGAGAAAATAGTAAAAGAAAGGAACAACATTCAGTATTTTTATGATGATACTGAAAATGAAAAGATTATTATTTCCACTTATAAAATTCCATTTATAAAAACACAAATGATGTATATACATCCTTACATACAATCCGGATATATCAATGCCAATATTGTAAGGACTATAGATCCGGAAATAATTCTTTTATCAGATGATAACAGGATAAAAAATAAGAGTTTAATATTATATAATTCAGAAATAAAATGATAGTATTAGGAGCCAATTCAGATATTTCACAAGCCTTTATTGATAAAATTTTATCAGAAAATAAAGATAAATACCGCAAAATATATCTGGTAACTTCCAATCCCGATAAAACAGAAAGACTGGCTAAACATATACAGGTAAAACATAAGCAGGAGTCTGAAATTATATTTTTTGATGTAACTAAAAATTCGGATTATTCCGTATTTGATACCGTAGAAACAGACCTGTTATTCTGTGCAACGGGTTTCTTAGGAGAGAATACGGAAGAAGGATTATACGATGATAAGAATACCGAAAAGATTATAGAGATCAATTACTCAAAACTGGTTCCTCTAATTACCCTGTTCGCTCGCAAATTTGAAAACAGAAAAGAAGGAACCATTATCGGACTTTCTTCGGTAGCCGGATTGAGAGGAAGGCAAAGCAACTTTATTTACGGAAGCTCCAAAGCCGGATTTATGGTTTATCTGGATGGATTAAGAAATTATCTTTTTCATAAAAATGTACATGTAATAACCGTTTTACCTGGGTTTATGGATACGGAAATGACAGCAGGATTACAATTACCCGCACCATTGACAGCAGCACCGCAAAAAGCCGCTGAGGTCATTTACAAAGCATATAAGAAAAAAAGGAATAAAATTTATGTGATCGGAATTTGGAGGTTCATTATGCTTATTGTGCGAAATATTCCTGAAGTCATCTTTAAAAAAATGAAGATGTGATTTCAGGATAAATAACTTTTTTGATAATTCCCAAATCTACGTAGATTTAAAAACGGAAAACAGATGAATGATAAACTATATCTTTTTGATTTTGATGGAACTATAACCAACAAAGACACCTTATTCGATTTCTTGCAGTTTTCCTTTCCACAAAAATATACATCTGCTTTTATTAAATTTATCCCGCTGTTTTTCCTTATCAAATTTAAAGTATTAAGTGCCGGGAGAGTCAAACAGAAATTTATTTCTCATTTTTTGAAGGGAAAAAGTAAGAAAGAGATAGAAAATTTGGCTCAACATTATTTTGAAGCAAGAAAAAACATCATACTTAGACCAAAAGCACTGGAATATATAAAAAATTTAGCCCATGAACCTCATAAATATATAGTCACAGCCTCTTTAGGAATTTGGGTCAAGCCTTTTGCAAAGCATTTGGGGCTTCGTTTGATTTCAACGGAATCGGATTTTGATAATGATGTTTTTACCGGAAAATTTGCATCCCCCAATTGCAATTACAAAGAAAAAGTAGTGAGGATTATAAAAGAAATCCAGTTAACACAATTTAGAGAAGTTTATGCCTTTGGGGATAGTAAAGGAGATAAATATATGTTAGAATTGGCGACAACTCCTCATTTTCGCTACTTTGAATAAACCCCGACAGTATCCGGTTACGCACATTGAAATCAATATAAAACTGCGTTACGTTCGCAAGAACATATGACAGGCGTTACTAAATGCACGACAAGTTATACTTATATTTGTAACAAAATACTCAAAACCCGGACTGATTAAACCACAACCCGATGTGAAAAGAAGAACCGAATTAGAATTTTCCGAATTAATTGAAAAAAATCAGGGGATTATTCATAAAGTTTGTAGGATTTATACAACCAATGAAGAAGATTCTCAGGATTTATTTCAGGAAATCTTATTACAGCTTTGGAAATCGTATAAGAGTTTTAAAGGAAATTCAAAATTCACAACATGGATGTATAGAGTTGCACTGAATACTGCCATTACACTTTTTAGAAAATCGACCAAGCGCATCAGCACACTGGATATAGACAATACCTTATATAAAATATATGAAGACAACGAATATCCGGATAAACAGGAGCAGATCAATCAATTATATGAAGCCATTAAAAAACTCTCAGAAATAGAAAGGGCTTTGATTCTATTATATTTGGAAGATTTGCCATACAAAGATATTGCTGATACTTTGGGCATTACGGAAGTAAATGCCAGAGTAAAAATGAACCGCACTAAAGCTAAACTAAAAGAAATCATGAACCAAGATGAATAAAGAATTAGATATAGATAATTTAAAAAGGGACTGGAAAGAACAAGACAGTATCCAAAACCGGTATTCTCAGGCAGAGCTTGTTTTGATGTTGAATAAAAAATCCGGGAACAACGTAAAATATATCGTCATCATCAGCATTATTGAATTTGTCATTCTTATGCTTTCGCTCCTTTTCACGGCTACGAATAAAAACGGTATTATACAAAATCTGGATATAGATGCCGGTGAAGTTTACATACGAAATTATAAGATCAGTCAGGTTCTCGTATATGTCAACATTGTTATATCGCTTGGGTTTATCTTCTATTTTTATAAATGTTATAAAAGGATTAACCTATTGAGTTCGATTAAAGAGCTTATTAACAATATTTTAAGAATAAGAAAAAGTGTAAACCGGTTCATTTCAATAAATGTAACTCTGGGGTTACTTACTCTTTTCCTCACCGGTTTTTATGATTTTATGTTCGAGTTCAAAGAAGAGATAAATTCCACATCACAAGACATTATAACAATAGAAAAGATACATCATCCTTTTTCCTCACCGGAATATGTTTTTCTTTTTATTATCATCTGTCTGCTTACCATACTTATGATAGCCGCTTATTATTCCCTTATATATGGAATATTGCTGAGAAGATTGAAAAAGAATCTACAAGAATTACAAAAACTCGAATCAGAGGGATAAACGGATTAAAGAGCTAATCACGGCTTAGGCCAATCTATTAACGAAGCATCACCCAGATATTTTTTTATCCATGCGTCTCGTCTTGTCGGTATCGAGTCATAATCAGATACATCCTCATAACCCAAGTCCAGAGTCATTTTTCCGGCAGCCGTAAGATAAAATGTAGCTGTTGTCCAAAATCCAAGCTCTGATTTTTGATAAGCGTTTTCAAGATTAACGAATTCCTTTAGTAATTTGTTCAAGCCATCATTTAAATACCCATACCTACCGTTTTTCTTTAAATAAAAAACTTCTAGTCCCCATACATTATCTTCCATTTCAACTTTTGCCCAGGCCTCCTGAAAATCTTCGGGCAAAATATCTACGAGTGATTGCCCTATCGCAGTATAGTGTTTACCAAAATCCGGAATCGCTGCATTCATGATTATTATCTTTTATTGTGGGGTTTCAAAAATTAACTAAAATTTTATCTTAAGGTAGTTTAGAAATACCCTCCGTCAATGATTTTATAAAATTCTTCAAAGGTTTTTCTACCATCGTGGCGATAAACATATTGAATTTCCCGTCAAAAACGAACTGAACTTCACAGGAAGTATCTGAAATTTTTTTAATAAAAAGGCTCAGGTCAAATTTTAAGGATTCCTTGGCGGAAGTCAGCACCACCTTTGAAGCCGGCACCTTTTCTTTCAACTTCAGTGCTATCTCCGGCATCCCTTTTAATGCAAAAATAAATCCGGTATCATTTGCCTCGAATTTATCGACATTTTCCGGTAGAAACTTACTATATTCACGAGGTTGAGAAGCCAAAGAATAGATTTCTTCCGCCGATTTATTTACAAGTGTTTTTTCTCCTGTTATGTTCATTTTTTTGTAATTTTGAAAAAATTAAGACAAATGTACAAAATTTCCGTTAACGAAAAGCTTCTTACCATTGGTAAAAAGGGAGTCAAAGATGCGGTAAATATTTTTTATGACAAACAAAATACTTTTGACTATGCTTTTGATATATTGTACAATACAAAAGTAAGAGCCGTTCACATTTTTTCACTCGACGAGAAGCATATCTGGAAAAAACTCCAAAAGTATGCCCCGCCTGTTTATGCTGCCGGAGGAATTGTTAAGAACAGCAGCGGGAAATATCTTTTCATCAAGCGAAACGGAATATGGGACCTCCCCAAAGGACATGTGGAAAAAAAAGAGACCTTTAAAGAGACTGCCTTGCGGGAAGTAGAAGAAGAATGCGCCATCAGTGGGATAAAGCTGGAAAAATACTTATCTACCACCTATCACATTTACCTTGACAAACAATACCGTCTGAAAGTAGTTCAATGGTTTATGATGAACTATTCCGGGAAAGAAAAACCCCGACCTCAGACAGAAGAAGGTATTGAGTTGGTCAAATGGGTTTACAAAAAAGAAATACCTCATCTAATGGAAAATGCGCATAACAACATCAAAACGCTGGTTTCTAAGCATGTTTTAAAGTAAAAAACAGCCTCTCCCGCCCCGCCGTTACAGACCAAATCCCGACCTAATCAGGATATAAAAAGGGTTAGTTTAGATATATACAGCGGTCTTTTTCCCTAAAGTTCAATTCTACCTTAGTTTCATCCTTCCGGATTGCATATGGTATAAAGTACTCCTCTGCTCTCCTTAGCAATTCCTCTTTCGTCCGTGTAAAAGTCACGGTTATTCCATCCTTTTCAAGACTGTCCCCTTTGTACAATGTATAGTTTAAATCGCCGTAAGACACAGTAGTAGGCATTTCTCCATAGCTCCATTGATTACCCTCATCATCTTGAAAACCTACAAGCCCTAAACCCTCATGGATCATGAAATGAGCCTCTGTTCTGGTGTTTTCCAACATTATCCTGTGAGGATCTAAACGACAGAATCGTATAATTTTTTGATATTTTAAACTAAATAAATCCATCAGGTTCTATTTTACTTCCCTAATAAACGGAAAAAACAGTTAAGTTATTATGCAATTTTTATGCCGTATTTATATTTTGTTGTCAGGTCATACTCTAAAACCGCCTTTTTCCCTGACTTTGACACTTTCAAGAGCCTTGTTTTGTAATTATGTAATAGGCAACATTTTATAAATTTTGCAATATCAAAAATATGTGTTGCAGGCAGAAGCCTGAAAGGCTTGATTTTCATAACCGTAGGTCGCCGACCTGCGGAAAGAGCACCCTCCCAAACGGCTGCCTGAAAGGCAGGACTGACAATATGCTCACAATCAGTATTTTATAAATTTTACAATACCAAAATGGATGTCGCATATTCAAAATCAGGACGTTCAGGGTAGAGACGTCCCAATTTGGGCGTCTCCACGTTATGTCGTTCACGTTATCATTATTGTGCAAATTGGGCAAAACACTGTAAAAAGAACGGAATTATTTTACAGGTCTAAAATACCTTCCGGGAGGATCATAGAGATAGTTCTTTTTTCTCTGTTTACCTCTACAATCCAGTCATTAATGATGGGAATGTAAATATTCTTTTCGTTTAGCTGAATGCTAAAAAGAGCCTGAGCACCCGCATCATTGATTTCAATAATTTTTCCAATAATTCGGTTTTTGTCATCAGTCAAATCAAAATGAATTACTTCATGATAGTAGAATTGTTTCCCTTCCAGTTTAGGTAAAGTATTTAGAGGAAGGTATAGGTCAGAACCGATAATATTTTGAATATCAGTAGGGTTATCTTTAAATTTTACTCGTAGAGAATCTTTGTTTAAGAGTTGGCATTCTTCAATAAAAAAAGGAACCGGTATTCCGTTAAAATCAACAAATACCAATTCCAAATTATTATAATCCTCAGGTTTATCTGTGTCTAATTTAACTACCAGATGACCTTTTAATCCATGTGTTCTTGTGATTGTGCCTAAGTAGTAACAATCCTCTAACCGCATAAACTAAGCCTCAGGTTCTTCGTTTTTATCCGGAGCAGCCTCTGTTGCAGTCTCATCTGCAATAGCAGTCTCTGTTGCTTCTTCTGAGTTATTTACTTCCGGAGCAACCTCTGTTACAGTCTCATCTGCAATAGCAGTCTCTGTTGCTTCTTCCGTATCATTTACTTCTTCTTCAACCTTTTGTTGAGCTGCCACACGGGCTTCGCTCACTTTCTTCTCGGCTTCGTATTTATCTTTTTTAGCCTGTTCTTTAGAAGAAGTCAATTTATCTTTCTTAGCCTGAATTGCCTTTTCTTTGTCTTCCAGCCAGGTTTGGAATTTTTTCTCAGCCTCCTCAGCAGAAAAAGCTCCCTTTTTTACTCCGCCGTTTAAGTGTTTTTTCAGTAAAGCTCCCTTGTAAGAAAGTATAGCTTTTGCAGTGTCCGTAGGTTGTGCGCCTTTTTCTAACCAGCTAACTGCTTTGTCTACGTTTAACTCAATAGTTGCAGGGTTGGTAGTAGGCACATAAATTCCTAATTTTTCGATGTTCTTACCATCTCTTTTGGCTCTGGAATTTGCTACTACGATGTGGAAAACAGGTTTTCCTTTTTTACCGTGTCTTTGTAATCTGATTTTTACTGCCATATTTTTTTGTTTTTTCGGGAACCCGTCCCGCATTAATTTTTTAAGTTTGCAAATATACTAATTTCTTTTGGTTCTGCAATAGTTAAACTTTTTTCTTTTTATTTAAATAGGCATCCCATCCCTGAGCCGTTAAAGGAATCACCTGTGAACTGCCTTTGGTTATCAAAACATTGTTTTTATCCGCTGTGGCATGCCCTATGACGGTAAAATTAGGATTGTGTTTTATCTTATCATGTTCGGTTATGGGAATGGTAAATACCAGTTCATAATCTTCTCCACCGTTTAAAATACCCGTTACAGGATTAATACCAAATTCTTCAGCCGTAGTAATAACCTGATTATCCATCGGGATCTTTTCTTCATAAATGGAAAAACCTACCTTGCTTTGTTGGGACAGGTGAATGATTTCCGAAGCCAGTCCGTCGGAGAGGTCAATCATGGAAGTAGGATGTAAATCCATTTCCTTCAATAAAGATTTTACCTCAGTTCTTGCTTCCGGCTTCAATTGACGTTCCAGAATGTAGGAATATCCGGCTAAGTCCGGTTGTAAATCAGGATTTGACTTAAAAGCCACATTTTCCCTCTCCAAAACCTGCAGTCCGAAATAAGCACCGCCCAAATCACCGCTTACGACCAGTAGGTCATTCGGCTTTGCTCCGTTTCTGTAAATGATTTCATTTTCTTCCGCATATCCGATAGCCGTACTGTTAATTACCAGTCCTAAATTGGAAGAAGCGGTATCTCCGCCTGCCAGATCGACCTTATACTGTTTACAGGCAGCATGGATTCCGGAATAGATTTCGTCCAAAGCCTCAACCGGGAACCGGTTCGAAACAGCTATCGAAATAATAATTTGTCCGGGAGTGGCATTCATAGCCGCCAAATCACTTAAACTGATAACAACACATTTATAACCTAAATGTTTCAAAGGAGTATAAGCTAAATTGAAATGTACATTTTCTATCAGGATGTCGGAAGTCACCAGTACTTTTTTACCTTTAGGGTCTAATACTGCGGCATCATCTCCAATACCTTTAATGGTTGAAGGATCACTAATGGTAAAACTTTCGGTCAGATGTTGAATCAACCCAAATTCTCCATATTGTGAAATGGAAGTTTTATACAGGTTCTTATCGTCTAGCATTCGATTTAATGTATGTAGGAATTATTTTTTAAGAAATCAGGGTCTAAACTTACAGGTTTTTCCTTATCCTTTATGTCATCCATTGTAACTATCTTTAAATTATTTTTATCCGTAACCGCCAACAGAGCCTCTTTTAATTCCTCCGGAGGCGTAATTCTTTTTCTTTGAATCATGTCAATCCAAACTCCTTTTGCATAAGAAGTTGAGTGATGTATCCCTTCGGAATCATAGATTTTGTGTGTGAACTCAAAAATATTGCCATCTTCGGAAATAGCGGTCAATTCTAATGTTACATAAACGGTTTGATCCACATGCAATTCACGATAAAAAATAAATTCTTCTTTTAAAATAACCGGTATTACTCCCCATTTTACCAAGTGATTGATTCCAAAACCTCTGGAATTTAGGAAAGACATCCGGGTTTGACTACAATAGTTCATGTAAGATGAATTTCCCACATGCCTGTTTGCATCGACATCAGACCAGCGTACATTAAATTTTTCTATAAAAATTTCCATAAAATGACTTTTGACAAATCTAAAAAATAAATCAATTCAAAAAGCTATGTTGATCCTTTATATTTAGGTTCAATGAGAAATATAAACAGTATTTCCGACCATTTGCGCATTATAAGTTTTAGGAGGTCTGTCGGCTACTTCCAAAGGCTGTCCTGTAGATAATATCCATTTGGCTTTATCCTCAGGGCAATATAGATATATTTCATTTATTACTTCCAGAGTTGTATTGGTTCCGGGGCAAATATGAGGAGCATTTCGGTCATAAGCCTTAAATTCATACTGTCCGGTTCTAACAATAATAAGTCCGCGTGTTCCGGATAAAGGCCCTGCGTCAATATATGCCCAGCCGCTGATATTTGCCAAATTCTGATATTTAGGAAGGTCTAAGTTTATTGTAACGTTAATTGTCGAGTCCGGGAAACAGCTAATAGTTTTATCTCCGTTTTCACATTGCAACAACAAAAAACACGCAATAAATAAAAATAGGGGGGAAAATAATTTTTTAATCATAATAAAATTTGTTAGATTTGCATATAGTAATTCGACCAGTTTTTAGTGAAAGTCGGATTATTTTTTTATTTTATAATGTATAATAAAACATAAATTACAAAAAATAGTATCATGAGTTATGTAACGAAAGAAGGTCTGGAAAAATTGCGTAGAGAACTTGAGCAATTGGAGCAAGTAGAAAGACCTAAAATAACGCAGCAAATAGCGGAAGCTAGAGATAAAGGCGACTTGTCTGAAAATGCAGAGTACGATGCAGCTAAAGAGGCTCAGGGAATGCTTGAAATGCGTATTGCAAAACTTAAAGATATAATTGCAAACTCTAAAATTATAGATCAGTCACAACTTGATACTTCTAAAGTAGCTATATTATGTACCGTTAGAATAAAAAATACAGCTAATGGACAGGAAATGAAATATACTTTGGTTCCGGATACGGAAACAGATTTGAAATCAGGGAGAATTTCAGTACATACCCCGATTGCTAAAGGACTTTTAGGGAAAGCAGTAGGAGAAACGGCAGAAATCACTTTGCCGAACGGAAACCGTATTAATTTTGAAGTATTAGAGATAACTTTGGATTAAAAACTATGGCCGGTATCTTTTCAAAAATAGTAGCAGGAGAAATTCCTTGTTATAAAGTAGCAGAAGATGAAAAATATTTTGCTTTCTTAGATGCCTTTCCGGTCGTGAAAGGACATACGTTGGTTATCCCCAAAAAAGAAACGGATAAATTATTTGAATTACCGCCACAGGAGTATTCCGAATTAATGAACTTTACCTATAAAATTGCTCAGGCAGTAGAAAAAGCAATTCCCTGTTTACGAGTAGGGGTGGCAGTTCAGGGATTGGAGATACCTCATGTCCACGTGCACCTTATTCCCTTAAATTCACTGGAAGACATGCAGTTTGCCCACAAACTGACACTTACTCCGGAAGAATTTACAGAAATAGCGGACAGGATAAAATCTTACCTGTAAGGTTTTACATTTGGTATAATTTTAGAGATGACCAGTTACTCATTAACAAATCAGTAAAAGAATATAAAAATGGATTTAGGAAAAGAATTTCAAAAATACGCAGTAAAACACGAAAAAATTAACAGCCTTACGGTTGACCGGTACATAGAATCATCAATGACTCCATATATTACAGAAGAACGTAAACTAAATGTAGCTCAGATGGATGTCTTTTCAAGGTTGATGATGGACAGGATTATTTTTTTAGGAACCGGAATTGATGATCATGTAGCAAATATTGTAACCGCCCAGTTATTGTTTCTGGAAAGTACAGACTCATCTAAGGATATTCAGATTTACATAAACTCTCCGGGAGGAGGAGTATATGCAGGATTGGGTATTTACGACACCATGCAGATAATTAAACCGGATGTAGCCACTATCTGCACAGGAATGGCAGCATCTATGGGAGCAGTATTGCTTACTGCCGGTACTGCAGGAAAAAGGTCTGCATTAAAACATTCCCGAATTATGATTCACCAGCCTTTAGGCGGTGCTCAGGGGCAGGCTTCCGATATGGAGATTACCTTAAAAGAAATTTTAAAGATAAAAAAAGAACTGTATGATATTTTGTCAGAACATTCAGGACAGCCTTATGAAAAAATAGAAAAAGATTCAGACAGGGATTATTGGATGACTTCGGGTGAAGCAAAAGAATACGGGCTAATTGATGAAGTTCTTGGAAAACGATAAGTACCGGTTTTTGATAGGGTCATTAAAATCATATAATAATTAGATAAAGTTTCGTTTGTCACCTATCACACAGGCGAAAACTTTTCTTTTTTAATAAAACACTCAATGGCTAACAGACTATTATTTTTAGCTGCATTTTTATCCGGCTTCTTTATGGAAGCACAAGTAACGGTTACGGGGGTAATTATAAATTCCGATACCCAACAACCTGTTGCCGGAGCGAATATATTATTTGAGAATGCTCCTGAAATCTCTACATTTTCAAACGAAAACGGATACTTTCAATTAGAATCAGAACAAGATTATGACTCCCTTACTATCATAGTAGTCGATTATCCCCGAAAATATGTCTCCCTACAAAAAGGAGATAACTTAAACCTGATTATTGAATTTTCCGAACAAGACAGAAACGAACCCGATGAACAAGAACAATTAGTAAATTATGTAAAAGTTACAGGTCAGCTTATCGATTCCGATACCCAACAGCCCGTAGCCGATGCAGATATTTTCCTGAAAGACACCCAAGTATACGCCTCTTCCGACGAAAACGGATACTTTGAATTGGAAGCCAACAAGTATATTGATTCATTGCAGATAATCACAGAGAAGTTTCCGACCAAATATATACCTCTGCAAAGAGGAGAAAATTCGGGATTGATCATTAATTTTTCCGTTAACGATAAAAGTGACACCAAAAAACCAGCAGAGACAGGTAAAGAAAAAGATTTGGATGAAATTATCGTTACGGGGTTTCCTAAAAAACGTCCGCCCAAAAAAGAAAATCCCGCATATACAATTTTGCAGGAACTTTGGAAAAGGAGAAGAACAAACGGACTGGCTAACTTTGAAAACTATCAATATAAAGAATACGAAAAGATCGAGTTTGACTTAAATAACATAGACAGTACCTTTATCAGCAAAAAAATATTCCGTAAACTGAGTATTTCCACACAAGATATTGATACACTTGACATATCGGGGAAAACATATATACCCGTGTTTTTAAATGAGTCCATCTCGGATATAGTAGGACAGAACATACCCACTAAAAGAGAAAAAAGTTTTTTACGGGGAAACAAAGCCTCAGGGATTCCCAACAATGATATAGTTTCCAATACCGTAAAAAATTTATATAAAGACGTAAATATTTATGACAATGTTTTAAATTTCTTCAACAAAGGCTTCACCAGTCCGATAGCAACCGTAGGTTTCTCGGTCTATGATTATTTGTTGGCGGATACAGTAATGGTCGACGGAGTTCAGTGTTATTACATAAAATATAAACCGCGTCGGAATAATGAGTTGACGTTTAAAGGAGACCTTTATATAACTAAAGACACTTACGCCGTTAAACAAGTCACCCTGCAATCCACTTCCGGTATCAACGTAAACTTCGTTAAAGATATTTACATGGAATTGGATTACGATAATATCAATGATTCCATTTTTGTTCCCTTACGGAATTATACCGTGTTGGATATGTCCCTGATCACTAAAAAAGACGGAGCAAAAGGAATGTTTGCCAAAAGAACGTTAACCTATAATGATTACCAGTTCGATAAGCCTCAAAAAGAAATAGAAACCCTGCTGGATAAACAATGGGAGCCTATGTCGGAAGGAGCCTATGACAAAGAAGACGATTTCTGGGCAGAAAATCGCCCCGAACGTTTAGGCGAAGACGATAAAAAAGCCTATGAACTGGTAGATAAAGTTTCAAAAACGCGGTTGTTCCGTAATATTGTGGATGGAGTGCAAGTTTTATCATCAGGATATATCAACATAGGCAATGTCGTGGATATAGGAGATTTATATCAATCCTTCGGATTTAATGAAGTAGAAGGCTTAAGATTAAGAGCCGGAGCCAGAACCTATTTTACCCCCAATGATATGTGGCGGCTGGAAGCCTATACTGCTTACGGATTTAAGGACGAACAATTAAAATACGGAGCAGAAGCCCGGTTTATGTTTAATAAATTTAACCGTTTCACAATAGGAGTAGGAACAAAAAGAGACATCATCCAGTTAGGAGTTTCACTGACGGAAAGCGAGGGGATCATGACCCGTTCCTTTGCATCTTCATCCATCATTTCAAGAGGAGATAACGAATTTTTAAGCTCAGTGAACCAAACCAATGTATTTTTATCCATTGAGCCGTGGAAGAATGTTCAACTTCGATTAGACGGAACCAGTCAATACATTAAGTCTGCCAATCCTGAGAAATTTAATATCGGGTATCATAATAAAGAATGGAATATCAAAGAAGATTTATATGATTCTCATCTAACATTGAGCCTTGAAGCCAGACCGGGAGCGAAATATTCCCGTTACGGGCTGGACAGGTATGAGCACACAACACTAGCTCCTACGATTATTCTAAAATACATCAAAGGAATAAAAGGAGTATTTAACAGCGGTTTTGACTATGATAAGATACAAGCGTTATACAGCCAGCCGATACTTTGGGGACCTGTCGGAAAAACAAATGTAACTTTCGAATTTGGGAAATCGTTCAATAAACTTCCTTTGTCCCTGTTAGGAGTTATTCCGGGCAACCAGTCCTATGGAATTATATCCACAACATTTTCCCAGCTAAACTATTATGATTTTGTAACGGATATTTATTCCGCATTGCATGTAGAACATCACTTCAACGGAAGGATATTTTCGTATATACCCTTATTGAAAAAATTACAGTTTAGAGAAATAGTATTTTTCAGAGGAGCTTGGGGAGATATATCCGAAGGCTCAAAGAACATGAATGCCTCCAACATTATTTACACGGCACCCAACAAAGATATTTATTACGAATACGGATTCGGTATTGAAAATATAGGATTGGGAAATTTGAGGATTTTCAGGGTAGATTTTAACTGGAGAGGAAATTATCTGGATATGCCGGAAATAAATAAATTCGGGATGAAGGTCGGAATGCAATTTACATTCTAAAAAGCAATAAGATAAAAAAGCGACCCAGTCCGTAGTTGAAAAGTGGGGGTACGGAATGGTCAGTTTTACGAAAACTTATACCTAAAATCAAATTGTGACCTCAGTGAGGACACAATTACAAAATACTGATAATCAGTCAAATGGCATTATTGTACCGATGAGAACACAATTTGATTTTCACCCCGTATTTTCATAAGGTTTTAATCAAATAAGAAGTCATGTAAAAAAAATTTATAAATTTGTTCCGTTAATTCATTAAAAAAATAGTATGGCTCACGGATTATTAAAAGGGAAAAAAGGAATTATTTTTGGAGCTTTGGATTTCAATTCCATTGCGTGGAAGGTTGCAGAACAGGCTCATGAAGAAGGAGCGGAATTTGTATTGACTAATGCTCCCGTAGCCCTTAGGATGGGAGAACTTAATTCCTTAGCAGAAAAAACAGGCTCGGATGTAGTTTCCGCAGATGCCACCTCAATGGAAGATTTGAGTAAACTTTTTGACCATGCTCTTGAAAAATTCGGAAAATTGGATTTCATTTTACACTCTATAGGAATGTCTGTCAATGTCCGCAAAGGAAAAGAGTATACAGACATCAACTACGACTGGTTAGCCAAAGGATGGGATATTTCGGCAGTTTCATTTCATAAAGTAATGAAAACAGCTTGGGATAAAGATGCCATGAATGAGTGGGGAAGTATTTTAGCCCTTTCTTATATTGCAGCTCAACGAACTTTTCCCGGATATAACGATATGGCAGATAATAAAGCCTATCTGGAAAGCATTGCGAGAAGTTTTGGTTATGAATGGGGACTTAGGAACAAAGTACGGGTAAACACCATTTCCCAATCTCCGACTCCCACCACCGCAGGAACAGGCGTAAAAGGTTTTGGCGGGTTTATTGAATTTGCAGAAGATGTCTCTCCGCTCGGAAATGCTACGGCTGATGATTGTGCCGGCTATTGCATTACCCTGTTCTCTGACCTGACCAGAAAAGTCACTCTCCAAAACTTATTCCATGACGGAGGATTTTCCAATGTAGGAGTAAGCGAGCGGGTGATGAAAAGATACCAAAAATAGATCGGAATTTCAGGAGGAAGTATCAATATCTATCTTGGATTCTTCGGGAGTTGAATATCTGAGGGTATTTCTTTCCGGAGGAGGCTATTTTAAAGAAAAAAAGGCTGTTTTCACGAGTTGTGAAACAGCCTCAAGGTGTATATAATATATTCTCCTGACTTTGCCACTTTCAAGAGCCTTGCTATGCAACCATATAATAATCAATAGATTATAATTTTTACTACACCAAAATGGGTGTCGCAGGCAGAAGCCTGAAAGGCTTGATTTTCATAACCGCAGGTCGGTGACCTGCGGGCAACGACAACCAATTACACCGCCTGAAAGGCGGGACTAGTCTTGCCTTTCAGGCAAAGAGTGGGGTGGGTACTCTCCGCAGGTCGCCGACCTGCGGTTATGAAGATTCCGCCCTCCGGGCTTTCAAAAAATCAT
>JAISSC010000046.1 GCA_031273305.1 Flavobacteriaceae bacterium
GCAGGCGTAATTAAGGCATCCCATTCGGGATGTTAGCTCGGTAGAATGAACAATCCACCCACCCATAACGGCATGCCGTTAGGTATGCAACATCTTTCATCATATTCCAATCAAAAAAATGGGTTATCCCGAACTCACGTTAAATTAACCTGCGTTCGGGATAAGTAAATTATTCTACAGCCCAATTCGGGTAGGGACGCCAAATTGGATAAGACACCCAAGTTGGACGTCTCTACTTAGAAAGATTTAATATCAAATCCGATAGATTCCAATACCTGAACTACTGCTGCGGTAGTATCCAGAGAGGTGAAGCAGGCTACGCTGTTTTCCACTGCATTTCTGCGGATTAAAAATCCGTCTTCCTGTGCCGTTCCTTTATTGGAAAGGGTATTAATCACAAACTGGGCTTTCCCTTGTTGCATAATCTTCACAATATTGTTTTCCTGACTTTCCAGCTTATTGACCTCAATCACAGGGATGTTGTTTTCCCTGAAATATCGGGCTGTTCCGCGCGTTGCCATAATGGTATATCCTATATCATAAAATCTTTGAGCTAAAGGCAGGGCTTCGGCTTTATCTTTATCTGCAACCGTAAAAATGGCATTTCCCAAGACAGGGATATTGATATGGCTTGCCAGTAAGGCTTTGTATAACGCTCTTTCATACGTGGTATCTTTCCCGATAACCTCTCCGGTAGATTTCATTTCCGGACCTAAGGTGATGTCTACTGCACGTAATTTTGCGAAAGAGAATACCGGAGCTTTGATGTAGATATTTTTAGATTCCGGATAACAATCCATAGCCAGTCCCAGTTCCGCTAGTGATTGTCCGAGTACTGCTTTCGTTGCTACTTTTGCCAAAGGAATCCCGGTTACTTTGCTCATGAAAGGAATCGTTCTGCTGGAACGAGGGTTTACCTCAAGAACGTATATTTTACCTTTCATCAGAACGAACTGAATATTCATCAAGCCGACTATTTTAAACCCTCTGGCTAAAGCCTGAGTTTGTTTTATAATTTCTTCTTTTTCTTCTTTAGATAAAGTCTGTGTGGGATATACGGCAATGGAATCTCCTGAGTGTACTCCGGCTTTTTCTATATGTTCCATGATTCCGGGAATAAAAACATCCTTTCCGTCGCAAACGGCATCCACCTCAATTTCTTTTCCGATGAGATACTTATCAATCAGGATGGGTTGTTTCTCGTGAACATTGATGGCTTCTTTCATATAACGTTCCAGTTCGGAATCTTCATACACAATTTGCATAGCCCGACCTCCCAATACATAAGAGGGACGTATCACTACCGGATACCCTATGGAATTAGCGACCTTCAGTGCCTGATCCAGAGCAAAAACGGTATCTCCTTTAGGGCGGGCAATATTTAGCTCATTTAATTGTGCCTCGAATTTTTTACGGTCTTCCGCCCGGTCAATATCTTCAATGCTGGTTCCCAGAATTTTCACTCCGGCGTCAACAGCTGCCTGTGCCAGATTAATAGCCGTTTGTCCTCCGAACTGTACAAAGATACCATCCGGTTTTTCCAAGTCAATAATGGTGGTGATGGATTCTTTGGTAAGAGGTTCAAAGTAAAGTTTATCGGATATGCTGAAATCGGTAGAGACAGTCTCCGGATTGCTGTTGATGATAATTGCTTCGTATCCGGCTTCCTTTAGAGCCAATACGCTGTGCACGGTGGCATAGTCAAACTCCACTCCTTGTCCGATGCGTATAGGCCCTGAGCCTAGTACGATTACTTTCTTCTTATCCGTTCGTATGGATTCGTTTTCTGAGCCATAAGTGCTATAAAAATAAGGAGTTTCCGACACAAATTCTGCCGCACAGGTATCGACCATTTTAAAGATAGGAATGATTTGTTTTTCCTTTCTTAGCAGGTATATCTTATCCTCATCGGTTTTCCATAGTCTGGCGACTTCCCGGTCGGAGAAGCCGAATTTTTTAGCTTTCGCCAGTATTTCGATATTCTGAGGGTTTTCTTCCAGTTCTTTTTCTATGTCGATAATATGTTTAAGTTTAGCCAGAAAGAAAATATCAATTTTGGTTATATCGTAAATATTTTGGATACTTACACCGTTTCGTAAAGCCTCTGCAATGAGAAACAGGCGTTCGTCATCGGCTTTTTTCAGGCGTTCATTTAAAGTAACCGGGTTAAAAGGCTCCATATCTTTTTTGTAAAGATGCAGACATCCTATTTCCAACGACTGTACTGCTTTCAGCAGGGATTCTTCAATGGAAGTTCCGATAGCCATTACTTCTCCCGTAGCCTTCATTTGAGTACCTAAGTGGCGGTTGGCACTTTGGAATTTGTCGAACGGCCATCTGGGTATCTTGGCAACTACATAGTCCAGTGAGGGTTCAAAGCAGGCATAGGTGGTATTGGTCACCGGATTTTTCATTTCGTCCAAAGTCAATCCTACTGCGATTTTGGCGGCTAGTTTGGCAATCGGGTATCCTGTTGCTTTGGAAGCCAGAGCGGAGGAACGGCTTACACGCGGGTTTACTTCAATTACGATATAATCTTTGCTAAAGGGGTCTAAGGCAAATTGTACGTTACATCCTCCTTCTATCTTTAAAGCCCGGATAATTTTCAGGGCAGAGTTTCTGAGCAATTGATATTCCTGATCCGCCAGAGTTTGGCTGGGGGCAAAAACGATGGAATCTCCGGTATGAATTCCTACCGGGTCGAAATTTTCCATGTTGCAGACCACAATGGCATTATCATTCGCATCCCGCATCACCTCATATTCTATTTCTTTATATCCTGCAATGCTTTTTTCGATAAGGCATTGATTAACAGGGCTGTATTTTAATCCGGAATCGGTGATTTCCCTTAATTCTTCCTCAGTTTCCGCAATTCCCCCTCCGGTTCCTCCCAAAGTAAAGGCAGGTCTGACAATGATGGGGTATCCTATCTGGTTAGCGAAATCAACGGCACTTTCTACCTCATTTACAATCACACTTTCTGCAATAGGCTCATTGATGCTTTCCATCAGTTTTTTGAACAAATCCCGATCTTCGGCTTGTTCAATTGAGGAAAGTCGGGTTCCGATAATTTCTACGTCGTATTGGGCTAAGGTTCCGGATTTGGCTAGTTCTACAGCCAGATTTAATCCGGTTTGTCCTCCTAATGAGGGCAGTAGAGCATCCGGGCGTTCCAGAGCAATAATTTGCTGAAGAAAATCCAGAGTGAGAGGCTCCATATAAACAGTATCGGCAATTTCCTTGTCGGTCATGATGGTTGCCGGATTGGAATTGACAAGGACTACTTTGTATCCTTCTTCTTTTAGGGCAAGGCAGGCCTGAGTTCCGGCATAATCAAATTCGGCAGCTTGTCCGATGATAATAGGTCCTGACCCGATAACTAGTATTTTATTTATATCTGTACGTTTTGGCATTTTTTATTTTTACGGATTTTGTTATTTTATTTGGAGTTCTTAAATTCTTCAATCAGATTCATAAACCGATTAAACAAGTATTCATTATCGTTGGGGCCGGGGCTTGATTCAGGGTGATATTGTACGGTGAAAGCCCGGTTATCTTTATGCCTTATTCCTTCAATGGTTCCGTCATTAAGTGCTCTGTGGGTTACCTCCAGAGGGGTGTTTTTCAGTGAGTCTTCATCTACTGCATATCCATGATTTTGAGAGGTAATATGTACCCGGTTGGTAGCCAGTTCTTTTACCGGATGATTGGCTCCTCTGTGCCCGAACAGCATTTTGTAAGTTTTTGCACCGTGGGCTAAAGCAAATAGTTGATGACCTAAACAAATTCCGAAAATAGGAACTTTTCCGCTTAGTTCTTTTATTGTTTCTATGGATTCCGTCAGTTCTACCGGGTCTCCGGGACCGTTGGACAGCATGATTCCGTCAGGATTTAATTCCAGTATGGATTTTGCATTGGTGTTGTATGGAACTACGACGACATCACAATGTCTCAGGCATAATTCTTTCAGGATGCTTTTTTTCATTCCGTAATCAATCAGTACGATTCGGTGTCCTTCTGCGGGAGCACTATAAGCTCTTGGGGTGGAAACTTCGAGAACATGATGATCCAGAGTAGTTGTTTGTAATTCTTTTACTACTTCTTTGGTGTCTTCCGAGACATCACAAAATTTCCCCTTCATGCTTCCTTTGGTTCGGATTATTTTTACTAAGGAGCGGGTGTCTATTCCGTATAATCCCGGAATATTTTGTTTCCTGAGGTAAGAGTCAATATTCATCTGACTTTGCCAGTGAGATTCCGTTTTGGCATATTCATGAACTACAACGCCTCCTACGAAAGGGTTCAACGATTCAAAATCACTGGGGTTGATTCCGTAATTTCCGATTAAAGG
>JAISSC010000106.1 GCA_031273305.1 Flavobacteriaceae bacterium
GGCATCGTACTCATCAAAAGCCTTAACCTTTACCATATTTTCGGAATAAGAAACCTTATCCAGATTCCATGTTCCTCTCACTTCTCTCTGCGAAGGTCTGTTTACTGCATAAGGATTGGAACCGGAACAAGAATAAAATAAAAACATGCTCACAATCCCCTTTAATATCAGTTTTTTCATATATAAAAAAGTTTTTTAAAGTTCACTAATAGACTTCATTCATAGATTTAAAAATTTATTTTCCCGGTTTCTGCTCCCTTTTTACAAACGAGAGATTTCTTTTGTCCGTTAACGATAAAGTTAATAAAATTTTGCTGGTCAGGAAATTTATCCATCAACAATGTATTTTTCACAGTAATAGACGAAACACTGCTCACATCTGAAGTTTCATAATAAATCCAAATTACGTTTCCATCCGGATTTTTGGAAGAAAAAGTAAAATTCACAGGAATATCGTTAATACTTATCTTCACATTACTTTGAAGGTAACGGTTTAAAGCAGCATCAAAATCTCCCGCACTATGCTTTTTTCCTAACACTTGTTCAAGGTGGTCGGAATTGACTTTTGAAGATATTTTTAAAGTTTTATTACTGGAAACATATTCCACTCTCGTTATAGAAGTATAAAAGTCATTCGGGTTATAAGCATAGAAACTTAAAAACACCACAGACAAAATTATAGGAATAATTTTTTTCATATATTTGAATCTTATTTGGTTTCCTAATGAGTAAAAGACAAATTTAATGCCAATCATTTTAAAAGTTCTGTTTGATACTGTATTTATCATAAAAAGCATGAATATGACCTACCGCTTCATCGGCAGTATCTACAAGCCTGAAAAGATTAAAATCTTCTTCCTTAATGTAGCCTTCCTGCAACATGGAATTTCTCAACCAGTCCAATAAACCGCTCCAATAATTTATCCCGACCAATATTATGGGGAACCTGCCTGTTTTTTTCGTCTGGATTAAGGTAAGAGCCTCAAACAGCTCATCCAGCGTACCAAATCCTCCCGGCATAACTATAAATCCCTGAGAATACTTTAAAAACATAACCTTCCTGACAAAGAAATAGTTAAAATTCATACTTAACTTATAATCTACATAAGGATTACTTCCTGTCTCAAAAGGAAGTTCAATATTAAGTCCGATAGATTTTCCTCCCGCTGCTTTCGCTCCTTTGTTCCCTGCTTCCATCACTCCGGGACCGCCTCCGGTTATGATTCCAAATCCGATCTTGGTCAGTTTATAAGAAATTTCTTCCGCCAGTTTATAATATTCCATACCCGGTTCCAGTCGGGCAGAGCCGAAAATAGAAACACAGGGGCCTATTTTGGTCATAGTTTCGAATCCGTTGGTAAATTCAGCCATTATCTTAAAAAGCATCCAACTGTTTCTGGTCTTTATTTCGTTCCAGTTCTTTTGTTTGAAACTGTTGGTTATAAATTGCTCTTCTTCCGATCTATCCATTTCGATTGTAATTTTTTCAGTAAAATGTATGCAAAAGTACAGTATAATTCGGATAGTTTAAAACTATTTTAATCATTTAAAATTATACGCAGATTCAACTAACGAATACAACATTTGGGTAGGGACGTTCCTATGTGTGCGTCCTTATATTCATTGTTGCATGTCTGACGACACGCCAGACACTATGACATTATCTTTATTCTACCTGATGGAGACGCCCAAATTGGGACGTCTCTACAATCCCTGACGGGATTCGCAGACGTAAACAATTGTAAATCATTAAATTGCCTCGCTCAACTGTGCACTGCTCGCAACATCTTTCATCATATTCCAACCAAAAAAATTATAATTCCTTATCCCGAACTCACGTTAAATAACAAAAAATCAGGACAAGTATTTTTTAAAGTAAAATATACTGTTTACATTTGCGAAAACTGATAATTAAATGAAATATTTTGCTTTTTTTGGTTTGCTATTCAGCGCATACATCTCAGCCCAGACCCCAATCTTACTGGATACTTTGAACTTATCCCAAAGAAAAGCCTTACATGACAAATATACCAAAAAAACGGAAGTCTTTCTCTCCGGCTTGGGTGCTCAATGTTCCAAACAAGAACTAAAAAAGGTAAAATCTATTCTTACTGAGGAATATGATGACATAAAAAAGGAAATAAATAAGAACAGTCTTATTGTCGATTCCCCGCTCAATCAATATCTTGATGCCTTATTAGCCAATATCCGGGAAAAAAATCCTAATTCGCCTGAGATTTATTTAATGATCTCCAGAGAATTTGAAACAAACGCTCTCAATATAGGAGAAGGAACAATTATCATCAATAATTACCTTTTGAGCAATTTGGATAATGAAGATCAACTGGTCTTTGTCATTTGTCATGAAATCGCTCACCAATCTTTAAATCATGTTTTCTCTTCCGTGTTGAACTTTGTAAAAAAAGAGAACTCTAATGAAATGAAAGGCAAAGTAAAAGAACTGAAACGGAAGAAATACAACAATAAGGTGGAAGCGGAAAACTTATTGAAGGATATTGTCTATAAAAATTCCAAAGAGCAACGAAAAAAGGAAAGCGAAGCCGATTCTTTGGGCTACGTTTACTATTCCAGACTTGGAAGGAACAAACAACAACCTGTCAAAACGCTGGAAAATCTAAAAAATTCCGATTACGAGGGGGATTCATTAAAGGTAGCAGACTACAAAAGAATGTTTTCAACTTCTGGACTGAATTTTAAAGAAGAATGGTTCAAGATGGATGATTACAGCATCTACCATTATAAAAAAAGTACAAGATTCAATACGGATTCTTTAAAAACTCATCCCAACATCGAAGACCGTATTGCAACACTGAAAAAATCTTTCCCAGAATCTTTGGATAAAAAAGACCCTACACCGGTCACTGCTTCCGCAACCTTTGACCAATGGCACAATAACGCCATGCACCAAAATGTGTATAACGAATATATCTCAGAACATTACGGAAATAGCCTCTATGAAGCACTTAAATTGTATAACCGGAAACCTACGCCTTTCCTGAAAAAGATGATAGGGCAAAACTTTCAGAAGTTGTATGAAGCGCAGAAAGCCTATCGGCTTAATCGGTATGTAAGTCAGGTAGATGTAAATGACCACACAAACAGTTTCAATCTGTTCTGTACTTTTATCAACAATTTAAAACTCGACGATTTCAAAGCCTTTGCTGATACGTTTTCAAAAGAATAAACCTAATATTAATAACCAAATCATAAAATTATGAAAAAAACCGTATTTTTTATATTGCTACTTCTTAGTTTTCCGGCTTTCTCCCAGATGGTGGAACTGAAAAAACTATCTGCCGGGAAAATTATAACGAGAACCATGCTCTACGACCATGAGAAAGAAGATGTTTATGGATATTTTTACATTTTTGAAAAAGATAAAATAAGTAAAAAGGAGGGGTTATATGAATACGTCTTATTGGATAAAAATTTGAATAAAGTAATTTCCGGAGAGTTTAAAGAACAAAAGCTTTCCTTTCTAAAATATTTTTATTTTTATTGTATATATAAAAAAGGCTTTATATCAATAACCGTACAAGATGCGTTATTAATGAATTATTCCCTGAGATCAAGGCATAGATTATTAGATGTTAAAGAAAATAAATTGTCGGATAGTTTCACATGGCTCCCTGACCTGACTAAAGAATATAATCCGGTAGATAGAAAAGGGAAAGAATACGTATCCTTTTTTTTCCACAATAATTTCGGATATCAACTGTTTACTCCTATGGAGACCTATAAAAAATTATCAGGAGAAAGAAATGAAATTCATTTCATAAATGAAAAACTGGAACCGGTTTGGTCATATTCTTACAATAAGGAGAAAAATAAAACAGAATATAACAGTATTTATTTTGTAGATTCTGATAACAAACATAACAATAACATTATTGTAGCAGCCAGACATTTTAACGGAAAGGGGAATGAGGCTAAAATTAAACGAGGAGAGCTTCCTCAAGCTAATTTTTTGTTTTTCAACAAGAATGACGGCAAACTTATTACGGAAATATCTACTTTGGGTAAGAAAACTGCTGAAAAAGAAATAAAAGATGTAGCCGGTCATAAAATCTTTGTAAATGAACAAAAAAATGTGGTAACGTTTATAAACCGGACTATGAACACTAAAAAAGTTATTTTGGATGAAGACCTGATACAAGGATTTTCCAAAATAGAATATTCCCTTTCCGATGGAAAGGAACTGAAAAGAGATTATTTTTCATGGAACCAGCTTTCCGATCATCTGGATATAGATGAAAACGGCTACGTTAGGGAAAAAGATGACCCCAACGGTTATTTGTACCCTCATAATACACTAATGAAAGAGAACGGAAATATAATCTTTATCTTGGAAGAATATAGACCCCTTAGAGGATCAGTAGTTTTAAGTATATCTTCTCCCGGGGCAAAGGTCAACGACCTGTTTCTTGTGGAATTGGATAAAGACATGAAGCTGGTGCAATTTAAAAGAATTGAAAAAGAGAAAAAAACTATTAGAAACGGAATTAAAATGTCCGGTAGTCTGGTTGATTATTACGGATATTTCGACTATGCAGGCTATCAGGATTTGGATAACGATAATTACCTTTTCTTTTATTATAACAAACAAGAACCGGAAGGCGGCGGTAAAAAACAATGGATGCTGGGCATTGTTTCCTATATAGATGGAAAAATTTCCGAGCAAAAATTGCCTTTAAAATCTGAAGACGGTAGCAGGATGACTATTACCCCTGCAAAAAAAGGCTATGTCATAATTTACGAAACCTTTAAAGATAAAGATAGAAGCTCTGAATTGCGTCTGGAGAAAATTAACTATTAAGTATATAGTTCAGATAATACAGTGAATCTCTTCCATAAGGCTATGTGAAAAAATAAAAATCACTACATAGCAAAAAATCTTTATTTTTGTAGGTTCAAATAATTCGATACAATGTCAAAAGAGAAAAATTTAAAAGATGCAGCCTTAGAATATCATAGTTCCAAACCGGAAGGTAAAATTGAAGTTGTCCCTACTAAGCCTCATTCAACACAAAGAGATTTGGCGTTAGCCTATTCACCCGGCGTAGCGGAACCATGTTTGGAAATATATAATAATCCTGCGGATGCCTATAAATATACATCAAAAAGTAACTTAGTTGCAGTAATTTCAAATGGAACCGCAGTTTTAGGATTAGGAGATATAGGCGCAGAAGCCTCCAAACCGGTAATGGAAGGAAAAGGATTGCTCTTTAAGATTTTCGCAGGGATTAACGTCTTTGATATTGAAGTAAACGAAACAAACCCGGATAAATTTATAGAGATCGTCAAATCCATAGCCCCAACTTTCGGAGGGATCAACCTTGAAGATATTAAAGCTCCCGAAGCGTTTGAAATAGAGAAAAGACTAAAAGAAGAACTGGATATTCCGGTAATGCATGATGACCAGCATGGAACCGCCATTATTTCAGCAGCAGCTTTAACCAACGCTTTAGAACTGGCAGGAAAAGAAATTGCAAAGGTAAAACTTGTCATAAGCGGAGCAGGAGCCGCCGCCATAGCCTGCACAAGATTATATAAAGCTCTGGGAGCAAAATCGGAGAATATCGTGATGTGTGACAGCAAGGGAGTTATTTATAAAGGACGCACGGATTTAAATAAAGAAAAACAGGAATTTGCAACAGAAACCCCTGACAGGACATTGGAAGATGCCATGAGGAACAGCGATGTATTCATAGGTCTTTCCAAAGGAAATATCGTATCTCCTGAAATGTTGCTGTCCATGAATGAAAATCCGATTGTCTTTGCTATGGCAAATCCCACCGCAGAAATAGATTATAACCTTGCTATACAAACCCGTACGGATGTTATCATGGCAACAGGAAGAAGCGACTTTCCTAATCAGGTAAATAACGTATTAGGATTTCCTTATATTTTCAGAGGAGCATTAGATGTACGCGCTACCGACATCAATCAGGAGATGCAGCTGGCAGCAGTGAGAGCTTTGGCAGAATTAGCAAAAGAAAGCGTTCCTGAGCAGGTAAGCCTTGCATACAATGTAAAAAATATAAACTTCGGAAGAGAATATATTATCCCCAAGCCGTTTGATAACCGGTTAATTACAAAAGTATCCGTAGCGGTTGCGAAAGCAGCTATGAACAGCGGAGTAGCACGGAAAGACATCACGGACTGGGATGCATACGAAGAAGAACTATTGGACAGAATGGGAGGAACCGACCAGAAGTTGATTAGAATCCTTCAGACGAGAGCCAAAGCAAATCCGAAAAAGGTGTTGTTGAACAATGCAGAAGAATATAATGTACTAAAAGCAGCACAGATATTATCCGACGAGGGAATAGCCAAACCTATTCTGTTAGGTAGAAGGTCTAAAATTGAAGCAACAAAAAAACAATATAATTTAACTCTGGATGTCCCTATCTGGGATATGGATGATATCGAAAACAAAGAGCGATTTGAAAAATATGCAAACTACCTTTATAATAAAAGACAAAGAAACGGGATAAGTTCCCTTTATCAGGCTAACAGATTACTGAAAAGCAGAGATTATTACGGGCCTTTAGCCGTAGAAATGGGAGATGCCGATGCCTTATTGACCGGCTTTTCCAAAAGTTATAAAGGAGCGTTACATCCCATTCTGGAAGTAGTAGACCGATACGGAACCACTAAAAAAGTCGCTTCCGCCATGATTCTGATAACTAAAAAAGGGCCTATTTTCATAGCCGATACATCCGTTAATGTAGACCCGACTACGGATGATTTGGTTGGAATTACCCAACTTACGGCTAATTTTGTTAAATCATTAGCCATAAAACCTAGAGTAGCATTACTTTCATATGAAAATTTCTCTAACTACTCACCCATTTCCAAAAAAGTAGCAAAAGCCGTACGAATCCTCCATGAAATAGACCCGGAACTGGTCGTGGACGGAGAAATGCAACCGGACTTTGCTCTGGATGAAGAACTGTTAAGCGCATTTCCTTTTTCAAAAATAGGCAGAAAACCTGCAAATGTATTGATATTCCCGGATTTAACCTCATCAAACCTGAGTTTTAAATTGGTAAAAGGATTAAGATCATCACAGATAATCGGGCCTGTTTTAATGGGAATAAACCAACCGATACATATCATGAGTATGCGTTCGAACGTAGAAGAAATAGTAAACTTAGCAACAATTGCAGTACTGGATGCCCAGTTAAGAAAATAATATACACCTTTATAAAAAAGCCTTTCAAATGATAACTCATCTATCAGGAACTATTTTTGAAGTATCACCGTCCAGTGTAGTAATAGACTGTAACGGAGTGGGATACTTTGCTACCATTAGTTTACAAACCTATACAAACATTCAAAAATTAAAACAAACCTTGCTCTACGTACAGGAAGTTATAAGAGAAGATGCTCATTTGTTATATGGGTTTTCGACTAAAATAGAGCGGAGTTTATTTAACTTGTTAACAAGCGTAAACGGAGTTGGGCCTGCATCGGCAATTATGATGTTGTCATCCATGTCCGTTGTGGAAATATCTTCGGCTATTTCGAGCGGAAATAGTCTAACCTTACAAAAAATTAAGGGAATCGGGGCAAAAACAGCACAAAGAATTATCCTCGATTTACGGGATAAATTGTCTGCTTTTGAAACATCTGAAATTTTAGAGGGCAACTTGAACAATAAAAATAAATTTGAAGCGTTAAGTGCTTTGGAGGTTTTAGGAATTTCCAAAAAAGTTACAGAAAAAATAATAGATAAAGTCTTAGAAAAGGAACCGGAAATAGGAGTGGAAAATCTTATAAAGGAGACTTTAAAGAAATTATAACCCTTGAGAGTATTAAAAAACATTCGCTACAACTTATTCTTTATAATTATAGTTTGTTTAGGAAACAGTTTTTTATTTGCACAAGAAAACGGTGAAGAGCAAAGTTTAACGCTTGATGACCCTGTCAAATACGAAGCATACTATGATTATAAAACAGGCAACTATATATTATATCCTAAGATAGGAGGAATTGTAGTGGGTATCCTTGTCACGATGACGG
>JAISSC010000110.1 GCA_031273305.1 Flavobacteriaceae bacterium
CTGAAAAGACCCAAAATTTCACATGGTATATCGACAAGCAGGATATGTTTATTTTAAAACTATTAAATGAAGGTGAAAAAGCTCGAAAAGTGACTACGGGAACTACGTATTTATTCCATAGTATATCTGAAAATGAATTTAAATTAAGTCAGGTAGTTAGTGGACTTACCATTACGTATCATTTTTCTAAATCATCTTCTGAAAAATAAATAATAATAGTTAATATAAATCAATCATGAAAACAATTTATAGACAGTTGACGGTCGTTTTACTATCAATAAGTATTTTACTATCCTGTAATGCCAATAATACTCAGAAAGGTGCCGGTTTAGGCGTGATTGCAGGAGGTGTTTTAGGCGCAGTTATCGGAAATAATGTAGGGAATAAAAATAATGCAGCTCTGGGAGCAGTAATAGGAGCCGCTGTGGGAGGAGCCGCCGGAGGACTTATTGGAAATAAGATGGACAAGCAGGCGCGTGAGATTCAGGAAAGTATTCCCGGAGCGACTGTTGAAAGGGCAGGAGAAGGTATCAAAGTGGTTTTAAATGAAAATTCGGTTCGTTTCGATTTTGATAAGGCTACTTTAACGGCTACTGCTCAACAAAATCTGAAAAAAATTATAGCGGTTTTTAAACAATATCCGGATACGAATATAGGCATCTACGGATATACGGATTCTCAGGGAGCAGACCAGTATAATCTAAATTTATCTGAAAGAAGAGCACAAAGTGTTTCGGATTATCTAATAGCTAACGGCATCAGTGCAAGTCGCCTTACTACTAAAGGATTAGGAAAGGCAGACCCTATCGGGGATAATAGTACAGATGCGGGAAGGGCTTTAAACAGAAGGGTTGAGTTTTCCATTACGGCTAATGAAAAGATGATTCAGGAGGCTAATCAACAAGTAGAATAAAAGGAAAAGTTAGGTTTTTGAGAGATAAATCCTGATTACTTCAGGATTTATTAACTTTATCGGATTCTGGTAGTAATGTCGGGGTGGTTATTGTTTGTTCAAGGGTTTGACGGCTGTAAAAAATATAATATAATTCCTATAAAGATACATATTGGGATTATTGATAAACCGGCTAATATATCTTTTTGTTCTTCGTCTTGAGGATTATTTTTATGAACGGCTTTCCATTTCTTACTATTACATTTATAAACAAATATCCATCTAATTATTAAACCAAAAAATCCAAATATAATATCTTCCATTTGTAAGTTCAATTAATATTTACAGTAATTTGAAAAATCATTCCTATAGTATAAATTATAGCAAGTATTATTATTGATTTTGATACTCCTTTACCATATGTTTTTACCCAATTATTATATTGTTCCTCTTTACCCTCTTTTACTTTAAATTTCCCCTTACTATATCTATATGCTAAAATCATTAAAGTATAGAAAACTGGAACTAAATAATATTTCTCCATAGAATCATTGTAAGTTCAATTAGTAAATGCAACATTAGGAAAAATCAGACTTTTGTATATCCCATTTAACCACAGAGCAAAGATATGCAATTCAAGTATTCCATCATATTCCGACCAAAGAAATTATAATGACTTAACCCGAACTCACGTTAATTTAGTTTTTCAGAAAAAATAGAGGCTGCCCTACTTTTTGGACAGCCTTATAAGTGCTTTATTTGGTATTCTTTTTAATATTGCTTATGTTTTATTGCATATTCGTTATAATTCTGAATATCAAAATGTAAAGACTTCACCTTGTTCAAATTCATCCCCTCCCGTTTCTTATTGATCTCCTCCAGCATATTACTTCCATCTTTTTTATCATATCCATTATTTATCAAAAGATTAGCATATTCAACTGCTTTATTAAAATTATCAATGCAATAATATATTTTCATTAAATTATAGTAAGAGGCATATCTTATTTTCTTACTTTTCTTATTATCCTCCCGATATTTCTGTAATAATTCTTCAAAAATTAAAATGGCTGGTTTTAATCTTTCTTCTATATCCTCCGGTAAATAATTATATTTCACATCTTTAAAAGCATTTTGTATAATTTCTAATGCTTGTTGATGTTTTTCATATTCAGGATTTTTAGTAGAACCAAGTAACCATAATTTAATCTCTTCCCGATATATAGTATACCCTAGAAGTTTATTGAAATAACTATTAATATCAATATAGTTTGACTGGACAACTCTTTTTCTGAAATCCTCATTCCATTCTCCTTTTTTAAGATTATATTCATCTATAGCCTGTTCAGAAGATTCATATTCTTTTGTTGCATACTCTTGTTCATAGGATAATAATAAGGCTTTCTTTATACCTCTGTCTTTAATAATAGCTTTATTAAAAGTTCCATAATTATACCTTCTATTTACTTTATAGTAATTAACTTGTATTGTATTATCATTCCGGTCTTTTATGGTTTCCGTTCTTTTTACAACTTCCGGCTCGCCCGGATTAAATCCGTTAGGCAGATATACTTCTATTTCTATACCGGTCTTATTCTCAGAATCCCTTTTGTATCCGTTAATATTTATTTGTTCAGCATCAAAACTAATACCTGTTTTATTTGCAGAAACATTTATATAAAATGTTCTTTCTTCTTCAGGAAAATAATATGCCGGTAATAAAAGGCTCTCAGTTTTAAAGTAAAATTTATCCAGATCTGTACTTTGAGAAAACAAATTTACACTTAATAAAAGTGTTAATAGGGTAATAAAGTTATTTTTCATGTTAATTAAAATTTTTATACAAAGTGCAATTTACTAAAGTTAATTTAATTATCAGCGATTTTTTTAACTTTTGTTGATTTTACTAATTGAACCTGCAAACGGCAATTTATAAAGGTCAGTATAGGGCTTTTTTTATGTAATAAAAAAAGAAAACCCCGCCTAAGCGGGGTCAAAACTAACTACTATGAAAATTCACTGCCTTATGAACACTATATTAAAATCAAAAGTTATGCCAAACTTTAAAGAGAGTATTCATTTTTTTCAATAAAATACTTGGCAATTGTTGTGCTTAGCTTAATTACATTAGGTGAATTGGTATATTTAGTGAACCTTTTCAATCCGGATATTAACATTCTTTGTTCGTCACCTTCAGAGAAAGAAATAATAGATTCGGTTGCTTTGGACTTGATAATTTCAACAGCTTTAAATAAATTTAATTGAGCCATTGCCACAAGTATTTCCGCATTTTCCGCATTTGTTCCCGATAGTTTTTCAGCTCTTAAAACTGCACTTTCTGCCAGATATATTTGAATTAAAATTTCGGAGGCGTTCAATAATAAGTGCTGATGTTTATCTATTTCCATGCCATATTTTTGAAGTGCAGCACCCGAAAGCATTAAAAATACCTTTTTAAGTTTTCTTAAAATGTCTTTTTCCTCCGAGAACAGAGCAGAATAGTCAGGGATTTCAAAAGAAGGAATGCTCATTAGTTCCTTTCCTACTGCCATAGCCGGACCTATTAGATCCAATTCGCCTTTCATTGCTTTTTTGATTAGCATTCCGACGGCAACTAAACTATTAATTTCATTGGTTCCTTCATAGATACGAGCAATTCTGGAATCTCTCCATGCGGCTTCCATTGGAGCATCTTCGGAAAATCCCATTCCGCCGTAAATTTGGATTCCATCATCGGCAGTTTGTTGTGCGGCATCTGATGAGTATACTTTCAGGATGGAACATTCAACGGCGAATTCTTCCACTCCTTTTAATTCGGCTTCGTTATGAGATAATCCTTTAGCTCTCAATTCGGCAATTTTGTTTTCAATATCTTTAGCTGCACGGTAAGAACCTGATTCACAAACATAAATTGCAGTGGCTCTGTCGGCTATTTTTTTCTGGATAGCTCCGAATGAAGAAATTGGAGTTTTGAACTGGAGTCTTTCGTTGGCATATGCAATGGAGCTGCTCAGCAATCTTCTCTGAGATTCCAGACAAGCGGCAGACAGTTTTATTCTTCCCACGTTTAAAGCATTCATGGCTATTTTAAATCCTCCGTTTCGTTCTCCTAAAATATTTTCTACGGGGATTTTGGTCTCATTGAAGAAGACCTGTCGGGTAGAGGAGGAGCGGATTCCCAGTTTGTGTTCTTCCTCTCCGAAGGATAAACCGTTATTCTCATCTCTCTCCAGAATAAATCCGGTAATGTTCTTATCGTCCTCAATTCTTGCAAATACGATAAATAAATGGGCAAATCCAGCATTGGATATCCACATTTTTTGCCCGGTGATCTTATAATATTTTCCATCTTCGGAGAGAACAGCTTTAGTTTTCCCTGAATTGGCATCAGAACCCGCATCGGGTTCGGTTAAGCAATAGGCTCCAAACCATTCTCCTGAAGCCAGTTTGGGCAGATATTTCTTTTTTTGTTCATCAGTTCCATAAAGGCTTATCGGCATGGTTCCTATTCCTGTGTGTGCTCCGAAAGCCGTACTTAAAGAACCATTAGCCCCTGAAATATAGTCGCAGACCAGCATTGTGGAAACAAAACCCGATTCCATCCCTCCGTATTCTTCAGGAACTGCCACACTAAGCAGACCCAGCTCCCCGATCTTACGCATGATCTCTTCCGTCAGGGCATAGTCTTTCTTCTCAAATCGTTCACGGTTCGGGATAACTTCTTTCTCAATAAAATCCTTTATTGTGTCACGCATCATTTTTTGCTCTTCGGAAAATTCTTCCGGGATAAATATTTCCTGATATGGAGTTTCTTTGATAATAAATTCACCTCCTTTTGTTGTTTTCTTGTCCATTTTTTTGTTTTATTATTATTGTGTTTATATTTTAAATAAGGTAAGGCAGAGAAATTAAAATATCTTCCTTCGTTTAGTTGTTATAATAGTTCAAATACGCTGGCTGCGCCCTGTCCGGTTCCGATGCACATAGAGACAATTCCGTATTTGCTCTTACGGAGTTTCATCTCGTTTAAGAGTTGTACTGTCAGTTTAGCTCCGGTGCATCCCAGCGGATGTCCTAAGGCAATAGCTCCTCCGTTCACGTTGAGTATATCGGGGTTTAAACCTAATTCTTTCCTGATGGCAACAGATTGAGAGGCAAAGGCTTCGTTTAGTTCGATAAGGTCGATGTCGTTGAGAGATAAACCTGCTTTTTTCAAAGCTAAAGGAATAGCTTTTACCGGGCCGATACCCATAACTCTCGGCTCTACTCCGGCAACGCCATAAGATAATAATCGTGCGACAGGAGTGAGGTTATATTCTTTTACAAAGTCCTCTGACACTACAAGTACGAATGCAGCTCCGTCGGAAGTTTGAGATGAATTTCCGGCAGTAACGCTTCCATCTGCGGCAAAAACCGGACGAAGTTTAGCCAGAGCTTCAAAGGAAGTATCCTTTCTTGGGCCTTCATCCTGAGCAAAAGTATATTTTTTGGATGCCGGTTTTCCGTTTTCTCCCAAATAGTTGTATTCAACATCCAGTGGAACGATCTGGCTTTCAAATTTACTTTCGGATATTGCCTTAATTGCTTTTTGATGTGACTGATATGCAAATTCGTCCTGTTCTTCACGTGTGATATTAAAGTCATGGGCGACTGCCTCGGCGGTTAGTCCCATCCCCCAGTAATAACTCGGATTTTCCTTTGCGGTTCCGGTTTCGGGAATAGGTTTGTATCCTCCCATAGGGATATAAGACATACTTTCGGCTCCTCCTGCGATGATGCAGTCAGCCATTCCGCTTTGAATTTTTGCAGAGGCAATTGCAATTGCTTCAGAACCTGAAGAACAGTATCGGTTGATGGTCATTCCGGGAACTTTATCGGTATGTAATCCCATTAAAGAGATTAAACGGGCTACGTTTAGTCCCTGTTCAGCCTCCGGCATGGCACAACCTACTATGACATCGTCAATTTTTTCTTTATCCAGATTCGGTACGTCCTGCATCAGCCTTTCAATAACTCTTGCAGCCATCCAATCCGGACGGACAAAACGTAAACTTCCCTTAGGAGCTTTCCCTACTGCTGTTCTATATCCTGTGATTATATATGCTTGTTTCATGATTTCTCTTTCTTGATTTTTTAATTGTTAATTTCTCAAAGGTTTACCGTTTTGCAACATATGCTGGATTCTCTCCAGTGTTTTCTTCTCTCCGCAAAGGGACAGGAAGGCTTCTCTTTCCAAGTCCAACATATATTGTTCGGAAACCATAGTCGGTTCGGACAGGTTGCCGCCGGTCATTACATATCCCAGTTTGTTGGCTATTAATCTGTCATGGTCGGACATATAATGTCCTGATACTAATTGGTCGGAACCTACGTAGAACATTCCCAGTGCATTTTTCCCCAACACTTCAAATTTATCCTGAAAAGGTCGGGTATATCCTGCTTCCGCCAGTAAAATTGCTTGTTTTTTGGCTTCGGAGATCTGTCGGTTTTTGTTTACCACGACAGTATCTTTTCCGGGTTGTAAAATTCCCATATCAAAGGCTTCGTATGCGGAAGTGGCTACTTTGGCTGTACCTATGTTCATGTATGCATCGCGTAACCGGTTGGTTTTTACATCGTCTTTCAGGTAGTTAAGAGATGCTCTGCGGGCAAATTCTTTGGAACCTCCGCCACCGGGAATAACTCCAACCCCAAACTCAACCAGTCCGATATAAGTTTCTGCTGCTGCAACTACCCTGTCGGCATGCATGGTTAATTCACATCCGCCTCCTAAAGCCATGCCATGAGGGGCAACTATCACGGGAATGTCGGAATATCGTACTCTCATAGTGGTTTTCTGGAACAGGGCAACAGCCATATTAAGGTCGTCCCAATCCTGTTCGATAGCCATCATAAATATCATGGCTAAATTGGCTCCTACGGAGAAATTGGAACCCTGATTGGAAATGACCACTCCTCTGTATTCTTTTTCGGCAATTTCAATTCCTTTGTTGATTCCCTCCAGCACTTCTCCTCCCATAGAGTTCATCTTAGAGCGAAATTCTATGTTGATAATACCGTCTCCGATATCTTCTATGGCAGTACCTGAGTTTTTCCAGATGGTTTTGGAAGGGCGGATATTGTTTAGGATGATAAAGGCTTCCTGTCCGGGAATAACTTTATATGATTTAGCTTCCAGGTCGTAATACAACGATCTTCCGTTTGCGTCGACCTTATAGAATGTTTCATTACCGTTTGCCAGCATGTTTTTTATCCAGTCCGAAACTTCAAAACCTTCTTGTTCTATTAATTCTATTCCTTTAGCCAATCCTAAGGTATCCCAGACTTCAAACGGACCGGATTTCCATGCATATCCGGTTTTCATGGCATCATCCAGACTATATAAATTGTTTGAGATTTCGGGAACTCGTTGAGAAATATAGGCAAATAGACTGGCGAAGTGTTTACGTAAGAAATCTCCGTATTTATCTTTGGATGCTAACAGGATTCCCAACTTAGCGGAGGTTCCTCCTGCCTGTTTTGCTGTTTCTACCACGCCTATTTTGGGTCTTTCCTGCAACCTGTATTCTAACGTGTTTAGGTCTAAAGCGTAGCGTACGTCTTTTCCGTCCGCTCCTTTTTCTTTATAGTAAAATCCTCTTCCGGTTTTGTTGCCGAGAAATTTGTTTTCCACCAAGAAATCCATGAATTTTGGACTGTCCAGAACCTGAATCATTTTATCGTCAGGACAGTTCTGTTTTAGCCCTGTGGTGACGTTTACGGCGGTGTCCAGTCCTACCAAATCTCCCAGTTTGAAAGTTCCGGTTTTTGGACGTCCCAGAATCGAGCCGGTCAATACGTCTACTTCTTCAATGGTTAAATCCAGTTCACTGGCTAAAGACATCATCTTAAACATAGAGTATACTCCGATTCGGTTTCCGATAAATCCGGGAGTGTCCTTGCAAAGAACGGTTGTTTTTCCCAAGAATTTTTCTCCGTAGGACAGATAAAAATCAATGACTTCTTTGGATGTGTCCGGTGTTGGGATTATCTCTAATAGTTGTAAATAACGCACCGGATTGAAAAAGTGAGTTCCGGCGAAATATTTTTTGAAATCTTCGCTTCTTCCTTCGGACATCAAATGGATAGGGATGCCTGAAGTATTGGATGAGATAAAAGTTCCGGGAGTTCTAAACTTCTCAATTTGTTCGTAGACGGATCTTTTAATGTTTAGATTTTCAACCACTACTTCAAATATCCAGTCGGAATGTTTGATCTTTTCCAGATCATCGGTGAAATTACCTACGGTAATCCTGTTTACGAACGATGGATGATACAGCTGAGCCGGTTTGGCTTTTATAGCTTTCTGCAAATTTTCGGTAACAATTCTGTTCTTCACCGATTTGTCTTCCAAAGTAAGCCCTCGTTTTTTTTCGGCTTCGGTCAATTCGGAAGAAGCGATGTCCAACAACAGGACGGGAACGCCTATGTTAGCAAACTGACAGGCTATTCCTGAACCCATAATTCCGGAACCTAATACGGTAACATGGTTGATGTGCTTTTTCATTTTTTCTTGTGTCTTTTTTTTATAATTATTTCGTTAATTTTTCCGATAACGTCATAGAAAACATCCAATTTATCTTTTGGTATCTCATTTTCGATGGTGTTGTGAAATTCTTTTACGTATTTTTTTGATATATCCCTCATTTTTAGACCCTCTTCCGTAAGGCAAATAATAATACTTCGTTTGTCTTCTTTGGAAGAAATTCTTTCTATGAGGTTTTGTTTTTCTAATTCGTTCAATACCCTTGACAAACTGGTGGGGGCGATTCCCATTTTAGGGCCTAAAGAGGAACTTGGGGTTCCTTTTTTAGGGTCTATCGACAACAGAGTGAATGCGCCGGACATGGTTGAATTAAAGGTGGAGGCTTCCTCGTTATACATCTTTTGGATGGAAAGCCATGTAGACCGGACTATATAATCAATGGTAATATTGTCTTTGATGATTTTTGTCATGTCTCAAATATATAAAAAAAATATTATGCATGCATAATATTTTTTTAATTTTTTGTGATTAGGAGATTAATTTTTGGAGAGTTGATTTATTTTTTAGCTTATAACTAACTTTATGGAGACATCAAAATTGGGCGTCTTTACTTATCCTAATGGGATTTAGCCTGAAAGGCTTGATTTTCATAACCGCAGGTCGGCGACCTGCGGGCAACGACAACCAATGACACCGCCTGAAAGGCGGGACTAGTCTTGCCTTTCAGGCAATTGTGGGGGTTGGTACTCTCCGCAGGTCGCTGACCTGCGGTTATGAAGATTCCGCCCTCCGGGCTTTCAAAAAATCATTTAGGGTGACGCATAGTCAAAGTCAGGAGGTTAGATTATGGTATTTTGAGCGTCTCTACAATTCCTAACAGGATTTAGCCTGAAAGGCTGTCCAAAAAGGGCAGTCACGCAGAGACGACACTTTATTAACCTTATGGCAGGCTATACATCTCGCGATATGGCATAGGCAGCCCACTTTTTAGACAGCCTCCCCCTATCCATGATAACATTACGAATGCAACATCATTGTTGCCGTTGAGATCGCCACGCTCCACTTCGTTATGCCCGCAATGACCTCACGAATATGTAGTTACGTCTCGTAATTGCGAGGAGGTACGATGAAGCAAATCATTGTTAAGAATTACCGCAATTCACTACATTCAGTCAGCAGGGATTCTACTCTCCGACACACAACGAACAATCGCACCATAGGTACGATGGAACGGTGTACCTGAGTCATAGTAATAGACATAATAATTCTTACCAATACGCAGGATTCCCAGCGCATATAGGCTGGTGTTATTATACCTTGTACTGCTCCAGTATAAGGTGTAGTAGTTAGTTGCGGTCATAAAAGTGCCGTCGTTATAATTCCGACGCTTTGCTCCTTCGGGCAGAAAAAGTGTGGGAGTGGATTCATAACCTATTATCTCCTTATTGGCGTTAACAATTGGCGGATAGATCAACCAGCCACCATTGGGACCATCCCACCATTCCCATCTATTAACGTTATCGTAAAGACTGCCAATATTATGGTTAACATTACTAGTGTAATTGGCTCCGAAGAGAATACTTCTCCAATCACTTATAGAGGGTACGCGAAAACCACAGGGGCAAGGGTCATTAACGCCTTTGTAGTTAGGGGCGGTGATCAAAGGATTGGAATCGGGGTTCTCACTGCCCCAACG
>JAISSC010000119.1 GCA_031273305.1 Flavobacteriaceae bacterium
AGTGACGAAATATTAACAAAAACAATGCTCTTAACTCCTAAACACAAATCCATAGCCCAATTATTTGACCAAAAATTTTGGGAAATCGTTTAGGGTGACGCATAGTCAAAGTCAGGAGATTATTTGCATTTTATAGAGGATTATTTAGGAATTGAGGTATATCTTGTTTCTGTAGGCCCGGAACGCTCTCAAAATATTATCAAAACCCATTTGTTTTAAAAGTAGTGGAACGGAATTAGTTTAGAATTTTATCCATTACTCATTTTATCTTAGAATAAAACAATCCGGCTTATAAACAGGTCGCAAGTTATCTTTTACTGCCTACTTAATTCTTTTATAAAGATAGTGATCTCTTCCGGAAGGCTTAAGTTTATATATTTTATCCAATAAATAATTATCTGATTTTGCTACGTCTAAAATATGAAATTCTTTTATCAGTTTGTAATTGCCTGATATGACAGAGTCAACAGAACCTCCAAACATAGGTTTAGAGTCTTCTAATACATAATCGGGTTTTAGGGCGTTCAAATTACTCTCATGCACATTATTCTTTCCTTTTTTAAATTCTTCGGTAACTCTCTTATCTACTAAACCTACATAATCAATAGCTTTTAATTTTGAAAAATACGGTATATATCCGGCAGGTTCCAAATAAATAGTTTTGGATTTATCCGGCTCGATACTATCAATGTAAAGTCCGACTTTTCTGTTATAATACCATTCTCCGTGTCCCGTAGCTATCGAATGTATCGTTTGATAAAGAAGTAACGGAATAAAAAATAGTATTACATATACGGTAACTTTTACTCTGGAAGGGCTTATTATAAAAAATAAAATGGTCGGTATAAACATAAATATCTGGGGAATCCAGTAATACCAGTCAAACCAGCTGTTAGCTAAACCAAATGTTAAAATCCGTACCCAAGCATATGTATATATGACAGAAAGTATGAAAAACTGACTTTTTGTAATCCAATTTTTTATCTTATAAAAAGCATATATTGAAAACAATGTGGTCAGGATGAAAAAAGTGTTTATTCTAAGTATCCCTAAAGGAATTTTTAGCACTGAATAATAATTGGTGTAATTAATCATCTCCAGAATCCTGTCAAAAAAACTATCCGGACTTCCATACGCTGTTTTCTTAGCAGTGATCGTATGATTAACGATTTCTCCAAAATAAAAATAATTGAACCCTGCCAGAGTTGCTATACTTAATACACCGGCTAAAATAAATGGATAATTCAATTTTCTATACTTTATTAAATCGTATAAAAAAGTAACTGCTAAAAATAAGCCCGCATCTAAGCGAGTCCATGCTATTAAAACCGGGAATAGTAAAAAAGCCCATTTTTTCCTTTTTACCATAGCTAAGTCTAAGAATAGAACATATAGAAGAAACAACAGACCAAACTCCATACCCAGTATGGAAATTTTCAATGCAGGAGGTAATAAGTTTACGAAAATTATAAATAGTATTTTAGATTTATCACTGCTCAGTAACAGGTCTGCGAGTTTCTTTGTTCCAACGGTAAATAAAATACTGTTAAAGATCAATAAGATATACATGAAATTATCTGAAAACAGTAATTTAAATATAACACTTACCAATACATATAAATGTGTCGTGGAAGATGATATTTTTTCAAGTCCGTTAAATCCATAAACACCATAGTCAATTATATTCTGTGCTACTCTCCAAGTGATAAACGCATCTTCCTGAACATGCTTTGTTAAGAGAAATAGTAACTTGAAAATTATAATTAGAATGGTACTACCTAATACACTATTTTTTTCACATCTCCATATCATACTTAAATCAGGCTAACTGCTTTAATATCCGGTATTCATCAAATAATATTATTTACTCTTTTTCCTTAAGTCATTCAAAACATTTATAGACTCTTTTAGATTGAAGTCTTTTTTCATTCCTTTATACCAGTCTTCTCTCTTTGCTTTCAGAACGGTATCTGACTTAAATTTAACCAACTCATATGCCGGAGCTTCTACCTGTAATTTGGCATCAAAAGTAGTTTCTTTTTCATATACTTTACCCTGTTTTTTCCGTTTATTCATCTCTTCCATAAACTTGTCATACTGTAATGGAATTTCACTTATCTTCTCCAATTCTTTACTCCATTTTCCTGCGGCTTCTATCGAGCTGATATATGCACTTCCTTTCAGTCTTTCTCCGCTCTTGGTTTTAAGGTAGGTATAGTCAATCTTCGGAGTTCCCTGCCATGTCGTATATTGGGTTGGGGTAATTTGATCCCATGATAATGCATATTCCTGTGATTTTTCAAAAATATCCGAATAAGACATCAATCCGGAGATAACAATATCCGAAGTTACTCCTTTTAATTGGGTAGAGCTTCCTGTTATCCTGTAAAATTTCTGGATAGTTACCTTCAATGCTCCATATTTATCATCATTCAGGCTAAACCTGTCTAACGGAAACATCGTTTGCACGGTTCCTTTACCATAAGTTTGGGCGGGACCTACGATTACAGCCCTCTGGTAATCCTGCATTGCTCCTGCCAATATTTCGGAGGCTGAGGCTGAAAGTTCGTTAGTCATAATAACCAACGCTCCATCCCATACGATTTCTTTTTCTTTGCTGTCTAATACCTTTATTTTTCCGTTGGAATCTTTTACCTGCACCACAGGCCCTTTTCCGACGAACAACCCGGCAATATCTACAACTTCTGAAAGAGAACCTCCTCCGTTATTCCTCACGTCCATAATTAATCCTTTGATTCCCTGACTTTTAAGCTCATTGATCTCCCTTTTGACATCATCGGAACAATCTCTTCCCTTACTATTGCTTTCAAGATTAACATAAAATTCCGGTAAATATAAAATTCCGTATCTATTCCCTCCATCATCCGTAATTATAGCACTTCTCACAAAGGTTTCCTGTATTTCTATTTCTTCCCTTACCAGCGTTACTATTTTTGCACTTCCCTCTTTCTTTTCTATGGTAAGTACAACTATACTCCCTTCCTCTCCTCTTATCAGGCGTATGGCATCATCCAACAACATTCCCACCACACTTACGGGAGTTCCGTGTTTTCCCTGCTGCACTTTCAGAATTTTATCTCCTGCTTCTATCTGTTTCGATTTCCATGCAGGGCCTCCTATCACCAGTTCCCGTATGGTCGGATACCCTTTAATATCCTGTAAGGTAGCCCCTATCCCGATGATCTTGCCACTCATGGTAGTGTTAAAATTATCTTTATCCTTTGGTGAAAAATAGGTGGTGTGAATATCAAATACCTCCGTATAGGCATTAACAAAGATGGAAAACAAATCGGATTTTTTCCTTAGTTTTATTTGCCTGAAATATTCTGCAAGATTGTCTTTCACCTTTTTAACAGCATCATCCTGTATCTCTTTCCTTGTCTTGGGTTTCTCTTCTTTATCGGAATCACCTGCGTTATTATTATCATCTAAACTGTCATTTGTTTTCTGAGAGTTAAACATTTCCTGAAGGACACTATATTTTATGTATGTTTTCCAGTACTCTTTAGCCTGAGCCTGATTAGACGGAAACTCTCTCTTTTTCTCATCCGAAATAAAATATTCATCTTTCGTAAAAGTAAGAGGTGTGCCTTCGAATATTTCGTTTACATATACTTCCGTTTCATCTATTCTCTTGTATAATCTGTCAATAGTTAAATGATAAAAAGAAACATCACTATTAATAAACATTTCACTCATCTTATTCCGGTATCCTTCAAATTCTTCTATATCGGATTTCAAAAAATATCTTTTAAACGGATCCAAATCTTCTATATATTTTTTATATACATCTTTAGAATAGGCTTCATTTAAATTTTTAGGGGCATAACTGGTATAGAGAAGAGTTTCTCTTACCCTTTTAAAAATTTCCTTCTCTCTGTCACCCTGGGAAGAGGCATTAAAACAAAATACCAAAAGGCTCATCGAACAAAGCGATAAAAATATCCAGGTTTTTCTTAAGTTTAACATTGCACTTATTTATAATTCGTAAAATAGATTCAAAGGTAATACAATTTTTATAATGAAAAATCTTAGTTTTACAACAAGTTTAAATTTTAATACAAAAATATGGAAAAACCCTTGATATTAGTGACTAACGACGATGGAATTACTGCTCCGGGAATCCGGGAGTTGATTGATATAATGAACGAAATCGGTGAGGTATATGTAGTTGCTCCGGATAAACCTCAAAGCGGAATGGGGCATGCCGTAACTATTAATTCCACATTGCGGGTGGAGAAGATCGTTATCAATGACGGAGCACAGCAGGAATGGGCTTGTAGCGGAACACCGGTAGATTGTGTAAAGCTGGCTCTGGATCAGCTCCTTCCCAAAAAACCTGATCTATGCGTTTCGGGGATTAATCACGGCTCCAATTCTTCCATTAATATTATATATTCCGGAACCATGTCAGCGGCTATTGAGGGAGGAATTGAAGGAGTTCCTTCTATCGGTTTTTCCTTATGCGACTTTTCATATAGTGCTAACTTTAAGGCCTCCCGGAACTATATTAAATCCATCGTAAAAAATGTTTTAATAAACAAGTTACCCGAAGGTGTAGTCCTGAATGTCAACATTCCTAAAGCCGAAGAAAAAGACCTCAACGGCATCAGGATTTGCAGGCAGGCAAATGCTTATTGGGAAGAAGAATTTGACCGGAGGATAGACCCCAAAGGAAAAACCTATTACTGGATGACCGGCAAATGGACAAACCTGGACAGAGGTGATGATACCGATGAATGGGCTTTGGAACATAACTATATCAGCATCGTTCCTGTTCGGTTCGACATGACGGCTTTTCATTTTCTCGAAAAGATCAAGCAATGGAATTTCGAAATTTAAATTTGGGAATAATATAAAACTTAACAACACGTGAGTTCGGGTTAAGCACATTATAATTTTTTGAATTGGAATATGATGAAAGATAATTGAATAATGTTACATTCCTCCGGAATGCCGTTATGGGTGGGGGTTTGTTCATTCTACCGAGCTAACATCCCGATGGGATGTACAACCACGAACGAATAATTATGCTTGCCAAATTTTATCCCATTAGGGATTCAAGCTCGGTAGAATAAGGAT
>JAISSC010000164.1 GCA_031273305.1 Flavobacteriaceae bacterium
GTCGAGCCACAGCCCAATCCGGTAAACTATAAAGGTGAGTATCACTATCGCAGCGGCTCAACCAAGCAAGAGTTGAAAGGTTCGGCATTGGATAAATTCCTTTTGGGCAAGCAGGGCAGGCATTGGGATAGCGTATCCGTTCCCAATGTTACAGTCGCAGACTTAAAGTCGGAAACCTTTGACTTCTTCCGCAAGCGAGGCATTAAAAGCAAGCGAATTGATGATGATGTACTGACCGACAGCAATGAACTCCTGCTTAACAACCTGAAATTGACAGATAACGGTTATCTGAAACGAGCTGCGCTATTGCTTTTTCACCCCGACCCCGAAAAGTTCGTAACCAATGCCTATATCAAAATCGGCTTTTTGAATCCGACAGTGATTTGCGTTTTCAGGACGAAATACACGGAAATTTGTTTGAACAGGTCGAGAAAACCATTGATTTACTGTTTACCAAATACATTAAAGCCCTGATAAGTTACGAGGGTATTTATCGTGTGGAAACCTATGAATATCCAAAAGAAGCAATCCGCGAGGCAATTCATAATGCCATTGCTCACAAGGATTATACCGGTGCAACGCCTATTCAGATAAGCGTTTACAAGGACAAAATTATGATTTGGAACTTTGGGCAACTGCCTGAAAATTGGACGATTGAAACCTTGCAGAAAAAGCACTCGTCCGTTCCGCACAATCCCGATATTTCCAACGCATTTTTCCGCATTGGTTACATTGAGGCGTGGGGGCGTGGTATTAGCAAGATGAACGAACAATGCACCGAATCGGGCTTGCCTTTACCTTTGTATTATTACGAAAGTTCGGGTTTTTGGGTAGTTTTCCGCAAAGATATTTTTGACGAGCAATCTTTGAAAGAATTAGGGCTGAACGACAGGCAAATAAAAGCAGTGTTGTATGTTCGTGAAAACGGAAAGATTACAAATAAGGAGTATCAAAAGATAAATTCAGTATCTAACAGGACAGCCACTTCCGACTTAAAAGAATTGGTTGAAAATTTTAATATAGTAAAAATGTCAGGTAAAGGGGCAAGTACATTTTATCATATATAAATCACGCAAATCACGCAATGATCACGCAAAAATCACGCAAATCACGCAAAATTGGATACGGAGGCAGGTATCAATTAATATTCAATTCGGTCAATCATTGCCGAAGTTTTGCCGAAGTTGCTGAAGTTGTCTAATGGAGTTAATGCAGGTAGTTATTATGAAATAATCGGGCAATAATGGGGCAATAATGGGGCAAATGGGGCAAAAAGCGGGCAAATTTGCATATGAGTGAATGCAGGTGTCAATAGAACTTATACCCCGCTATTTCTACCGGAAGTTTGCCTTTAGCTTTTTGTGTTCCGTCCAGTATTCCTATAATTGCTTTTTGTGTGTAATTATTATTTTGATAGGTTAGAATCACGTTTTTTATGGAAGAAAGATTTATCCCGTTTAGGCTGTAAGGACTTATGAAATTACAGAGAGTGACCGTATATCTTTTGGATAAGTTGGCTATGGCGTTTTGGGAAGTTTGGCTCAACTTATGGGAATAATAAACCGTTGTCTCCGTATCTTTGTGGATGCCTATAATCAACTCATACCTTTTAGGGTCGTATTTTCCTGAGTTCAATTGTGTTAAGGTAACTAACTCCGTATCAGGGAATTTTTCCTTTAATCCGGAATAAAATGTTTGATAATCTCCGTTCTCTAAAGGTAAAAACAAGTATTTTTTATCCTTGTTCAACGGAAAGCATTCTTTGGCAGATTTCAATTCCGTTATGGCTGCCGTAAATAATTTCTCCTTTAACTGTTCAGAATTTTCATCGTTCAGGTCATTCAACAGGTTAACTTCGGGAATTGGGATAAATCCTTTATTCAAACCTGCATGGTATTTTGCGTATAATATCTTTTTAACGCTTTCTTCCAAACGGCTCATAGGTATGTCTCCATTTTCTATCCCGTCCTTAATTTTACGTTTTCCTGAAACTACTCCCTGAGAAAAAAGAAGAATATCATTTCCCGCCTTAAATGCAAGGTAATCCATCTCTCCATAAGGATAATTTTTTGCCACTCCCTGCATGTTTAACGCATCAGTAATTATCATCCCCTTATATCCTAATTCCTCTTTTAATAATTTGGTAATAACGTTATAGGAAAGGGATGCAGGTACTTTAGGGTCTTTTTCAATTGCCGGGACATTCAAATGTGCCACCATAATTCCGTCTATACTTTCGGCGATTAGCTTTTTAAACGGATATAGCTCCAAGCTGTCAAATCTGGCTTTGGTATGCTTAAGCACGGGAAGTTCCAGATGACTGTCTGCATCTGTATCTCCATGTCCCGGAAAATGTTTGGCAGATGAAAGAATACCCTGACTTTGTAACCCTCTCATATAAGCCTTTGCCTTTTGAACTACATTATTTTTATCGGAGCCAAATGAACGGTTCCCGATTATGGGATTATTCGGATTAACGTTAATATCGACTACGGGAGCAAAATCCCAATTTATTCCTGCTCTCTTACAATGTATTCCGATTTGTCTTGCTATTTCATAAACAAGGTTGTCATCCGTCACTGCGCCTAAGGTCATCGACCAGGGGAATTGTACGGTTCCCGTGAAACGTTGTGCCAGTCCCCATTCTCCGTCAATTCCTATCAACAGGGGAGTTTTTACCTGTTTTTGAAGTTCATTTATCCATCGTACCTGTTTCAAAACATCATCCTGCATTAAGATCAATCCTCCGATATGTTCCTCCGTCACCAGTTTATTCACTTCCTGTGTATGGCTTTGGTCTTTGTTTACATAAGCCGCTACCATAAACAACTGGGCTATTTTATCCTCTAACGATAACGAGGTATAAACAGAATCCACCCATTTCGATGCCTGATTATGCTCTTCTCCGATTATCTTTCGATGAGAATTAACCTGTCCCCATAAAAATACGGAATGAAAAAGTAATAAATTAAGACATAACAAGACCCTCATGTGGATGTAAAAATTAAATTTCCAAATCGTAAGTAGAAATAGATAAGCTGGTTAATATACTTTTCTCGTTGAAATAGAAAGTAGCATAAACCGAACCTGTATTTATTTTATATGTCGGTGTTTTCGAGTTTTTAAATTTTGTGAGTTTATTGGGATATAGTTTTTGAATAGATGAAAGTGTTGACTTATTAAGTGAGATGGTATTTCCTAATTCCAGAGTATTTAAACCTCCGTAATTAAAACTTACCAAAGAAATTTTATCATTAGCTCCGGCCGTACCTTCAGATTTTGAAATAGCACTTATCTGGAACCCATTGGTAAAATCCCAAGTATAAATGTTTCCTGCTCCCTCAATAGGCTCAAAATCGGTATATCCGGCAATTCCGTTGATGGATGAAATGGTTTGCGGAAGTTTAAATCCGGTTCGGGTAAAGAAAAGGTCCTTAATTTTAGCGGCGGATTTAGGTCCGTATATCAACGGATTTTTCTTGTAATTAGTCGTACTTTTTTTAGTTGTCGTATTTTGAGCGGAAAGTTCTGAAATCCCTGTTACTAAAAATAAAGCCGACAATAGTAAAAATATTTTCTTCATGGTTATGTTTATTTATAAAACGCTTATTAAATTAATTTCCTGTTCATCTAAATTTGTACCAATTTTTTAATTTATAGCTTCCCGGTGTCTATTAAATTAGAATCCTGACTTTTACATCAGGATTCGGTTATGAATATTAAGCTAAAGTAATATCTTTATCCAGATATACATCCTGAATGGAATGTAGCAATTCCACGCCGTCTTTCATAGGTTTTTGGAAGGCTTTTCTTCCGCTTATCAATCCCATTCCTCCCGCACGTTTATTAATAACGGCAGTAATTACCGCATCTTTTAGGTCGGATTCTCCGTGAGATTCTCCTCCGGAATTTATCAATCCGATCCGTCCCATATAGTTATTGATAACCTGGTATCTGCATAGGTCAATAGGATGGTCTGTGGTGAGTTCAGAATACATCTTAGAATTTGTTTTTCCGAATTTTATCGCAGGGAATCCTCCATTGTTAACAGGTAATTTTTGCTTGATAATATCCGCTTTTATGGTCGCCCCGATATGGTTAGCCTGTCCGGTAAGGTCGGCAGCAGCATGATAATCGGTTCCGTCCTTTTTGAAAGCATCATTCCTCAGATAGCACCAGAGGATTGTTGCCATTCCCAGTTCGTGAGCATATTCAAAGGCTTCTGCAATTTCTATGATCTCCCTTCGGCTGTCTTCTGCTCCGAAATATATCGTAGCTCCTACAGCCACTGCTCCCATATCCCATGCTTCTTTTACAGTTCCGAACAGGATTTGTTGAGGCTCATTAGGATAGGTTAATAATTCATTGTGATTGATCTTTACAACAAAAGGGATTTTATGAGCATATTTTCGTGCCACCGCAGCCAATACGCCGTAAGTGGAAGCAACTGCGTTACAACCGCCTTCTATTGCTAGTTTAACAATATTTTCAGGGTCAAAATACAAAGGATTAGGAGCGAAAGAAGCCCCTCCGGTGTGTTCAATACCCTGATCTACGGGAAGAATCGAAACATATCCGGTATTTGCCAGCCTTCCGTTTCCTAAGATGGTTTGTATACTTCGTAAAGTTTGGATATTCCTGTCGGAATCAGACCAAACATCATCAATAACTGATGAAGAAGGAGCATGAATTAATTTTTTATCTACCGTTTTACTTTCGTGTTTAAGATAAAAATCGGCTTGATCGCCCAATAATTGTGCTATTTTCTCTTGTGCCATAATTAGATAATATTTGTGATTATAGTGGTTCCTAAAGTAAGTAAATATATCGTATTATCAAAATAAAGTTAGAAGTATGTATTTTCACTTTCCGTAAACATATTCCCGATGATATTTTAAATAAAAAAACCAGTCCATTCTTAACGAGTGGACTGGTAATAATTATAAACAATCATTTTCTAAATTAAAGATGTATTGCCTTTCAAAAAAAGACACTACACTGTAGAAAATACGTTACAAATGTATATATAATTTTTTAAATTCACACAATAAATGTTAAAATTATAAGCGATAAACAATACGTAGCAAAAATCGGAGAATTTTTAAGATATAATTTCCTGCATGTACTTAAAAATAAAAGGCAGGGCGCATGTTTTACGAAAATATTATAAGACCAATTCTTTTAGGTTTTTATAGATAAAAAGTCTGTTCCGTATCTGTAACAGAACATCCGCACCGGCCCTAGACGGAACCATAATTTTACGTATTCGTTCAATATTTTTTATCTGGGAATGTAAGGAATAAAACCCGTATCCTTGCAGAATACCGTTTTCAAAGAATAAAAAAGATTTCTCACTAAGATTTCTACCCTTATCGATCAATAATAATTTTTTATCTTTTAGGGTCAATTTAGATATAAACTGATGTAAAGAATTATCCGGTGAGTCTTCCTTTTTGTGAGATAAGAATTTTTCGGCTCCTGTCAGAGAAGAAAAAGTTAACAGAGCGGTTTTTTTATTCTTTGTATTGATAGGTGCAATAAATATATCATCTTTTGCCTGTCCTGTGAAAAAACCATATATAGAAGGATCAGGTTCCCTTAGCGGGTTAAAATCGGGGTGATTAAGTTTAATCTCATTTTGGGCTTTTATGGTGGCAATAATATCATTTCCCGTAAGTTCAAAACTTATATTCTCGGTTTTTTCTTGTAGTCTTCTGGATTTTTGACTTTTCCCGGTGAGTACTTGCCTGACTTTATTAGATATATTTGAACTTTTATCTATATAAATGACCTTACCATTTTCATTATGAAAGTAAAAAACGCCTGTTTCCTGTGGGAGGTCTTCCAATAATAGAAGAATTTTTTTATTTAACGACTGATACCTTATCTGTTTAACGGAAGACTGAATAATATCCTTATGAGAGTCCTTCATCAACAAAAGTTGAAATAATTTTACCGTAGCCAGAGCGTCACCATAGGCTCTGTGTCGGTTGTTTACAGGGATTCCCAACGAGGAGCAAAGATTCCCCAATGAGTAGGAATCCATTTCGGGAATAAGGGCTTTACTTAGCGTGATAGTATCTAAGGTTGGTCTTTGAAAGTCAAAACCTAAGCGGGAGAACTCCGCACGGATAACCCGATAATCATAAGTAATATTATGCCCTACTAAAGTAGCATCATCCGTTATTTCTACCATTCTTTTAGCCAATTCATAGAACTTGGGAGCAGTTTTCACCATTTTTTTAGTAATTCCCGTAAGTTTCTGTACATAAAAATCAATTTCTTTTTCAGGGTTAACCAAAGAAATAAAAGTATCCGTGATATTTTCTCCGTTAAACCGATAAATTGCAATTTCCATTATACTTTCTTCATTAAATTTACCTCCTGTTGTTTCGATATCTAAAATAGCATAATCCATATGTCTTATATAAAGTAACCTTGATTTAATAATTAAACGATTATTAATAAAATATTGAAAAGTTGTAAAGATAACTATTTTTATAGACTAACATAATTATACAATAAATAAACAGGTAACACGTTTACAATGAACAAATTAATTTAAATAGTAATCAAAAATTATTATATATTACGAGTTATTTTTTTGTACTTTGTAAACTTTAGTATTATTTTGTAAAATAATTTATAAAATTAAGATAGTTACAATAATGAAGGTTAAAATCATTAATAAGTCGAAACACGAGCTTCCGGAGTATAAAACAGCCTTTTCCGCCGGGATGGACTTAAGGGCGAATTTGGATGAGCCGGTAGTATTAAAACCATTGGATAGAAAAATAATTCCTACGGGATTATATCTTGAAATTCCTCCCGGATATGAAGGTCAGGTACGTCCCCGCAGCGGTTTAGCATTTAAACACGGAATAGGTTGTCCAAACTCACCGGGAACGATAGATGCGGACTATCGGGGTGAATTGGGTGTAATATTAATTAATTTATCTAAAGAAGATTTTACCATTAATGACGGAGAAAGGATAGCCCAGTTAATTATAGCCAGACACGAAACCGTAGTTTGGGAAGAAGTGGAGGAGTTAAGTGATACAATAAGGGGAGAAGGAGGATATGGAAGCTCCGGAATTAAATAGAAATTAGTTAACATATAAATTTTTAAACATTAAATTTTAAACAACATGAAAATTATTGTTCCTATGGCAGGTAAAGGTTCTCGTCTAAGACCTCACACATTAACCGTTCCCAAGCCTTTGATTCCCATAGCAGGAAAACCCATCGTACAGAGGCTTGTAGAGGATATAGCTAAGGTGGTAGATGAAAAAATTGATGAGATAGCTTTTATCATAGGAGATTTTGGTACGGAAATAGAAAGAAAATTAAAGAATATTGCGGAAAAACTGGGTGCAAAGGCTTCCATTTATCATCAGACGGAGCCTTTGGGTACGGCACATGCCATTCATTGTGCACGTGAAAGTATGATAGGTCCCACTATCATAGCTTTTGCAGATACCTTATTCAAGGCAGATTTTCAATTAGATAAACACTCCGATGGAGTTATTTGGGTTAAAAAAGTAGATGATCCGAGTGCTTTTGGAGTTGTAAAACTGGATGAATATGGAGTGATTCAGGATATAGTAGAAAAACCTAAAAAATTTGTGTCAGACTTAGCCATCATCGGGATTTATTATTTTAAAGATGCGGAAAAATTAATGACGGAAATTAACTATCTGATAGATAACGATATTAAAACCGGCAATGAATATCAGCTAACCGATGCGTTGGATAATTTAAGAGCTAAAGGTGCTAAATTTACTCTGGGTAAGGTGAACGACTGGATGGATTGTGGGAATAAAAATGCAACGGTAGAAACGAACTCTAAGGTATTGGAATATGAGAAACAGGCGGTATCTGTATTTCCTCAAAGCGCAAAAATAGAAAACAGCCTGATTATTCCTCCCTGTTTTATCGGAGAAAATGTAGAAATAATTAATTCAAAAATAGGACCCTATGTTTCTTTAGGAAATGGTACTAAAATTGATAGAAGTAATATTGAAAATTCTTTAATACAAGAAGATACCCTTATCACTCACGGGAACCTGAGTAACTCCATGATAGGAAATTCAGCAAAATATTTCGGAGTATCCAGTACCTTGAGTCTGGGGGATTACAGTGTATTGGAGACTAAATAATACAAATGAAAAAGTTGCTGTGCATAACCCTTATTACGGTTAGTTTGGTTTCCTGCAATACTCAAAAAGGAAGCATTGTAAGAGAAAAAGAGATCAAATATGAAAGTTTGGATGAAGAAGAACTTTTTCAGGCAATCCAAAAACCGGTAAATTTTACAACCCTGAAGATAAAGGCAAGTGCAGATATTGAGACAGCAGATACCGCTTATCCGTCGGTAGGGATGACTTTGTATATAGATAAAGGAAAACAGATTTGGGCGAATGCCACCATGATCTTGCCCCTTGCCCGTGCGACTATACTTCCCGAAGGATTTAAAATGTACGAAAAGATCGGAAAAACCTATATAGATTCCGATTTTGATTATGTTAATAATTTGTTAAAAGTCAACTTCATTGATTATCAAAGTCTGGAAAATCTTTTGACAGGAAAATTATTTTTACCTATCAATCCGGAAGGCTTTAATCTGGAGCTGCAAAACAATGACTATATTCTGACCTCTGCCGGTTTAATGAAAGTAGGGACAGGAGATAATTCAAAAAGTTTTTTACAGAAGTTGACCTTTGATTCCAACTTCAACCTGAAACAGATTATTTTACAGGATAAAACCAATGATACCTATTTGCAGATAGATTATAACGACTATATTAATGTTGAAGATAAAATTTTGCCAAAAAATATTAAAATTTTCATAAAAGAGAAGAAAGAGACCATATTTTCGTTAGATTATAATAAATTTGAATTTGTTAAGATGGATACTCCTTTTGAAATACCGAATGGATATACTCAAAGAAAAATTAACTGATGAATAGCAAAAAATATCTATATACTTGTTTGTTTCTATTAATAAATGTAATTATTTACAGTCAGCAGCCTTATAATAAGGAAGTACTGCAAAAACAAAGCACCAAGTTAAGGAATGAAATTACTGAACTTAATAAAGCCCTTGTAGCCAGTAAGAACGAGTCCAAAACTTCGATTATTTACATAGCAAACTTAAACAAGAAAATAGATATTAGAGCGAAACTGATTAGCAACATCAGAAAAGAATCTAAGGTATTGGATGATGAGATTTACCTTAGTCAGTTAGAAATAAACAAGTTGCGAAGGGAATTGAAAAAGCTGAGAGAGGATTATGCAGACGTTTTGATAAGATCATATAAAAACAAATCCATCCAAAATAAAATTCTATTTATCCTTTCTTCGGATAACATTGCTCAGGCATTTCGCCGTATAAAATACCTGCAAAAGTATTCGGAATATCAGGATAAAAAAGTGGCTGAAATTAATGATAAGCAACAGGAGATACTACATACCATAGAACTTAGAGAAAAAGCAAAAAAGGACAAACTGGATGTTTTGGCACAACAACAAGCTCAAAAGGATCAATTAGATGCAGAAAAAAGAGAGAAGGAAATTATCGTAGAGCAGTATATAAAGGAACAAGGAAATCTGGCAAGCCAAATAAGACAAAAACAAACCCAAAGACAAGCATTAGAAAAACAAGTACAGGCAATTATAGTAGAAGAATTGAGGATAGTTAAGGCAAAAGAAGCAGAAGAGAGAAGAAGAGCAGAAGAAGCCGAAAGAGCAAGGAAAAAGACCATAGAAGAAGAAAGAGCCAAAAAAGCCTTAGGAGCACAACAAGCAGCAGAAAGACTGGCAGCAGAAAAAACAGCAACAGCCCAAAAAGCAGCTAGAGAGGCTCTTGCAGCAAAAACAGCAGCAGAAAGGGAGACAAGTGACAAAGAAGCGGCTAAACGAGCGGAAGAAACCAGAAAAGCAGCAGAAAAAGCGGCAGCAGAAAGAGTGGCAGCAAATAAACTGGCCGTCCAAAAAGCAGAAGCGGCAAAAATAGCTGAGGAAAAAGCGATTGCAAAAAAAGAAGAAATAGGAGCATCTGCGACCATAACCACTTCTGCCGAAACCTTATCCAAGAGTTTTGAAGCAAATAAAAAATCACTTCCGTGGCCTGTCTTAGGAACCGTTGTTTCCGAGTTTGGAAGAACTCCGCATCCGGTGGTACCCAATATTTATGTGGAACATCAGGGAGTGGAAATAGCAACCTCGGCAGGAAATCTTGCCAAAGCAGTATTTTCAGGCACCGTAAGCAGGATTTTAGTAGTTCCCGGAGGAGGAAAAGCTGTTTTGATCAATCACGGTAATTATTTCACTCTTTATACCAATCTTTCCACCGTGATAGTATCTGTGGGAGATAAAATAAATTCAGGTCAGTCTTTAGGGAAAATTTATACTGATGACTCCAATATCACACTTTTAGGATTCCAAGTCTGGAAAGGAACCGTTCCTCAAAATCCGGCGAATTGGCTCGTGGGGATGTGAAAAAATTAAGGATGGGGATAAAAACTTCATATCATAGATTTTGAGCTTCGGAACTATGTATAAAAGCCTGTATATCTTTTTTATTTCCAACCATCCAGACAGTATCGTTTAGTTGTAACAAGGTGTTGGAAGGCGGATTTACAATTTTATGGTCTTCACGTTCTATTCCTATAACTAATCCTTTAGTAAGTTCTCTTAAAAATTTGCTGCTTTTTCCCAAAACAGGAGAAGTTTCGGAAACGGTGAACTTCGTAAGAGTAACATTATCTTCCTTATAAGAGTTCTCGTGTTCGGGCATTTCTTCGGCTTGGATATTTTGTTCAAATATTTTAAGCTGTTCATCTGTCCCGATCAGCCCCAGCCTGTCGAAAGGAAATACTTTATCGTCTTCTTTCGGAATGGGGATAATATTTTCTCCTCGTTTTATGTAAGCAACATTGATCCCGAATTTTTCCCGCCATGCCAATTCGGACAGTTTGGCTCCCGCATAGCCGGCATTTGGGCTAACCTCAAAATCGGTTAGGTGAGTATCCCAGAATGAAAATAAACTTTTCTTTACCTTATTGTTCTTTTCCTGTTCTCTAATATCTCGTTCATTCAGGTTATAAACAAACCTTTTGGTTATCAGGGAATAAAAAAGGTCGAATTTTGTAGATAATAGATACAAGCCTATGATGACAATAGGAATTACCACTAGAGATGCTATGGTTCCTGAGAAGAAGAAATTCAGGATAACCCCTATCAGAAAAATTGCTGCTACAAACCTGGCTACTTCCATTACGATCAAAGGACCTCTCGCATATATATTTTTATTCCAAACGTGCTGAAAAATATCTTTTTCCGGTTTTTTAACTAAGATAGCCCAAAGAAAAGGGGCGCACAATAAGATGGTTATGATAAGTGCAGCGATGGTAACGAAGTCTGAATTTATCAATTGTTCCCGTACAAAAGGCAGTATTACATAAACAACCAGTAACACAAGTCCTATAATTACAATTCCGTTAGTTAAAATTAGAAAAAGATACGCCTTTACCAATTTTTTCCATTTATTTTCCTCCTGTATGTTTTGTGTTCCGGTAGCATATTTGTCTATTGCCCTCAATACTTTAGCCGGCATAATTCGATTGATAACATCATAAAAAGACTCCGAATATTTGATCATATAAGGAGTTGTAAAAGTTGTAATAGCGGAAACTCCGACGGCTATCGGGAATAGAAAATCTCCCGTTACTTTCAGGCTCATCCCCAGAGATGCTACTATAAAGGCAAATTCTCCTATCTGAGCCATACTCATTCCAACTTGTACGGACTGTTTAAAAGGCTGTCCTGATAAGAGTGCCCCGATGGTTGTAAATCCGAATTTCCCAAAAATGGTAAGTAATGTTATTATAAGTATTTCCCAACGATATTCATACATTGAGACCGGATCTATCATCATTCCTATTGATACGAAAAAAATTGCTCCGAATAAGTCTTTTACAGGTTTTAGCGAATGTTCTATCTTTTCCGCAGAAGTGGTTTCCGCTAAAATTGACCCCATCACAAAAGCTCCTAACTCCGCAGAAAAACCAATATTTGTTGTTAACGCTACCATTCCCAAACATAAACCTATGGATAATATCAACAATGTCTCTTCATCGAGTATTTTTTTTGCTGTTCTCAACAAGGTAGGGATCAGGAAGATACCGAAAATAAACCAAAGAACTAAAAAGAACATAAGTTTCAGGAAGGATATTAGCATCTGAGAACCGTCAAAATGCTGACTTACTGCCATTGTAGACAGCAATACCATAAGTAATATCACTACTATATCTTCAACTATTAGAACTCCAAAAACTATTCTGGCATAATTTTTCCTTTTTACGCCCAGTTCATAAAATGCCCTTATTATTATAGTTGTGGATGAACTCGCTAACAAACCGCCTAAAAATATACTGTTCATCATATTCCAGCCCATCCATTGTCCCACGAAATAGCCTAATATCATAATGGATACAATTTCCACTATCGCCGTAATGGATGCTGCTCCTCCCACATTGATTAATTTCTTAAAACTAAACTCAAGTCCCAAACTGAAAAGCAGGAATATCACTCCAATATCTGCCCATATCTTTATATTTTCCCCATCGTTGGCGTTGGGTATGAACGAAAAATGAGGGCCTACTAAAAAACCCGCAATAATATACCCCAGAACAAGAGGTTGTTTTATCCTTTTGAATATTAATGTAGTAATTGCTCCTGCTCCTAAAATAAGAGCTAAATCCATAATGAGATTAGGTAAATGATGCTCCATGCAATTTTTCTATAATTCTGATTTATATAATTTTTTCCCGCTTTCTATACCTATTAAGGTCACAACATTGGCAAGATACTATTTTTAATTAACTATTCCAAATTTTTAATAAAAATCAATTTCATTTTATTGACTAAATTTGACAATAAATAAAAAAATGAAAGCATATCTTATCATTATTGGAGATGAAGTTCTCTCAGGAATAACTCTCGATACCAATTCTAATTATATTGCTAAGGAACTTGACAATATAGGTATTTCCGTAATCCGGATTTCAACTATTCCTGATGAAGATAATGCCATAAAACACGAATTGACAAAAGTTTTTAATTCGGATGCAGATTTTATCTTCACTACCGGAGGATTAGGTCCGACCAAAGACGATAAAACCAAACAGGCAATAGCCGATTTTTTATCCGATACCCTTGTCTTACATCAACCCTCTCTGGATTATATTACAGATATTTATTGCAGAAACGGGAGGGAGATGAATGAACTTACCCGCAATCAGGCTATGGTTCCGTCAAGGTCAGAGGTCATGATCAACCGGTATGGAACTGCACCTGTTCTATGGACGGAAAAAGACAATAAAATTCTAATTAACCTTCCCGGAGTACCTTATGAAACCCGTGCGATGATGACCGAATTTATTATTCCCAAAATTAAAAAAGGATTTAATTTGCCTTATATTATACGGCGTTCTCTCGTAGTAGTAGATTTTCCTGAAAGTGAACTGGCTTTAGCTTTACGTTGTTGGGAGGATGATCTCCCGGAGTTTATTACCCTTTCTTATCTTCCTTCGGAAGCCAGAATTGAGCTAAGATTAACTGCAAAGGGGAACAACCGTGAAGAATTGGAATATTTTCTTTTGCAGGAAATAAATAAATTGCCTGTTATTATAGGGAAACGTCTTATTTCTACACAAACACCGGATATTCAAGAAGTTATTGCCGGTTTTCTCAAGAAAAACCATCTTACATTTTGTGTAGCAGAAAGTCTTACGGGAGGAACCATTTCACAAAAAATAACCTCTGTTTCGGGGAGTTCTGCCTATTACAAAGGAGGAATAACCTCTTATAGTGTGGAAGCTAAAGAAAATATTTTACACATTCCTTCGGAGATTATTCGGACGTACACCGTAGTGAGTGAAGAAGTAGCCAAAGAAATGGCTGAGCGGTCGGCTAAACTTTTTAATGCAGATATTGCTGTCTCCACAACCGGAGTGGCAGGCCCAAATTCCGATGAATATAACAATCCGGTAGGGTTGGTTTATATCGGGTTGTATTTTCAAAAAGAGACCTTTGTAAAAAAATACTTTTATCCTGACCTTAGCCGCAATGAAATAATTACCCGTATTTCTAACAAGGCTTTGGAAATGCTTTACTTTAAAATTATAGAAAATGAATGATTAATATAAACTGAGTTCGGGATAAGAACGTAGCCCGGCTTTGCGAAGCAAAGCC
>JAISSC010000185.1 GCA_031273305.1 Flavobacteriaceae bacterium
ATTACAATTATCCGTTTTGCTTATAACAGAAGCAAGCTCAGTAACGACTTGTTTTGTAAACACCTTTAACCCTCCATTGAAAGATGATAAATAGCCGGGGTCTTTTTCTATCCTTAACAGGCCGGACTCCCATCCACCGGTCAGTTCCACATCCGCTAACTGTAGATTTACGATTTGCTTGTATAATTCCAATCCTTTTTTTGTAGGAACCAAAGATTTATTTTGCAGGCATATGTAATCCCTCTTATATAAAATCTCTATAATTCCGGCACGTGTTGCCGGAGTTCCTATTCCACAAGTGGATAATACCGCTTTTATTTCTTTATCTTCACTGTCACGTCCGGCGGTTTCCATAGCCGTCAGTAAGGTTGCTTCAGTATACAGAGGTTTCGGTTTTGTGCTCTTCTGAACCAGATTTATACTTTCGATTTTCAGTATATCGCTTTCTTTCAATATTGGCAACTCTATATTGTATTCTTTCACCTGTTCTTCCTGTTCATTGAAGATATCCCGCCAGCCGCTATATTTTACACTTGTGTTTTGTGCAGATAAGATAATATCTTCATTGCACACCATTTCAATTATTGTACTATCATTTATTCCGGCCTCGGAGAATGCTTCCAGCATACGCCCGGCAATAAGTTCATATATCACTTTCTCATCAACAGAAAGTTTAGCGGGTTTGTTTTCTGTAATGATTAAGGCATGATGGTCCGTAATTTTATCCGGATTTACCGGTTTTAGATTCAATTCCTTACCGGAGAACCGATCCGCCACATCCTTGAAAAGAGGATAACTATTTAAACTATTGATAAGCGACGGTATTGTTTCAAAAACATCTTCCGGAATATACTTACTGCCTGTTCTCGGATAAGAAATAAGTTTGGCTTCATATAACTTCTGGGCTATTGATAACGTTTTCTCGACACTGAATCCATGTTTGACATTTGCCCGTTTCTGTAAGCTGGCCAGATCGTGTAAAAGAGGCGTTTCTACTTTTTTTTCTTCCCTATTGAATTTAAGCACTTTAAGTTTGGGACATGATTTGATTTTATCAAATGCTTTATCTGCGGCCTCTTTTTCAAAATATTGTTCAATCCCGGTAACCCTGAAATTCATCCCGTCTTTACTAACATTGGCACTGGTTTGCCAATAAGGTTGAGTTTTGAACCGCTTGTTATCCAGATACCTTTTACAAATTAATGCCAGCGTTGGAGTTTGCACTCTCCCCAATGAATTGTTTGATTCACCGGAACAGACATGTAATGCTCTGCTGGCGTTAATACCCAATAACCAGTCCGCCTGGCTTCTGGCTTCAGCAGCTAAAAATAAGCTATCGTAATCTTTGCTATCCTTTAAGTTTTGGAATCCGTCCTTAATCGCTTTATCAGTCATTGAACTTATCCATAAACGAGAGAAAGGCTTCTTACATTTGAGATATTTATAGATATATCTGAATATAAGTTCTCCTTCTCTTCCGGCATCGGTAGCTACGATTATTTTATTACATTTATTGAAGACATCGTTTATAATCTTCAATTGTTTAGTCGCATTGGAATCTGTTTGATACCCTTTTTTTGTTTTGATCTTACGGGGAGCCAGCATAAATTTTTCAGGGATAAAGGGGAGGTCTTCTATTTTCTGGCCGTCAAAACCATATTCTTCAGGAAGAGCTAAGGATACTAAATGTCCGTATGCCCATGTTATCATATAGCTGTTTCCTTCTATATACCCGTCCTTTTTTTTAGTGACTCCTAATACATTGGCTATGTCATATGCCACACTCGGTTTTTCCGTTATTATTGCAATCATTTGGATTATTGTGTTTATTCGCTCCCCTCATTAAGTAAGGGGAGCGGAGTTATCAAATCTATTAATTAGAAGGAACGTAGTCCGGAGAAATACCTACTATCTCAACAATGGGGGTCTCCCCCTGTTGGGTTATCTGCAATGTAGCGTCGAGATCCACGTCTACTCCTAAGAGCATCAGGTGCAGGTTAAGTACATCTGTTTTCTCTCCTTTCAATAATTTATCCAGATTACTGCTTTTTTCCAATTCATCTTTATAGATGTTGATAGCAGCCAGTTCATCCCATTTGATATCCTCTTCTTTATATATATGTCCTTGATTGTTATTCATAATGTTATTTTTTTTAATGATAGATTCAAATAAATAAGTAATGTGTTGATTGATAAAGACTACATGCCTCGTCCTCGTGATTTTTTTGCTTTCTTCTCTTCCGTTTGAGGATTATCCTGGGTTTGCTTGTTTGCTCGGGTGTTTTTCGCCTTGCTATCCTCTCCCTGAGAATTTCCCTGAGTCTGATTATTGCGTTGGTTATTTTTTTGAGAGGCTTTCGGTTTATCCGGATCTTCCCGGTAGTAATCCAGTTTTCCCTGATTTGAATTTACCTTTACATAAGAACTGAAATCTTTACCGTCAAAGCCTTTCATCCCCTCAAGGAGAACAGCCTTACCATCCTGTAGCTGGGCGCGCTGGGTTGTATTTAGAGTTACTCCCCACACTTCTGCCGGAATCTTAAATTTTTCAACCTGAGCAAAACCATCCGGTGTTTTGGCATAACTTAATCTTCCTGTTTCCGTATCCGCTTTTATATAGGATGAAAATTCCTCCCCTTTGCGGTTAACCATGCCGTCTAAGAAGATCGGCGTACCCCTGCGAAGAGTATCACGCTCGTCCCCTGTCAGTTCGACTCCTCCGATTTGTTTTGGAATATATATTTCCCTTGCTCCTTCCGGTGAGTCCGGGTTATATCGAGTATAAGCCAACTTGTCGGTAGCCGCATCTTTTTTGATAAATGAAGAAAATAATTCACCATCGCTGGCCCGTTTCATGTCTTCAACAAAGATTGCTTTGCCTTCACTCAGATCCTGGCTTTGTTTGGCACTTAATTGCACACCTCCTATTATCTGAAGATTTTGATTTTCATTTTTCGGAAAAATGAACTCGATACCTCTTCGCTCAGCATTGATTTGTATCTCAGCGCTGAATTCTTTGCCCCCCTTGGATACCATCCCGTCTACAAATACTTTTTTACCCTCGCGTAGCAATTCTTTTTCATCCTTAGTCAGTTCAACACCACTAACCTTATCCGGGATAAAAACTTTGTCAGCCCGGGTAGCGACAATCTCGTTTGTCATTTTGTCTATGCTGACCAGATAGGGATGATATTCATTGTTCCGGTTTTTCAATTCTACACTCCGTCCCATATTTCCTGTTTCAAGGAGATTCTTTTTATCTTCCTCTGAAAAAATATGTCCGAGAAAAGGCCTCTGTAGTTGAGGCTCCTGCCTTAAACCGTGAACAGCCAGGACAACGGGTCCATTTACCGATTGTTGGAATGATAAACGCGCATCTGTTTTTATAACAGCAGCATTACCAAGGTTCATGGATACCGGAATAAGCTGTGGGGTTTTATACCCTTTCAGCATGGAATCCAATAATCCTTTGTCTTTAAGATACTCTCTGGATATACCAAACCCTTCGATTGATTTCCAATCGATCATTGCTTCATTAAACCGATAATTGCTTTGTGTCTGCGTATCGGGGTTTTGTGCGGCTGTAGCAGCAGTAGCTGCATTTTCAGTTTGTTTTTGTTTTGCCATAATACTTTCTTTTTCTTGATTAATAGAATTAGTTTCTTGTTTTTTGGTTTGAGAATTTGTCTCTACCTGATATTCTTTAGCAAAGTCCTGAGCGTTTTTATCCGGATTGCTTTTCACCAGTTCCTTGATTAATAGTGCGGTATTTTTTAATCCGGAAAACACTTTTGCAGGCACTTTGAGAATTGAGAACTCAGTGGGATCACGTGCCTGACTGTAAAAATTTTTAATTGCCGTAATAGCAATATCGAGTGCATCAGAATTATGACCGATATGTAAAAAATCATTTTGAGAACCATCAGCCGGAGTAGTTTCCACCTTTCCTTTCTCATCAATCTTTTTCACAGCATCGACTGACTTGTTCTTCTTATCAATGATTAAAAGAATATCGGTCAACTGCTCATCAGCCAGAATTGCTTTTACACCTTCCCTGTCTACTTTTTCTTCAGCCATTTCTTATAATTTTTTTTTATAAAATAGAATTATCTGTCGGCTAAAGTAATAATGAAGTTTTATTAATCTGCTGATATATAGATAGTTGTCCATTTAAGTCCATATGATGGGTATCTAAGTCCTCTTCCCTGAGAACAGGCGGTAGTAATTTTGGACTAAATGCTATTATTTTTTAGGTTAAAGTAGATTATAAACGGCTGGAGCAGCACTTTGAATTCACTTGGCAAAGCTATGACGAACCCGATTCGGGATTTCACAAGGTCTTCGCCTCCTGTTTTTTGATAAATCTCCACCTTTCAGGTTGTATTTATCAAAAAAACCTTGTTTATCCCTGTCCGTCATCCGGTTGCCTGTGAATTTAAAAGTGCCAACTATGGGATATAATAAAAAGAAGAATTTAGAGCAGAATATTCAGTCAATAGAAATTGCATTTGAATTGAGTAGACAGAACCGGCAACCAACGCAAGAACAAAGGAGTATATTGGAGAAATATTCCGGATTCGGTGGGCTATCATGCATCCTGAAGCCGTGTGACAAACCGGAAGATATAGACGGATGGCTAGCTACGGAAAAAGACTTATTTGAAGATACGGTACGGCTGTATGAACTAATCCGAAAATATTCGGATTCTGATGATATGTATAAAAGCTATGTCAGCAGTCTGAAAGAATCAAAACTGACAGCGTTTTTTACTCCTGCCCATGTTATAAAAGTCCTGACGGAATCTTTTCACAAGAATGATATTCTTTTTCATGACATTCTTGATCCAAGTGCAGGGACAGGCGCTTTTTTTAACGGGTTTGAAAAAAATAAGGAAAATATCGTGTGCTTCGAAAAAGATTATATCACAGCTAAAATATTACGGCTGTTACATCCCGAAGCGGAAATTAATTCCTCCGGATTTGAAACAATAGAAAAATATAATAATAACTATTTTGATCTGGTAACCTCCAATATCCCTTTCGGTAATTTTAAAGTTTACGATCAGGCATTTGCAGAAAGTAAGGATAGTATACAAAAGAAATCGTGTAATAAGATACATAATTATTTCTTTATCAAAGCAATCGATATTGTGCGTGAAGGCGGAATAATAGCTTTTATAACATCCCGGGGATTGATGAATACCCCGGAGAACCGGATTATCAGGGAGCGATTGATGGAAACCTGTAATTTGGTGTCAGTTATACGCTTACCTAACGATTTGTTTATAGATATTGCCAATACGAAGGCAGGAAGCGACCTGATTATTTTACAGAAAAATACAGCTAAGAACATTAAATCGCCGGATGAAGAGGCTTTTATAGAAACACGGATATTACCCAACGGCTGTCCTGTCAATAACTATTTAATGGATTTCAGCCGGGTTATATATACAAAATTTGAAGTCACTACAGACCAGTACGGACAACCCGGAATTAATTTTTATTATGAAAAAAGTAAAGAAGATTTAGCTTTCGAATTATCGGCCATGCTTCATGTAGACTATCAGAAAAGGTTAAATAAAGAACTATATAATAAATACCTGCATGAAAACAAAAAAGTGTCAGAAGAAAATGAAGAAGATGATGAGATGGCCTCAGATACAGCGATAAGCCTGTATGATCTGTTTGGGATTACTCCGGAAGAACGCACCCAGCTGGAAATGAAGCAAAAAACAAATCTATCTAAATCGGAAGAAAACCCTGGTATTTTGATTTCCTCTCTTGAAGACCCCTTTGATATTCTCAGGACCAGCAAAAAAATATGTCAATACAAAGGAAATTTTGAAGAATACTATACAGAGGGCACTATTGTCCAATTTAAAGGACAGACAGGTTTTTTAAGTATTAAGAAAGAACGCAAGAAAGATGAAGTTGCTGAGTGTCATATGTTTAATCCTATAGATGTTAGTGTCGCCCAATCTGCCCGGATAAAAGGATA
>JAISSC010000194.1 GCA_031273305.1 Flavobacteriaceae bacterium
AGGAAGGATGACGGAGTTGTTTGTTCAGGTTTTATTCTTTCAGCTGGAAGAAGAGGGGAAGATACGTTTTTCAGATAAATTATCGACCTATTATCCCGGCATTCCGGGTTCGGATAAAATAACGTTGGAGAAGTTGCTCAGACATAAGAGTGGATTGAAATTCACGGATTCTCTCCACGTATACAATACAAGAGAAAAAGTGACTCAATATTTACAAAGGTATCCGAGCCTAAAGGAAAACGGATACTCTAATTTTGACTATCTTCTGTTAGGGTTTATACTGGAAGACGTTTCAGGGAAAGACTTTGACGGGGTATTAAAATCAGGGATTATAGATAAACTGTCGCTTAAAAATACTTATTACGAAGAGAAACCATCCGAAGGAAATATAGCACTCTCTTATTATAAACAATCAGGTTCTTGGAAAACAAGAGGAGCCGGATGGGAAGTAGGATCATACAAAACGACAGGAGGAATATATTCAACCCCACATGATTTGAATATTTTTGTTACTGCCTTATTTAATGGGAAACTCTTTAGTCAGAAAACCGTAAATAAATACATTAAAGAGAAAGATAGAAGTAAGAGAACTTCTTTTTATTATCAAAAAGAATATGATTTGTATTCTTTTAATGCAGATATTAAGGCATTTCAGATTCAATTAAGATATTCAGACAAGGAAAACCTGAGCATGTGTATAATTTCTAATGCCAATGATGACATGGGACTGGAATTTTTATTTGGTGTTTTAAAAGATTCCTATTATGCAAAACCGGTGAGGTTCCCTACTATTTTACTGAACGACCAGTAAAAAAAGAATTAAGGGTATAGAAGATATTTAGCTCGCTTCGTTTTAAACTTCTCCAAATCGTCCTTCCATGAGTTTCTGATTTCTTCTTCCGATTTCCCACCTATAATCTGTTTACGGAGTTTATCGGTTCCCGCAAGTTTATCAAAAAATAAATCTTTATTGAAGAACAGAGGTTTGTTGTTGTTAGCGTATGCCGTTAATATCCATTCCAGTTTGATTTCGGATAAATGAGGTTCGTCTCTTAAATCCTTTCCATAACAAACTTGTCCTTTATAACGCGGGCTTTTGGCACCGAAGTTAGGTTGAGGAATAAATTTAAAATCATAAGTTGTTATGTAAGGAGACCCATATACTTCAAAAGGAAAATCCGTTCCTCTTCCCTCACTGACATTGGTTCCTTCAAAAAAGCAGGTACTTGGGTATAAATTAATAGCATGGTCGGTTTTTAAATTTGGAGAAGGAGGTATTGGAAGAGAATATTTTTTAGAATGAGTATAATTCTTTAACGGAATAATGCTCAGTTCGCATTGCAGTCCGTTTTTCAACCATTTTTCTCCGTTAATCATCCGGGCGTATTCCCCAATGGTCATTCCATAGACGACAGGTACTTTATGCATACCTACAAAAGATTGGAAACCCTCTTCCAGAACAGTACCATCCACATAATGTCCGTTCGGGTTGGGTCTGTCGAGTATCACCAAAGGAATTTTGTTTTCTGCTGCTGTTTCCATTACGTAATGTAAGGTGGATATATAAGTATAGAAACGGACACCTACATCCTGAATATCAAATAAAAGAATATCAATATCTTTTATCTGTTCCTGAGTAGGTTTCTTATTATTTCCATACAAAGAGATGATTTCTATCCCGGTTTTAGTATCCTTACCATCTTTTACCTGCTCTCCGGCATCGGCATTTCCTCTAAAACCATGTTCAGGGGAAAATATTTTTTTGATTTGTATTCTTTCCGAGATTAAAAAATCTACAATAGAAACCGTATCAATACTAAGATAATTTGGATTGTTAGTAGGAGATTTGCGAAAAATGATTCCGGTCTGGTTGGTTATTATTCCTACCTTTTTTCCTTCAAGAAGAGGAAGATATAGTTCGGATTGGTCGGCACCGGTAATAATCCCATCATGGTTATGAATAGGGAATCTACTTTTATCCTGTGCGGGTAAAGAAATACAACAAAAGCAGAAAAAAATACTAAACAATTGAGTATATTTGACAAAAAATTTTTCGAAGTTGAGTTTCACCTGGTTCATATCTAAAAAAATAGCTTTTTCCAAAAGTAATAAAAATAATCTTTCACAAATTATTATTCGAATAGGACAGGCAGCAATTGCTATTGGGATTATGGTTTCCGTGATTACTTTAGCTATTGGACTAGGCTCTAAGAAAGCGATTAAACAGAAAATGGCTGATTTTAACGGTCATATCACTATCAGGAGTTATGACAGTAATAATTCGTTTAATAGTTCCAAGCTCAATAAAAAGAACGTTCAAATAAATACGATAGAAAAAAATCCGAAGGTCTCCAATGTTCAGGAATATGCCACTAAAAGCGGAGTGATAAGAACGGAAACCAGTTTTGCCGGAGTAATATTGAAAGGAGTATCCGGTGATTTTGATGCAAAACGTTTTGAGGAATTTATGGTGAAAGGAACCATCCCTCATTATTCCCGAAAAGAAGTGAGCAATGACGTGATCTTATCTCAAAAAATAGCCAAAGAAATGCAGCTGGATGTAGATTCGTCTTTTGTGATGTTTTTTGTCAGAGAAAATCAAACACCTGTATATCGGCGTTTTACCCTAAAGGGAATTTTCAGGACAGATATTAAGCAGATAGATGATGTGTACCTGATAGGAGATATTCAGCATATTCAGAAGTTAAACCACTGGTCAATAGATGATATTGGAGGATATGATATTTTTATCAAAGATATAGAACATTTAGATTCGGTTTTTCCTGACGTTGAAGAGAGTTCAGGATTCAACAATTATGCAGAAAAAGCGACTACCACCTTTTCCCAAATTAATGACTGGATACAGATATTTGACACCAATATTTTTATTATTCTATCCATAATGATGATAGTCGTAGTCATTAATATTATTATGGTCTTATTGATTTTAATTATTGAGCGCACGAACTCCATCGGGATGTTAAAAACTTTGGGAGCGTCCAATAAGCAGATACGGAAAATATTCATCAACTATACGCTTTTCATCATGATTCCCGGATTGGTCGTAGGGAACATAATAGCCATTGTTTTATTATATGTTCAGAAGTATTTTGAGGTTATAAAATTGAACCCGGAAAACTATTATGTAAGCACCGTTCCAGTTTATATCAGTTTTAGCCATCTTCTGTTTATTTCTGCAACATCCATTATAATCAGCGGATTGGTATTGCTTTTACCGTCTTATCTAATATCTAAGATTTCACCTATTAAAGCTATAAATTTCCAGTAAGATGAAAGTAATTAAGGAGATAAAATTAAGCAATAACGGGCTTTTATCGGCTTTGCTAATACAGTTTTTCTTATTTCAGATCATACGGATGAGCGTGGGTACTATGAGTGGGTATTTTTCCCTTATAGTAAAAATCAAACTCTTTTTCAACGCTGTTTTTAGTCACATCAGGTTTTCCACAGGAGACTGGTTTTATAGCATTCTGGGCGTTTTACTTTTATACTGGCTGGTCAGGGCAATTATCCGGGTAGTAAAGAGAGAAAAAGAGATAGCAAAACTTTATTCCCTGAAGATTCTGATTGTCTTGAATGTATTATATGCATGGTTTATGTTGTCCTTTGGTCTTTTGTATAGTCATAAGAACTTCCCTCAATATGATGACCCGAAAGAAAAACTATTTTTAAGCGATTATAAAATTGTAGCCGGCAATTTATTAAATGATTGCCGGATTTTGCGGGAGGAAGTATCTGTTAATCAGGAGGGAGAATTTTCAGTGAACCGTGAAAATATGATAGAAAAACTCTACCTTGAACAAAGTGCTTTCTATGGGATTCCTCAACAAAGACCAAATGTGAAAAAATCATTATTTAGTCCCGTGATGAGAAAGTTAGGCGTTTTGGGGTATTACAATCCCTTTACAGGAGAAGCTCAGGTAGTTGAAGGCTTTCCGGACACCTCACTTCCTTTTACGATAGCCCATGAAATGGGACATCAGGCAGGAGTAGCCCGTGAAGATGAAGCCAATTTTTATTCATTTTATATGGGAGAATCATCTGCGGATAAAAATTTTCAGTATAGTGTGAAATATAAAGCCTTAAATTATCTACTGCGGGAAATTTATGTAAATGATTCCACCTTTGTTAAAAGAGTACTGGAGAATTATTCTGAAGGAATGAAGAAAGACAGGGAGAGAGAGAAAATATTTTATTCACAGATGTCTGGATTAGGCTCTGATATGTTTTCTTATATGAATAATGCTTATCTTAAATCTAATGCTCAGGAAGAGGGAGTAATAGCATATAACCATGTTTCAAAAATGATCGTAAGTTTTTACAAAAAGACTTATCCCGCTCTCTTTAAAGATGAGAAATGGTTTAATTTGTAGGAGGGGGATAAAAAGTAAGTTGTTCAATATCAGAATTTTATCTAAAGTATGACAGTAATCAAACAGACAATATTAATCCTGGCTTTAGCCGTTATTGTGCTGACAGGTTGTAAACAAAAACAAACGACTGAAATTCGTGATGACTTCAAAAAGTATTACGAACAGTTTCAGGTTGACGGTTCTTTTGTTCTGTATGACCAACAGCACGATAAATATATTATTTACAATCAGGAGCAATTCAGGCAAGCCACTATACCTGCATCAACGTTTAAGATTTGTAGTTCACTGATCGGACTTGAAACAGGGGTGATTAAAGACGAGAACTTTGTTATTCTCTGGGATGGTGTGACCCGACAAAATCTAAACTGGAATAACGACCACGATTTAAAAACAGCTTTTAAAAATTCGACAGTCTGGTATTATCAGGAGCTTGCAAGACGAGTTGGTGGACAACAAATGAAATATTGGCTTGACAAGGCAAACTACGGCAACGCTGATACTTTAGGTGGTATTGACAAGTTTTGGCTTACGGGCGGACTTCGTATCTCTCCCGAACAACAAATTGACTTTTTAAAACGACTTCACAATAACAAACTTCCTTTTTCGCAACGTTCGGTAGACATTACAAAAAACATAATGATCGTAAAGGACACGTTGGACTACGTAGTAAGAGCAAAAACAGGTTGGGGCGAACAGGATAACAAAGACATCGGGTGGTATGTCGGTTATGTTGAGACCAAAGACAATGTTTATTATTTCGCTAATTGTATACAGTCATCCGGCTTAAACAGTAAGGACTTTATAAATGCGAGAAATGATATTACATACCAAATACTTGACGAACTAAAAATAATTGAGAAATGAGGATTGCTACCGCTGATAGTTGTTTGGTGGGAGTGGGGGGAAGTTGCAAAATTTAACGTTTGTACTTTTGTTGAAATTTTGTACATTAGCCGAACGGAAGTGCTTCGATTGCCTGACCTTAGCGAAACTGCCGGGACGTTGGGCATAATTATAAAGACTGGGCATAGTAAACAGAAATGGCAATATACAAATTAGGACAACGATTAGACCTTATAAAAGAAATTCCTTTCAAGTTTGAAAAAGAAATTCAGACATTGGTTGAAAAAAACTTGAAATCGCTATTGCATCTTGACTTTATACGTTCTGAATTTGCATTAAATGGCTTTCGTATGGACACGTTAGCTTTTGACACAGAAACTAGGTCTTTTGTAATAATCGAATATAAACGAGATAAAAATTTTAGCGTAATTGACCAAGGTTATGCTTATTTATCGTTGATGCTTAACAACAAAGCAGACTTCATTCTTGAATTTAACGAGAGCCAACAAATAACGCTTAAACGGACAGATGTTGACTGGACACAATCAAAAATAATTTTTATTTCACCGCAGTTCACAAACTACCAGAGAGAAGCCATAAATTTCAAAGACTTGCCAATTGAACTTTGGGAAGTTAAACGATTTGTGAACGATACAATTTCGTTTTACCAAATCCAAAAAATGTCAGCAAAGGAAAGTATCAAGACAATTTCAAGGAATAACGAAACTGTTGAAACTGTGAGCAAGGAAGTGAAAGTATATACGGAGCAAGACCACTTGCAAAAGGTTGACTTTGAAACAAGAGAATTTTATGAACAGGTAAAAGAACGACTTATTTCGCTTGACGACAATGTAACAACACAACCTAAAAAGCAAACTATCGGTTTCAAGATTGATAATAATATTTTTTGCGATATAGTTTTACAAGGCAAAGGGCTTAAAATTTATTTGAACTTGAAAAGTGGCGACTTACAAGACCAAAAACAAATCGCAAGAGATGTTTCAAACGTAGGACATTGGGGCAACGGTTCATATGAAATTAAGTTGACTGATTTAGACGATATTGATTATGTTATAAGTTTAATTAAACAATCATTAAGAAGAAACAAAGAATAACTGTGCATAAACATTGTATCATTGTTGTGTAGGCGACTTAAAAATGTATAGGTTCTAATTGGTATACCCAATAAAATATGAAAACTGAGATATAATAATCTAAGACAATAAGTATCTTTGTAAGCCATATATTTTTATCTTTGTTTTATGCAGAAAATAACAGGATTTTTAATTTTAAGCAGTATTATAATTTCATGTGCCAGAGTAGGAACCCCTAGTGGAGGGAGTAAAGATGAAACACCCCCCAGATTTTTGAGTTCAAAGCCGGATACTTTGGCTACAAAAGTGGCTACAAAAACTGAAGAGATAACCTTAAACTTTGACGAATATGTGGTAGTTAAAGATATATCCACCCAGTTTATTATTTCGCCACCACCGAGAATAACTCCCTCTGTTTCCCCTAGCTCTACCGCCAGAAAATATGTTTCCGTACGTTTTTTTGAACCTTTGTTGGAAAATACCACGTACACCTTAAATTTTGGCTCCGGAATTCAGGATAACAACGAGGGGAATAAACTTGAGAACTTCTCATATACCTTTTCCACAGGAGATAAAATTGACAGTCTGCAACTCTCCGGACAGATAAAACAAAGTTTAGAAAAAAATCCGGCGGGTTCTACCATTGTTTCCCTATACAAGGTTGAGAAGGATACATTAGGAAACGATTCCGTAAACCTGAAAAACAAGCCCTATTACGTTTCAAGAACAGACACGGTCGGGAGGTTTAAATTAGAACACCTCCATGAAGGAAGGTTCAGGTTGATAGCCTTTAATGACCTAAACTCCAACATGATTCCCGATACGGAAAAAGAGATCACAGGGTTTATTTCCGAGATTGTAAATCCCGCTCAGGATGCAAACTATGATCTGGTGCTGTCGCCCGTGAAACAACCTTATAGAGCAGTCGCAGCGGAGCAGGACGGACAGGGAATTATAAAGGTCAAATTCAAAGGAAATCCCGAAAAGGTGTCTGTCACTCCCGTAGATGAGGATTTTCCTCCTATTAAGATAGAACATCAGCCCTATGCAGACAGTTTATACATATATTTTAACAATAAAGAGCTGAAGAATGCAGAAAAGAAGAGCAGAATAAAATTTCTGGCACAATACCGGGAGAAATCCGATACCCTGAGTGCTTTATATGATAATGAAATTAAAACGGAGTTAACCCTTTCACCGATAGAAAAAGAAGTTACCCCATCTTCTGATTTTATCTTAAAATCTAATAATTTCATCGTTCAGGTAGACAAAAGCAAGATGGAAATCCGTAAAAATAAAGAACCGATAGACTTCATAACAGAAATAGATTCTTTAGATTCAAGGAATACGACCATTAAATTCCCGATAGCCTTTGATTCCGAGTATCAATTACAGTTTAATGCCGGAGCATTCAAAGATTTCTTGGATCAGGAAAACATAGACACACTTTCTTATACCATAAAGACAAAAAAACAGAGTGAATACGGAAATTTAAATATAAAAATTCAAAATAAGCCTGCTTCCCGATTCTTTTTCCAGTTGATGACGGAAAAATATCAGGTTTTGGAGAACATATATGGAGAAGAAGAGGTTTTTAATTTTAGGAATTTGAAGCCCGGAAAATATCTCATACGAATCTTGGTAGATGAGAACAATAACGGATTCTGGGATTTAGCAGATTTGGAGAATTTTATTCCTGCGGAAAAAACCTATATTTATCCCAAGCCTGTCGAAGTGCGAGCCTTTTGGGATATAAATGAGGTCTGGATTTTATAAAGCTGTTAGAAAATTCTTATATTAGTACTTATCTTTTGAATTTTATAAAACGTTGAAAAAATATTCATGAAAAAAATACTTATTATTACTTTGCTTGTTCTGGTTGCGATTCAGTTTATCAGAATTGATAAAACCAATCCTCCCGTTGATGCAGAACAGGATTATGTAACTATGACCCATGCACCCGTAGAAGTAAAAAATATCTTAAAAAGAGCCTGTTACGATTGCCATTCCAATGAAGTAAAATATCCCTGGTATACCAATATAGCTCCGGTTTCATGGTATATCAAAGAACACATTAATCAGGGAAAAGAATATCTTAATTTCTCGGAATTTGGGAAATACAACAAATACCAGAAAGAGCATGTCATTACAGGATTATTCCATGTGATTGAAAAAAGAACCATGCCGTTGGATAGTTATGTTTGGCTGCATGAAGAGGCAGCATTGTCGGCAGAGGACAATAAAATATTGTTGGAATGGTTTGAGACCTTTTTACCCCAAGATTCCGTAAAATAAAAGTTATGAATATACTGGAAAAAGGAGATACCATTTTGATCGTCGCTCCCGCAGGAAGGATAGAAAGAGCGCAAATTCAGCCTGCAATTGATCTAATTGAAAAAAAGGGATGGAAATATCAGATAGGGAAGAATACTTTCCATCATTACTCTTTCGGATATAATTATTCAGGAACGCCGGAAGAACGGTTGGAGGATTTGCAGTGGGCTTTTGACCATCCTCTGGCGAAAGCTATATGGTTTGCACGTGGAGGATACGGAGGAGTACAGATTATAGATTCCCTGAAAAGTAAAAAATTTAAGGAAAACCCCAAATGGCTCATCGGATATTCAGACAATACGGTTTTTCATCAGCATTTCAACAGGAGAGGCATTCCTACCTTGCATGCAACAGTGTGCAAACCTTTGCCTCAGGGACAATCGGAAGAGACCTATACAACTCTTGTGGATGCTTTGGAGGGAAAAGAGCTGACATATACCATAAAGACCACTCCCTTTAATCGGGGAGGAAAGGTTGAAGGATATATTACAGGAGGGAATTTATCTATTTTATACAGCTTATTGGGAAGCAGGTCTTTAGATAGTTTCGAGGATAAAATAGTATTCATTGAAGATTGGTATGAAAACTACTATCATATAGACAGGATGCTTATCGGGATGGAAAGGGCAGGAGTGTTTAAGAAGATCAAAGGATTGATAGTAGGAGGTTTTACCAAGATGGATGCAAGGGAAGAAAATAAAAATTATGATGACCCTTTTGATGAAGAGGCATATAAAGTAATTTCCGAAAGATTTAAGAACTATGAGATCCCAAAAATTTTTGGCTTCCCGTCCGGACATATTTTTGATACCCGCACTATCATTATGGGAGGAAAGGCACGGATGGATGTCGGGAAAGATAAAGTGAACTTTGTAAACAGGCTTTAGTTGGAAAAAATAATCTTCTTTTTAGCGACGTAGTTTATCAAAGAAACAAGGAATATCGCTAACGCCTTACAGAGAACAATATCGCCCACAGTAAAAAAGTAAAGATTGACAGGTTCATGAATAAAAGAATTAAAGATGGCAAAGATTCCCAAGCTCATGAACATAGTAGTGACAGAAAGGATGATGAATAAAGAAAATTCTTTTTTCTTCGAGTGTTTTCCTCGTGTAAAAACATATCGGATACTGAAAAAATAATTACTTAAGATTCCCCCTCCGGTAGATAAAAGATTAGAAAGAGGATATGCATTGGTTTTGTTTTCAAAAGAGAATATATGGGGAAGCATCTGGGGCAGGCTAAAGAATTTCATTAGAGAAACTTCTATCATAGCACTAAGAGTCCCGGCTATAAAGAATAAGGCAATTTGTTTTTTATGTTTTTTTATGGAGGCGATCACTTTTTTGACCAACTAAAATCTAGGCAAAAGTAGGTTATTTTTTTTTATTTCTGTACTTTTGAAATAAATAAATAATTTAATTCATAGACACTCATATAGAATATGTCAGTTAAAAATTACGAAAAGTATACTCCGGATGAATTTAAAAACAAAACGCCGAAAGAATTAGGATATTATTTTCCTGCGGAGTTTTTCCCACACAGAGCTACCTGGCTGTCCTGGCCTCATAAAGAACTTTCATGGCCGGGAAAGATTGAAAAAATATATGAACCCTATTCCCGATTTATAGCAGAAATATCCAAAGGAGAATTGGTAAATATTAATGTAAACAGTGCGGAAATGAAGGATTTTGCTTTGCAATACATTAAAAGAACCGATGCCGATTTGAATAATATCACCTTTTACATCCATCCGACGAATGATGCATGGTGCAGGGATCATGGACCCGCATTTCTGATCAATCCCAAGTCGGTAGAACATAAAAAGAGTATCGTAAACTGGAATTTCAACGCTTGGGGAAACAAATATCCTCCGTATGATTTAGATAACAAGATTCCACTCTTAATAGCAAAAGAAGAAAAATTACCGGTTTTCACTCCCGGAATTGTTATGGAAGGAGGTTCGGTAGAATTTAACGGAAAAGGTACGGTGCTTACTTCCAAATCATGTTTATTGAATGAGAATAGAAATCCGCAAATAGGTCAGGAACGAATTGAAAAATATTTAAAAGATTTTTACGGAGTAGAGCAGGTTCTCTGGGTCGATGACGGAATCGTGGGAGATGATACGGACGGGCATATTGATGATACCGTACGGTTTGTAAACGACAATACGGTTTTAGCTGTGGTAGAATCCAATCCGGAGGACGAAAATTACGAATTATTACAGGTGAATTTGAGGCAATTGAAAAAAATGAAACTGTTGGATGGTCAGCCTCTCAATGTAGTCGAGTTGCCTATGCCCAGTCCCGTTTTTTGCGAAGGACAAAGGCTCCCTGCTTCCTATGCCAATTTTTATATTGCCAATGAATCGGTGATAGTTCCTGTCTTTAACTGTGAAAATGATGAAATTGCCTTAAATATTATCCAACAATGTTTCCCGGATAGAAAAATACTGGGGATAGACTCCACAGATATTGTTTGGGGATTGGGAAGTTTTCATTGCCTGAGCCAGCAGGAGCCTGCAATTTGAACAATGCAATTTTTATTCGGGGAAGAAAAGAATATAGAGTTTTTAAGGTAAGTTAAAAAATAAGATAAAATGTAAGAGCGGTTTTTAATTGTTTTGTACATTTATCCTGAAAAAAAATCGGGTAGTTTTGAGATTATTAGTAAGCATTAATACAGAGCTTGTAAACCGATAAAAAGTATATTTATTCAACTAAAACAACAAAAAATGATAGATTTTCAATTTACAGAAGAGCAGGAAATGATACGTCAGGCAGCACGAGATTTTGCTCAAAATGACCTGTTACCGGGAGTTATAGAAAGAGACGAGAAACAGATATTTCCTGCAGAACAAGTCAGGAAGATGGGAGAGTTGGGCTTTCTGGGGATGATGGTAGACCCTAAATACGGCGGAAGCGGGATGGATACCGTTTCTTACGTGTTGGCAATGGAAGAGATTTCAAAAGTAGATGCTTCCAGTTCCGTAATAATGTCCGTAAATAATTCTCTGGTTTGCTGGGGTTTGGAAAAATTCGGTACGGAAGAACAAAAACAAAAATATCTTACCCGTCTGGCAACCGGAGAAATTATAGGAGCTTTTGCCCTTTCCGAACCGGAAGCAGGTTCCGATGCCACCCGCCAGAATACCACCGCAATAGATAAAGGAGACCATTATCTGTTGAACGGAACAAAGAACTGGATCACCAACGGAGGTTCAGCTTCAGTATACTTAGTGATAGCTCAAACAAATCCCGAAAAAGGGCACAAAGGAATCAACGTCCTGATTGTGGAGAAAGGAACGCCGGGATTTGAAATAGGTCCCAAAGAAAATAAATTGGGAATTCGGGGGTCAGATACCCATTCCTTACTATTTACCGATGTAAAGGTTCCCAAAGAGAACAGGATAGGGGAAGATGGTTTTGGATTTAAATTTGCAATGATGACGCTTTCGGGCGGACGGATAGGTATTGCAGCACAGGCATTGGGAATTGCCTCAGGTGCTTTTGAGCTGGCATTGAAGTATTCTCAGGAGAGGAAAGCCTTCGGGAAAGAGATAATCAATCATCAGGTTATTGCATTTAAATTAGCCGATATGGCTACCAATATTGATGCTGCAAGATTACTTTGTTTGAAAGCCGCTTGGGATAAAGATACCCATAAGAATTATGACCAGTCCGGAGCGATGGCGAAATTATTTGCTGCTAAAACTGCGATGGAAACCACAGTGGAGGCAGTCCAGATTCACGGGGGATATGGTTTTGTGAAAGAATACCACGTGGAAAGATTGATGCGCGATGCTAAAATTACCCAGATTTACGAGGGAACTTCCGAAATACAAAAAATTGTTATTTCAAGGAGTTTGATAAAATAACGTGAGTTCGGGATAAGAGATTTATAAAAGGTTCTAATTCGTATATTTAATTAATTGAATTTTAAATGATTATTGTTTGTTGTATACCTGACGGCATACAACCCACTATGACGT
>JAISSC010000195.1 GCA_031273305.1 Flavobacteriaceae bacterium
TAGCTAATAGTAAGGTAAAAGCGTTGTGTAGATCTCTCTCGGATTTTACGTTTACGGCATGTGGATTAAAAGCAGTCAGAGCACTGGTAAGGGTAGATAAAACCCCCATAGGGTGGGCAGAACGCGGAAATCCTTTTAGGATGTATTTCATCTCTTCACTCACCAGACTGTATTTCTTTATATCCGTTTCAAACTGGGTCAGCTGGCTACGGGTAGGAAGAACTCCCTCTAATAATAAATACATTACTTCGGTGAAAGTAGATTTTTCCGCAATTTGTTCAATAGGATAGCCCCTGTAATATAACTGCCCCAAAGCTCCGTCGAGGTAAGTGATCTTACTTTTTGTAGCTCCGGTGTTTTTAAAACCAATATCAAGGGTAATCAGCCCTGTTTCATCTCTTAGCTTGGAAATATCAATTCCTCTGTCTCCAATAGTGCTTTCAATTATTGGGTATTCATATTCTTTACCGTCGTAGGATAATTTTACTGTGTTTGACATATTGTGTTGTTTCTTGATTTAGTATTATTTTATTTTGTTTATATTCTTGTGAAATGTATGAAATAAAAACTATCTATAAAAAAAAAGTAATAAAAAAAATATATCCAATGATAATTGTAATATAAGTCGTTGTTAATTTATTAATTATGAATGTTTTTATGGAAAAATGAGTGTTAAAAATGAGTATTTATTATAAAGTTTGGAGATTTTTTAGGTTAAAAATGGTGGGAAAAAGTGACTTTGTAACTAGAATTCCGGTAGAAAAACATGATTTTTGTCATAACCGTGTCATTTTTATCGTGTGATTGGGGGTGTAAATCAGAAAAAAAGCGTAAAAATTAGTTCAATTAATCAAGACCAAAGCTCCAACCTCTTTTGTATCTCGTCAACTAAAGGCTTATTGTTTTGGAAGATGGAATTTGTTGCAACAAGTTGTTTTAATTTGTTAGCAGCATTTTTCTTTGTCAGTATGTTTGCCTCTACGAGCTTATCAAAAATCCAAATCATCCCGTGATATTCAATGTCTTTATTCTTTGCACAATTACGAACGGTTTTATCACTACTTAACACACAGGCATTTAGTTTATTGGCAACGTATAAAACCGATTTATCCGTTTCGGATAAAGATTTCGGATAAGATTCTGAATGGATTTGGATAAAATCATCTTCTTTAAGATTATGAACAATAAGTTTATCAACGGATTGATAGGCTTTTAAAACTTGTTGCTGTTCATCGTATAATTCAAAATAAACGGCAGATGTTGTGTGTATTTCTAATTCAAGATTGAAGAATGAGGTAACAAGACCTAAATCATATAGGTCTATAAAAATACAGGCATCCGTAACCGCAATTTTGATCTTCATCTCTCAAACAGGTATTTGGCATATAAGTTTTAATATTAAAACATAGGTTGATGTTCCTTTTTAAATTCAGCCAAAGACTGATTGGATAATGATGCTGCTTTTGACATTGAAATCTGGTCTTCGATGAGTGCTCTAAATAAAAGCTGTTCAAAACGATTACTTTCTTCCACTCCCTGATACTCAACAGGTTCGTCTACTTTCCAATTCATTTGTTTGATTAGGAAGAAGAACTGTTTGGTATAATGGTCGTTAATGATTCCACAATCTTTAGCTCTCATAACAACCGCCTGCATCGAAATGCCGTATTGCTTTTTGATATTACCTAATTCATTTATTGACAGCTTATTGCGGTGTTGCCCTAATTCTTCCCTGATAGTTTCTTCGGGTAATAACATAGCTCCTGCAAACTTATGACACAAAGTTTCTTTTTGTTTTCCGGTTACATTGCCAAACTTCAACAATAAATGAGCTAATTCATGTAAAAGAGTAAAACGTATTCTGTCTAATTTGTTTGCTTTTTTCAAATTATACGCCACCACAGGAATAGTACCATTGACAAAAGTTTGTAATCCGTCGAAATCTTCGTCAACATCTAATTTTACAACCTTAATGTTCTTGTCTTCTAAAAGCTCAACAACGTTGAATATAGGACTTTTACCCAAACCCCATTTTTCTCTTAGAAGTTCTGCTGCCCTGTTTACCTGCTCGTAAGTGGTAACGATTTCAAAGTCTTTCAAATGGTTGTCAAAAGCGTTAGCTAATCCTAAAATTTCTTCCAATTCTAAATATCTTGAAAGATACTCTTTGGTTTTCTCCTTGATTACAGAAGCCTCTTTTTGCGGCATTTTACTTAACCTCCTATACTCAATTTCGCTTAGCTCTACTTTGGTAGTTCTGAAAAAGTAATCAGGACTTACTTTTAAAGCCTTGCTTAACATATTGATCTTTTCAGCATCCGGAATGACTTCTCCTTTCTCGTAACGATGCAGTGCCTGACGAGATAATTTATTATCCAAAGCATCGGCTAAATCCTGTAATGAAAATCCATTCATCAAACGTGCCGACTTAAAACGTTTCGCAAATACCGCTTTCATTTCCATATGTTATTTGAACTAGTACTGCAAATGTAAGAATTTTGGTTTACAAATGCAATGATAACTCCTAAAAATTTAACGAAAAAATGTAACTATGATATATCGTCATCGGTAAATAGTTCTTAGAATAACGTGAGTTCGGGATAAGAGATTTATAAAAGGTTCTAATTCGTATATTTAATTAATTGAATTTTAAATGATTATTGTTTGTTGTATACCTGACGGCATACAACCCACTATGACGT
>JAISSC010000208.1 GCA_031273305.1 Flavobacteriaceae bacterium
GGTCGACTAAGATTCTTTATTTTGCATCTCTACCCCAAATTTATGATTTTATTCATACTCGCAATTTAATAATTTTAATCTTTATTATCCGAATTTTTGAGGATTTTTTTTGGGATATGAGGAGAGGTGGCGGATAATTGGATGGAAATGAGAGGGTTAAGTCCTGTTTTTTGACTGTCACGTAGTTGCAAAATTATGTTTTTTAAAGTGGCAAGGTCAGGAACACTTGTATGATTTCACTTTCTTAACCTATTCCAGAGGATAAAATTCACTTATCTTTAGTGACGATCCAACCCTCTTCTTTTTTGTATTTTAATTTATAGGTTTTCGTGATGAAAGGGCTGTGCGGATTTTTATCATCGGCTAATACGGCAAAATCGGTTCTTACTTTTTTCAAAGTCACTACGACACTCCCGGATTTCTTCCCTGATATTTCGATCTTTGCCTTCTCATCTTCATCTAGTTGATACTCAAATGCTTTTACTTCAATCTTGTCTTTTTTCTGTTTAAGCACGAAAGTCCGGGACTTATCTGTTAGTTTCACTTCGTAAGTAAATATGCTGTCTTTGCTCAGAAACTTCTTTTTCTGCTTGGATAATTCAAAGTCTATGTAGCCTTTGTTCGCTAATTCTTTATACGCCTGAAGTTTCTCTGCATCTTTCTTTGATTTGAACTTAACTTCTCCTATCTCCATATTGATAGTCTCAAAATTGGGATTGGCATTTAAATAAGCGTTCACTGCATCAAGGGCTGTACTCTCGGAAAGTGTTGCTTTATCACTGCAACTGCTCAATGCCGCAACTGCAAAAGTTAAAATTATAAACTTTATTGAATTTTTTGTGAAATTACTTTTAATATTCATATTATATTTCTTATAAGTGTAATAAAACGCAATCTAAGTCACATTTTTATATTATTAATTTAATGTATGAGTTCGGTCTCCGAATATATTATAAACTGCTCCGGATAAAATCCCTAACCAGAATATAATCCCTGCAACAATAGTCCAGACACAGAGGGCACGGGTTATAACCGAAGCCTGCCGCGCTTTCAGGTATTTTTTATCTTCCCAGTATTGATTAACCCGTAATGAATAGAACAAGGCAAAAATTCCCACTGGGGCAAAACAAACTACCGTACAGATAATGGCAAATGCCAGATAGTTATCCGGAGTTTTGTCTGCCAAAATTTGTTCATTCTCTTTATCTATGGAATCGTTATCCATGATACAACGTTTTTATTCTATGTTTTAGTCTCATTAATTCAAATATACGAATTATTAAAAATTACTCGCCTGCAACAGCTTATGTTCTATTTGCCTCATCACTTCAAGTGCTACCCTCAAAGCCTCTTTTCCTTGTTCTAAGGTAACTTTGGTCGGAGTATTGTTTTCTATGGAATCAGCCAAAGACTCCAATTCATCCAGAATTGCGTTATTATCCTCTATATCAGGGTATTGAAATAGTATTTGTTTTCTTTCTCCTTCCGCATTTTCTATAATCATGTCAAAAGGCTGAACTTCATTAGGGACTTCCTTTATCCGTATAATTTCTGCTTTCTTTTCCAGAAAATCTATGGAAACATAGGCATCTTGTTGAAAAAACCTGCTTTTGCGCATGTTCTTCATGGATATTCTGCTGGTGGTGACATTGGCTACACATCCGTTTTCAAATTCGATTCGTGCATTGGCTATATCCGGAGTTTTACTTACTATCGCTACTCCGCTTGCGCGTATCTCTTTTACTTTTGACTTCACGACGGAGAGTACAATATCCAAATCGTGTATCATCAGGTCTAAAACTACCGGAACATCCGTTCCTCGCGGATTAAATTCTGCCAACCGATGTATTTCCAGAAACATCGGATTCACAATAAAAGGGGCACAGGCTATAAAGGCAGGGTTAAACCTTTCCACATGTCCTACCTGACCTTTTACCTGATATTCTTCTGCCAGTCGGATTATTTCTTCCGCTTCCTGTAAACTTCCTGCAATCGGTTTTTCTATGAAAAAATGCTTTCCTGATTTGATTGCTCTCTCTGCATATTCAAAATGAGCAAAAGTAGGGGTTACGATGTCCAATATTTCTATTTGTGAAAGCAATTCATTGAAATCCTCAAAAAATTTATATCCGTATTCTGCTTCCAGCTTCCTGCCGTTTTCTGCATCTATATCGTGGAATCCTATCAAATCGAACCGGGATGATTGTTGTAATAATTTTAAATGGATTTTGCCCAAATGTCCGGCTCCGACCAGTCCTGTTTTTAGCATAGTATTTTTTACGTAAAGTTAACTTTATAAATTTTGCGGTTACTACATTTATTGCTGTGAGAAATATTGGTAATCTCTTATTATTGTCTCTACATAGTCAATATCCGATAGTTCCGGTTTATATTCACAAATCACACTTTCTACTTTATTTCTCAACTTTCTTGCCAAATCAAAATCCAGAGTTGCCTTTGCTCTTTCCAACGAGGTTTTGACGATCTGTAAATCCCGGTCTGACAACTGTAACACCTGAGTGAACGTAGGTTGATAATTTTCCCCTATTTCCGATAAAATTGTTTGGTCTACACGAATTGTTTGCTTAGTTGAAATTACCACAGTTCCTGCAACCAAATCTGCTACTCTTTGTCTTCGTTTGGTAGAAGACATTACTACCAAGCCTACTACGCCATAAAATATAGAATCTACCACATTTAACAACCATCGGATAAAATAAGTTCCGAAACTTGCCTCCGAACCGTCTGCTTTTACTATTTTTATTTTTAAGATTTTTTTACCGAAAGTCTGCCCCTGCATAAAATAAGGAGCCCACAAAGAGTAGAAAATTATAGGTAACATTATCACGGAAAATACAATCCACTCCACAACTATGTTTTCACTGTATGAAGATACCTCATCGTTAGCCGAAACAGCAAGAAACAACAGATATAAAATAATCATATAAGCTACCGTAAACACCCGGTCTAACAGTCGTGCCAAGACTCTGTTCCCTATATCAGCCAGGTTATAGTCAATGACAACATTTTGAGACGTATTTATATAAACCCCGTTCATAATATACTGATTTTTTTTGTAATATTGCACAAAAATACTAATTTTTTAATGAGGGAAGCGGCCTTTATCAAGAAAAACAAAGATCGGTGGGTTCATTTTGAAAACGCTCTGAAAAATAGCAGGAATCTTGTTCCTGATGAGCTGGCTGATCTATATCTGCAGATAGTCAACGACCTGAGCTATGCTCAAACGTATTATTCTAAGAGCAAAGCGACTGTTTATCTAAACGATTTAGCCCGAAAAGCCCACTTCTCCATCTATAAGAATAAAAAAGAGAAATCTAACCGTATCATTACTTTCTGGAAGTATGAACTCCCTCTTATTTTCAGTGATTACCAAAAAGAATTTGTATTATCGTTTATTATTTTTTTTGTTTCTGCGGGAATAGGTCTGTTTTCGGTCTATCAGGATATTGATTTCGCACGGGTTGTTCTCGGAGACGGTTATGTAGATATGACAATTGCCAATATAAAAGACGGAGACCCTATGGGAGTTTATCATAGAATGTCTGCATGGGCTATGTTTCTTTACATTACTACCAATAATATAAAAGTAGGATTTAATTCCTTTGTAGGGGGGATATTTACCCCGATAATCCCTATCGTTATTTTGTTTTACAACGGGGTGATGGTCGGGACTTTTGATGGTTTTCTTATCCAACACGGAGTAGGCATCAGGGCAAACTCAATAATATGGATTCACGGAGTATTTGAAATTTTTGTTATTATAGTTTGCGGCTCCGCCGGACTTATTCTGGGAAACAGTCTTTTATTCCCTAAAACCTTTACCCGGTTGCAATCTGTACAAAAAGGATTCCGGGACGGAATGAAAATCTCTTTTAGCACCCTTCCGTTTTTTGTCTGTGCCGGATTTCTGGAAAGTTTTGTTACCCGACATTCCTTAATGCCCCTGCCCATAGCACTTTCTATTATTGCTGTTTCTCTTTGTATTATTGTGTTCTATTATATCATATACCCTAAACAATTAAGAAAAAAATTTGATAATTATGGATTCCCGACAGAAGATTGAGTTTTTAAAAGACCGAACGATAAGCAATATGGTTAGCGATACCATAAATTTTGTGAAAATAAACTATAAATCTTTATTTTCAGGATTGTTTTATATCTGTACTCCTGCTCTTTTGTTATTTGGGGTCTTCACATTCCTGTTCTTCAATAATTATTTTAATTTTACCCTTACTTCTTTTATGGGAGCAAGCCCCTATACAGGAACGAGTGCCCCCGAAGAATTTATAGGATTTCTTCCATACCTGTTTTTATTCTTTGCAGGGTCATTTTTAGCTATATCTTTTGTTTCTACTGCAAGTTATGCATATGTGAAATTATATAAAAATGAAGAAGAGATAACCACTGCTTCCCTTTGGAGCACCAGTAGAAGATATTTAGGAAAGGTTCTGGGAGCACAACTATTACTTTTCGTACTGTTAATAATAGCCTATGGAATTTGTTTTATTCCCCTCTTTCTCGGAACAATAGGTGCTTTTCTTATGTTACTTTTATTCCTGATATTTTTTGTAGGAGTGTTTCATTTCTCTATTAAACTCACCTTTTTCCAGGCTTTTATAATATTGGAAGACGCAGGGATAATCGAATCGTTTAAACGGAGTTATAAATTTACTACCGGTATTTTCTGGAAAACCTTTTTATTTATGTTATTGATAGGATTTATCGGTTATTTCTTTGCGTACTTACTTCAACTTCCCGGTATCATTTTTATTTATTTTAACTTTATTATGGGAATCGTTAGCGGAAATTCGGACAGTTCCTTTTCCATATTGTTAGGAAGCGCATTAACCGGTCTTGGTTCGGCTTTCGGATGTATTCTGTATTCTATTATTTTTATCGGAATATGTTTTTTATATTACAGTGTTATTGAAAACAGGCAGGGAACAGGCATAAAAGGAGAAATTGATACGATAGGAGAAAAAGAAAATTCAGATTAAAGTTTTGGCTCTGCTTTACACATGAGAAAAAGTAAATATACAGTAATAATATTTTTGATGGCATGTATGAACGTATTTGCCAAAGGGGATTCTCTTTTATATGACCGGTCTAAGATTTATCCGAGAACCCTCCCTGAGAAGCCTTCGGAGATTTATACCGGAAAAGATTTTGTATATGAAGAACCCATCCAACAGCCTAATATTCTTACCCGATTTCTTACATGGATATATAATAAGTTTATAGATTTTCTAAATGAGTTATTTGACTTTAATCTACGGGCTGATACCGTTTCGGGCAGGCAGGTCTTATGGTATATATTGATATTCCTGTCACTTATCCTGATCAGTATCGGGATTGTTTTCTTCTATAAAAAATTTAAGAGATCTCTGGGCAGGAATGATAAAGACGACTTATCTGCGGAAGAGGTAGAAAAAAATATCAATACGGTAAACTTCGATAAGTTAATACAAAATGCCGTTAAAGAACAAGACTATCGGTTAGCTATCCGTTTTTACTATTTAAAACTGCTGAAACTGATGACGAATCAGCAATTAATAAACTATGAGTATCAAAAAACAAATTACGAATATTTTTATGAGATAAAAAACCTGCAATTGAAAGACCTTTTTAAGGAAGTATCTTTTGTTTTTGATTATTGCTGGTATGGAGACCACAGAGCAGGAGAATCTGATTTTAATATGGCAAAAAATAAATTTTCTGAGGTGCAACAACTAATATCTAATTTATAATAAGGTAAAATTGAGCAAACAATTAAAAATATATATAGGAATCTTTATATTGATCATAGGGTTGATGATGTATCTGGAATATACAAAGCCTAAACCCATTGATTGGACGGTTACATATTCGGCTAAAGATAAAATTCCCTTTGGTGCGTATGTTCTGTATAAAGAAATGCCTAAATTGTTTCCGGATAAAAAAATAGACCTCATTGAAGAAACGCCTGCTTCTCATCTGGATAAATATAATAGCGATTCCGATAATTTTTACTTCATTATCAATAAAGACCCAATTTCCGATGCAGATACAGACCTTCTTCTGGATTTTGTACATAACGGAAATGATGTATTTCTTGTTTCGACCCATATCCCGGAAGAAATTCTAAAAGAACTGAATTTGGACACGGAAACAACTTATTATGTTTTAAATAAAGATTTTTCAAATGTACAAATGTATCTTACGAATCCCTCTTTTCAGAATACTAAATATAAGTTTGAAAAAATTACCCGGTTTGCTTACTTCAAGAAGATAGATACTATTAATTCTGTTATTTTGGGAGAGTTTACAAATTCCGGAAAGAAAAGAGTGAATTTTATTAAACAGAAATACGGCAAAGGATACTTTTATCTTCACCTCTTTCCCGAAGCATTTTCTAATTATTTTATGTTGAAAGATAACTATACATACGCTGTTAACTCTCTCAATTATCCTAATAAAAGAACTATTCTCTGGGATGAATACAAAAAATCCATAAAAACTCCTCCCGAAGGAATTATGATGTATATTTATGCCAATCCTCCTTTAGTTTGGGCATGGAGAATTTTGCTTACCGGCGTTATTTTTTATGTTATTTTCTTTGGCAAAAGATTACAAAGAATCATTCCGATAATTAAACCTTTGACAAATACAACCGTTGAGTTTACCAAAACCATCGGGAATTTATATTACAACAGCCGGGAACATCAGGATATTATTGATAAGAAGATCAAATATTTTTTATACTTTGTCAAAGGACGTTACTTTATGGATATAGAAATCATAGACGAAAATTTTTCGGAAAAACTTCATCTTAAATCAGGAGTTTCGAGAGAGATTACAGATAAAATCGTATCTTTAATTCAAAAAAATCAACACTCGTCTTCTTCTTCGGAGGAGGACTTAAAAATTATAAATAAAACCATAGACCTATTCTATAAAAAAATATAACAAATGGAAAACGAAACCTTCCCATACCGGAACCGAATGGATTTATCTGCATTAAAGACAGCAACAGGTAAAATACGTGACGAAATCAAAAAAGTGATCGTAGGACAGGATACTGCCATAGACCTAATCCTCACTGCGATTTTATCCGATGGACATGTGCTCATAGAGGGCGTTCCCGGAGTTGCAAAAACAATTACAGCCAAACTTGTTGCCAAATGCATTTCCGCTCCGTTCAGCAGGATACAGTTCACGCCCGACCTTATGCCTTCGGATGTCATCGGGACGTATGTCTTCAACGAAAAAACAACGGATTTTGAATTTAAAAAAGGTCCTGTTTTTTCTCATATCGTCCTGATTGATGAGATAAACCGTGCGCCGGCAAAAACTCAGGCAGCTTTGTTTGAAGTGATGGCTGAAAGACAAATCACAGTGGATGGAAAAACGCAGGTATTCTCCCGTCCGTTTACCATTTTAGCCACTCAAAATCCGGTGGAACAAGAGGGAACTTACCGGTTACCGGAGGCTCAACTTGACCGGTTTTTATTTAAGATTGAAGTTAATTATCCTGAATTGCAAGAGGAAATTGAAATCATCAAAAAACACAACGGAATGCAAGCCCAAAATGAGATAGATATGGTTAACCCTGTGATCTCCGCAGAGGAAATTGTAACCTTCCAAAATCTCATCAAACAGGTACATGTTGAAGATTCTCTGGTCGGGTACATCGCCCAGATAGTCACTTCTACCCGCACCAATCCTAACCTGTATCTGGGAGCTTCGCCAAGAGCATCCATTGCGATACTGAATGCAGCAAAAGCCTATGCCGCCTTACAAGGGAAAGATTTCATTACCCCCGATGATGTAAAATATATTGCTCCATCTGTATTGAAACACAGAATTATCCTGACTCCCGAGAGAGAAATGGAAGGACTGACCCCGACAATGGTAGTTAAACAAATTATGGAAGGAATTGAAATACCAAGATAACCGTGTTAAAATTCTTTAAATCACTTTATCTTAGCGAACGCCTATTCCTGATTATTCTAGGGTTCGTGATAGTTTTTATTATTTCGTATTTCATAGAACCGTTATTTATTATCTTAAAATTCGCCTTTCCGTTATTTTTACTGACAACCTTAGCCGATATTTTTCTTCTTTATCTGTCTTCCGACGGAGTAAAAGCTAACCGCCTGCTCCCTGAAAAATTCAGTAACGGAGATGAAAATCCGGTACATATCACCTTTGAAAGTTCATATGCTTTCCCGGTATATCTACGGGTGATTGACGAAATTCCGTTTCAATTCCAGATTCGTGATTTTTTATTCAAGGTAAAACTCAAATCAGGTGAGGTCAAAAATTATACCTACCCGATTCGCCCGACCAGGCGGGGTGTTTATTCGTTCGGGAGGCTCAATGTCTATGCAGAAAGTCCACTGGGTTTGATACGGAAACGATATGTCTTTTCCGAAGGAAAAAATATTGCGGTATATCCTTCTTTTCTTCAGCTCCAGAAGTATGACCTGCGGGCTTTTACCAATCGGTTACATGAATATGGATTAAAAAAAATACGGAAGATCGGAAATACTCTGGAATTTGAGCAAATCAAAGAATATGTGCCGGGTGATGACATCCGGAACATTAACTGGAAAGCAACGGCTAAACGAAATATCCTTATGGTGAACCAATTCCGGGATGAAAGGGCACAGCCTATTTACTCGGTTATTGACAAAGGCAGGGTAATGATGATGCCTTTTGAGGGTTTATCCTTATTAGATTATGCGATTAATGCCAGTCTGGTGATCTCCAATGTGGCTTTACAAAAAAATGACAAAGCCGGATTATTTACTTTTTCACGAAAGGTTGAAAATCAGGTTGTTGCAGAAAGAAGAAAGTTCCAAATGCAGTTAATTCTGGAGACCTTATACGGCATTAAGACCGATTTTTCCGAAAGCGACTTCGGGAGGTTATACGCAGACATTAAACGCAAAATAAGTCATCGAAGTTTACTTTTTCTCTATACAAATTTTGAAAATATGGATTCCTTGCACCGACAACTTCCTTATTTAAAGGCAATTGCAAAGAATCACCTGCTTATTGTTATTTTCTTTAAAAATGTGGAATTGAAAAAGTTAATTGATAAGACACCTAAAAATACCAGAGAAATTTACCAAAAAATAATCGCTGAAAAGGCACATTTCGACAAAGAACTTATCGTTAATGAACTGAAAAAATATGGTATCCAGTCCATCCTTACCGAACCTCAGAATCTGACCATCAATACTATCAATAAATATTTGGAATTAAAAGCCAGAGGGTCAATATAATAATTTTATACCTTATTGTTTAGCTTGCTTTTTCTGTATCCATAAAGGAAGTAAATGGTTAATCCTATAACCAGCCAGATAATAAACATATACCAGTTAGACCATCCTAACTCGGTCATTAGATATAAATTGAATAAAATTCCCATAGAGGGAAGTAGGGAGAATTTATATTTTAAAGCCGTTATTGACAACCCGAGCCAAACCATCCAAAAAATAAGCACCAGAGGCTTTTCCTGAATTATTTTTTGGTAATTCGTTTGAAACAGAAGAAAATATAATCCTGCGAGAAAACTTATTCCAATAATGAATTGTCCGTTGATGTAAGGAATTTTAAATTTAGCTTTTTTAGTCTCCCCTTTTTGGTCTAGGTATAAAGTTCCGGAACAGACCAATATAAAAGCAAAGAAAGTTCCTACGCTGGTTAAGTCTACGACAAACTGCATATCCAGAAACATGGCAGGAATCCCGACGATAATTCCGGTTAAAATGGTGGAAAATCCCGGAGTTTTATATTTTGTGTTTATCTTACTGAATCTTTTGCCCAGTAATCCGTCACGACTCATAGACATCCATATTCTGGGTTGCCCTATTTGATAGACCAATAAGGTACTGGTGATGGAGATTACGGCACTGATGGAAATAATCCCGGCGATAAAATTCATTCCTACCTTTCCAAAAACATAAGCCAGAGGATCATCGACCCGTAACTCTTTATAATTGACCATTCCGGTTAAAATTAAAGATAGTATGACATACAGAAGAGTACAGATTATCAAACAATATATCATGGCTTTTGGTAGGTCTTTTTGCGGATTTTTAGCTTCTTCTGCAGTAGTGGAAATAGAGTCGAACCCGATAAAAGCAAAAAATACGGCAGCCACTCCGCCCATCACTCCTCCTATTCCGTTAGGCATAAAAGGAGACCAGTTTTCCGGTTTCACGAAAAAAGCTCCGGCAATGATGACCAAAATAATAACGCCTAATTTTAATATAACCAGCCAATTACTTAGGTTTTTAGATTCTTTTATTCCTATATAGACAATAAAAGTAATGAGTAAAGTAATCAGTCCGGCAGGAAGATCGAACAGTATTTTAATTCCTCCCAGTTCAGGAGCCGTATTGTAAGTATGGGCTGCTTTGGATACCGACTCGGGAACATAATCTCCAAAATCTCCTGCCTGTATCTGTTCGTATGCTTCTCTCGCCGAACTGTAATCAATTTCGAGCCAGGCAGGCCAATGTATGCCAAAACCAGCCAGAAAAGTAGTGAAATATTCCGACCATGCAATAGCGACAACCATGTTGGAAACGGCATATTCCAAGAGAAGTGCCCACCCGATAATCCATGCAAAAATCTCGCCTAATGAGGCATAGGTATAAGTATATGCACTTCCACTGATGGAAATCATAGAGGCAAACTGGGCATAGCATAAAGCCGTAAAAATGCAGGCGGTAGCAACAAAGATAAATAACAGGGAAACAGAAGGTCCTCCTTCATAGGCTGCACGACCGATAGTGCTGAAAATTCCGGCTCCTATAATAGCGGCTACTCCCAAAAAAGTGAGGTCTCTCACTCCTAAAATCTTATGTAGGGATGAACTTTCCGCTTGTTCTGCTTCTATATCCGATATTTTTTTTCTTCTGAATAATGAATGTAAATTCATGGAGTTTTAAGTTCTGTTTAAGGTGTCGGTTTATTTGTTTCCATCAGTTGTGAAAGTTTACTGTTTTTCCGTCCATACAGGAAATAGATAGTTAAACCGATAAGTAACCAGATAATAAACATATACCAGTTAGACCATCCTAATTCGGTCATTAAATACAGGTTAAACAAAATTCCTAAAACCGGAAGTAAAGAGAATTTATATTTTATGGAGGTTAGGGACAGACCCAGCCAAACCATCCAAAAAACAATCAATAAGGGTTTTTCTTTTACGATTTCCTTATAGTTCGTCTGAGTCAGAAAGAACCCGACCCCAATGCAAAATAGCAGAAGTATCCAATATTGTCCGTTGATATAAGGCATTTTAAATTTAGCGTGTTTTGAATATCCTTTATAATCTAAAAACAATACTCCGGAACAAACCAAAATAAAGGCAAAAAAAGTGCCTACACTGGTCAGGTCGACCACTACCTGCATATCTATCATCATTGCGGGTATCCCAACAAAAAATCCGGCAGCAATGGTGGCAAATCCGGGAGTGTGGTATTTTTTATGTATCTTTCCGAACGGTTTCCAGAGAAGACCGTCACGGCTCATAGTCATCCATATTCTGGGTTGTCCTATCTGATAAACCAGAATAGCTCCGGTCATGGCAATCACGGCACTGACGGAAATAATCCCTGCAACAAAATTCAGACCTATCTTACCAAAAACATAAGCCAGAGGATCATCGACCCTTAATTCTTTATAATTGACCATTCCGGTTAAGACCAGAGCTATTGATGCATATAATACGGTACAGATAATAATGCAGGAAATCATCGCACGGGGTAAATCCCTTTGAGGGTTTTTACATTCTTCCGCAGTGGTGGAAATGGAGTCGAACCCGATAAAAGCAAAAAATACGGCAGCCACTCCGCCCATCACTCCTCCTACTCCGTTAGGCATAAAAGGAGACCAGTTTTCCGGTCTTACATAAAATGCACCTACAAGAATTATCCCGACAATAACGGTTAGTTTAATCCAGACTAATGCATTGCTTACCCGTGTGGATTCTTTTATTCCTATATAGGCTAAAGTAGTGACTAAAAGGGTTATTAAGCCTGCCGGAAGATTAAAGATAATTTTCATTCCCCCAATCTCAGGTGCAGATTGATAAATTTGTGCCCATTTTATATCGTTGTCCGTAAGGCGGTTTACCGGAACCGTCTGAGTTTCGGAAAAAGCCCTGAAGGCATTCCCATAATCAATTGCAAGCCAGCCGGGCCAGTTAATACCAAAACCTTTTAGCATAGAGGTGAAATATCCTGACCATGAAATGGCAACAACCATGTTGGAAACGGCATATTCTAAAATTAAAGCCCAGCCTATCGTCCATGCAAATATCTCTCCCAATGAGGCATAAACATAGGTATATGCGCTTCCGCTCACAGGAATTATTGAGGCAAACTGCGCATAACATAAGGCTGTAAAAATGCAGGCAATGGCTACCAGAATAAAAAGCAGGGAAATTGCAGGACCTCCTTCATAAGACGCCCGTCCGATAGTGCTGAAAATACCGGCTCCTATAATTGCTGCGATTCCGAAAAAAGTTAAGTCCCTACTTGTTAATACCTTATTTAATCGGGATGTTTGGGTAATATCCTGTAAGTCAGAAATACTTTTTTTACGAAAAAGGGAGTTAAAATTCATTTTAATCTAAGCTAAATTGTAAAAAAGACAAGCAAAAGTAAACCTTTTTTTATAAATCGTGAAAAATCGGCTTAATAGACATCTTTCAGGCTGAAATTTTCTGAACTCCGTATTATCGTTAGCTTTGATTACACTCAAAAGTTATGAATAAAAAATTAGTATGCTTAGCCGCTCTTTTATCTCTTGTATATCCATAATTACCTTAGTTGAATATTCCTGCAATAATAATTTGCATTGTTTTGAAAGCAAAAATACAATATACTTTCATATATCTGCAATATAAACTGTCTGTAAAATCATTGATACAATGTTTACCAAAAATGTAGCGGCATTATGAAAACGCAACCCCCCATTTTTATACAATTTAAAGATGCTGATCTTTGTCCGTTAGACTGAATTATATGCACCACTTTAAAAACAAATCAAGATAAAGAATAAACCTAAGGAGTTTTACGGGAATCTGATGCCGTAACAATAACAATTTCAGCTACTTATTATTATCCGTCGAGGAGAAATAAGATAAATATTTTTGCCGTCAAAAAATAAGAATTTCCAATTATACCCCCCTTTAAAAAAATATAATTACTAAAAAATATAAATAATTTGGAATATATACCCCCTGTTAAATTATGCTTTATGGGTTAAAAAATGCACTTTATTTGAAAAATACCCCCATTCATTGAAAAAATATTTTTACGAGAACTTTAATAACGTAATTTTGTGTCTATAAAAAATCATAAAAAATAACAAAAATCTTAAAATTATGGTAGTAGGAATATTAAAAGAAATCAAACAAGCAGAAAAAAGGGTAAGTATGACCCCTGCGGGAGTAGACCTAATGATTAAAAACGGACACAAAGTGTTGGTAGAATCCCACGCCGGAGAGGGTAGTGGATTTTCCGATGAAGCCTATCAGGCTGCAGGAGCGGAGATAGTAAACACTCCGGAGGAGATTTTCGCACGAGCAGCGATGGTTATGCATGTAAAGGAAATTATGCCCAGCGAATATGAATTGTTACGCGAAGGACAGATCGTGTTTACATATCTGCATTTAGCAGCAGACCCAAAACAAACGGAAGCCCTTGTAACCAGCAAATGCGTGGCTATTGCTTATGAAACCGTACAAACTGCGGACAAAAAACTACCTCTTCTTCAGCCTATGAGTGAAGTTGCCGGGAGAATGTCTGTGCAGGAGGGCGCACGTTTTTTGGAAATGCCTCAGGGAGGGAACGGAATTTTATTGGGAGGAGTTCCCGGAGTTGCTCCCGCTAAAGTTGTTATCATTGGCGGAGGTATCGTAGGAACCAATGCTGCAAAAGTAGCCTGCGGAATGGGTGCAGACGTGACCATCTTTGATATTAACCTCGACCGGCTAAGATACTTGGACGACATTATGCCTGCAAACTGTAAAGTATTGATGTATAACCCTTATACCGTAACGGAAGAACTTAAACAAGCCGATTTAACCATAGGAGCCGTGTTAATTGCCGGGGCGAAAGCACCTAAATTGGTAACACGAGAAATGGTCTCCCAGATGAAGAAAGGCTCAGTGATGGTTGATGTAGCCATTGATCAGGGAGGATGCTTTGAAACTTCCCGACCTACATCTCATGAAAATCCGATTTACACGGTAGACGGAGTTATCCATTATTGCGTTACCAATATGCCCGGAGCCGTAGCGCGTACCTCTACTATGGCTTTAACCAATGCCACGCTGCCTTATGCCATTGCTATTGCAAATAAAGGCTGGGAAAGAGCTGTTGCTGAGGATGAAACGTTGGCATTGGGATTGAATGTTCTAAACGGAGAGATCGTGTTCAAGGCAGTTAAAGAAGCCTTATTATCCTAATTAATCAAAATAATCAAAAAATAGAAGTCATGTATATAGAAAATATCATAAAAAGCAGAATTAGTGAAGAAGAATTAGCTAAATTAAATTTTAGCGAAGCTCCGTTGATGATAACCTCACTTCCGGGACGTAAGACTTTGGAGTACTTACAAAGGTCGGATCAAACAGAAACTATGGCGCGTGGAGCAGGGCGTTTTCCCTTTATTTTTTCACAAGGGAGAGGCTCAACCGTAAAATGTATTGACGGTAACACGCTGATAGACATCACTGCGGGAGTTGCCGTAAACTCTGTGGGCAGATGCCATCCGCGCGTGTTGGAAGCCATACAAAAACAAATGACACACCTGATGCACGCATCCGACGGAGGAAGTGAACTTCGCACAAAACTGGCGGAAAAAATAGCCTCCGTTATGCCTAACGGTCTTAAAAACAATTGTGTTACCTTTTTCTCTCAGGGAGGGAGCGGAGCTGTGGAAACCGCAATAAAAGTAGCGAAAAAAGTAACCGGGCGTCAGCAGGTTGTCGCTTTCCACGGAGCATATCACGGAGTATGGACAACTTCGGGAAGTTTAACTACCGGAGAGAATTACCATAAGGGAAATACCCATATACCCGGTGTAATCCACGTTCCTTTTCCTTATTTCTACCGGTTTCCTTTCGGAACAAAAACCAAAGAAGAATGCGAAGACTTCTGTGCGGATTATCTGGACTACCTCCTAAACACTCCTTACACCGGAGCCGATGACGTAGCTGCCGTAATACTTGAACCTATACAAGGAGAAGGCGGGTATATTCCACTGTCGGCGAGTTTTATAGAGAAAGTAAAAGCCGCCTGTGAAAAGAACGGAGCTTTGTTTATTGCCGATGAAGTACAAGCCGGAGCCGGAAGATCGGGAAAAATGTGGGTGGTAGAGCATACAAACATTACGCCCGACATCATTACTTGGGGAAAAGGTATGGGAGGAGATATGCCGATGGCAGGATGCACCGTGAGAAAAGACCTTGCTTTAAAAGTATCCGAAGGAAGTATGCCAAACACCTTTGCGGCAAACGGAATATCCGCAGCGGTGACCATGACCAACATAGATATTCTCACAGAAGACGACAATGCTTTGATAAACAGGGTAGCTGAAGTAGGTGAAGAAACGATGAATAGACTCCGAAAAGCTATGGAAACCACACCTAACATAGGAGAGGTGAGGGGAAGAGGGCTGATGATAGGCATCGAACTGGTAGAAGACAGAAATACACGCAAACCTCTGGATAAAGACAGAATAGGAGATATTGTAATCAGAATGCTGAACAAAGGGATTATCATGCTTCCTTGCGGAAGATATGGAAATGTCTTTCGTATGATGCCTCCCCTGACCATTACGCGGGAGTTGATCTTCAAGGCTTGTGATGCACTGGTTGAAACCATCAATGAAACCAATATAAAATAAACCGGTATGGAACATTTGGAAAGAAAGTTAAAGTTTTGGTCGTGCTTAGCGGTCGGAATAGGATTAGTAGTAGCATCAGGAACATTGGTAACTTTGGGACAGGGCATGGGAATTGCCGGTGCAGGATTCGTCATTGCTATGGCTTGTGCATGGATACTTCAACATTTCTCCGCACAAACTTATTCCGAGCTGGCTTGTATGATGCCTACCGCAGGAGGAATACGCTCTTACACACGAGTAGCAATGGGAGCTTTGCCGGCAGTGGTGGCAACTATAAGCGGTTTTTTAATCCCTAATATACTGGCAGGTCCCGCAGAATTATCCATTGCAGGGTCTATCATTTCAGAAAATTTCACTCCGTTTATCAATCCTATGATATGGGGAGTAGGGATTCTTTTTATCCTGACATTGTTGAACATCATTGGTGTAGATATTTTTGCCAAATCTCAGATTGTCTTCACCATAGTTATGGTAACAGCTTTGGTAGGTTTAGGAGTTATCGGGTTACTCGAAATGGGAGAGGCTGCTCCCGTGTTGCCTGAAATGCCTTTTAATCCGTTAGGTTGGAAAGTTTTAGGACTTACTGCTCTGGCTATATGGTTATATATGGGAATCGAATTTGTTGCCCCTATGGCTCAGGAGACCATTAATCCCAATAAAAATATCCCGCGTGCAATGACAGCAGGGCTTATCATTATTTTCATAGTCAATCTGTTGTATGGATTTGCCTCACTTAAATATGTGCCGATAGAACAGCTCGCAACCTCAAATGCTCCTCATATTCTGGTGGCGCAAGCCGTTCTGGGAAAATACGGAGCGTTGATAATCGCAATTGTATCTATCTTTGCCAGTGCCAGTACATTGAATACCGTAATCGGAGTAGTTCCGAGAATGTTGTACGGAATGGGAATAAACGGAGAACTTCCTCGTTTCTTCGGTCTGATACACAAACGTTTCAAAACTCCTTTTTTGGGAATCGTGTTTATGTTTTCCATAATTACTTTGTTCTATGTCGGAGGAATCGGAAATGCCGGTAATATTGTGGTATTTATCATGGCTGCCTGCTGTTCTTGGTTGGTGTGCTATATTATTGCCCATATTAATGTAATTATTCTGAGAATCCGTTATCCGGAGGCAAAACGTCCTTATCGTACTCCGCTGTATCCGTTGCCGCAAATCGCAGGTTCGGCAGGAATGCTGTATTGTATCCTCAATATCGCACCCGAACCGTCTATGGCTCCGACCATTTATGCCCTTACGGGAATTTTGGTAGGCATAACTGTGGTCTTTGCCTTTATCTGGCTTAAATTTGTCGTTAAGGAGCCTTTGTTCAAACCTATGTCATTAGAAGAAATTAAAAAAGAATGGACATATGAAAACGAAGAAACGGAAGAAGAAGAGCCTACGGAGGAGGTTATGCCTAATAATCTTGAAGGATTTCCTGCCGTATAAAAGCGAAAAAAACATACCTTATGATAGAGTTCGGATTTTTAAGAAAAGAACAACAAGATATTTGCATGAATACTGTGTACTCTTATTTTGCACCATATTGGGGACGTTATGGTGCAAAGGGGTTCACGAAAGTCCCCGACCATATCAAAAACGTAAGATTGATATTGGTTAGAAAAAACAAATTTCTGGGAGGTTTATACGACCTGCAATTATCTGCCGCCTGGCAGGTTGATCTGGATGAAAAATGGATAATCAAACTTCAATCTCGAAGAAGCGGTTGTTATTTTTATACAAAAAGCTATTCTCCCGTCGCCAGAGAAATAATCCGACAATTAAACCTTCACGAAAAATTATTGGAAACACTTAACCAAATAGACCTTTCCGATATAAATATATCCATGAGAGATCGTTCTTTACAATTCAACCTAACGCCTATGGGAGGAGGAATGTGTTTTCTCGTAATTCCCCCTGTGCGTTATCAGGTTCCCATGCCTAAAAACCAAATCGGGAAATTAGCAGAATCTATTGAGCAGATAGGAAAATTGATAACTAACATGAGTTGTACTATGCCCGGTTTTTTAGCCCGACAGGAACATTTGTCGATTTCTGATTGAATTAATTTTATTATATTTCGCATGGATTCGACATTTCTACTTGAATTAAAAACTATGCAACCGACAAATTACTCTTTGAGAAAAATCGGGATAAACGCAGGAATATGGGCAGTAGTCTGGGTATTTTTGTATCTGGGACAGATACAACTACCTCTGGATTTTGCCGCATGGAATGCCTCTATGGTCGTTCTTTCCCAATGTGCCATTTTTAATTGCAATATATACTGGAAGAAAAAGAGCAAAACTTTCAACTATCGGTTAAAAACCATCGGTTTGCTGTCTTTGATGACAATAGTGAACCTGCTTATCGAGAATCTCACCGAGACGAGGTATCTGTTCATCAGAGGAGAAAGGGACTGGTATACTCCTTTTTCCATGATCATATTCGTATTCTTCAATTTATGTGCATTCTTTGCCAGCGAATTGTTCATACTGCAACAGGAGTATTACAAAAACCAGTCCGTTATCAATAAACTTAAAGAACAGCAAGCCGTCTCCCAATTGGAATTGTTAAAGTCAAAGATAAATCCGCATTTTTTATTTAACTCGTTGAATACAATTTATACATTAAGCTATTTAGATAATGAAAAAACCTCTGAAAAGATCATGCAATTATCGGAAATGTTGAGATATGTGTTATATGACTGCGACGTAGGCAAAGTTCCCGTGACTAAAGAGGTCAACTATCTCAAGGCTTATATGGATTTTAACCTTTCCAGAGGAAAATACGGACAAAACATAGATTTCAGATATGAGAACCATTCTGAAAACGCCGTTGTCGCCCCGATGCTTTTGCTCCCTTTTGTTGAGAACGCATATAAGTATAGCGGCATTCTACACCACAAAGAGGCTTACATCAATATATCCATTGAGGTCAATAAAAACAACATCAATTTTCTTATCGAAAACTCCGTTTATTCGTCAAACCCCAATGAGGAAACATTTATTCCGGGAGGAATCGGGCTAAATAACATAAAGAAACGGCTGGAACTCCAATACTCCGGAAAGTATTCATTAAATATCAGTTCAAAGGAGGATATATTCCGGGTCATGTTAATTCTTCAGTTATGAGTTCACGACAAGGTTTTAAGAAATTCAATGTAGGTTCAAACGGATAGCCCGACCCGACAGGGACACGCCCAAAACCATGCCCTAATTTTATTATATCTTAATTTAATAATTATATTTTCTTACCTTTGATAGGTCAACTTAACTAAATTGCTCAATGTAAAGATACTTTATGGGAACCAAAATCAAATGTATAATTATAGAGGACGAGCCAATGGCATCCGAATTGCTGGTCAGTTATATCAAAAAACTGGATACTCTGGAACTTGTTGCCTCGTTTGACAACCCTAAGGATTATATCGCAGTAAAAGAAAACATAACCACAGACCTTATATTTTTGGATATATGTATGCCGGAAATGGACGGTATCAACTTCCTGCGGATGGTTCCCTTAGATGCGGAAGTAATTATAACTACCGCCTCTCAGGATTATGCCCTGAAATGCTACCCCTTAAAAGTAATTGATTACCTGTTAAAACCCTTTCGATATAACCGTTTTGTGGAGGCAGTTAATTTTGCCATAGAGGTTATTGAGCTAAAGAGGAATAAAAAGAAGCTGAACAACAACAAGTTTCTTTGGCTCAAAGTAGATAAAAAACTGGTAAAAGTCCGGACGTCTGATATACTATATATAGAAGCGGCTTGGGAATACGTGAAGGTGCGCACGAAAAAACAAACATTTATGGTCTTGGCACAAATGAAAGATTTTGAGAAAAAACTGGACGAATACAATATTTTCTGTCGCATACACCGTTCTTTTTTAATCAATATGGAACATATCAGCTATATCGAGGGGAATAGTGTATACATCGGCGATGATATATCCCTTCCCATAAGCAGGAATTATAAAAGTGCTCTTCTGGAAAAGCTGAAAGACTGACGTCCTTATACAATTCAACCACCATACGCCTTGTTACTACAGGAGGATTATATTATTTTACACTAAAAATGATGCAATGTTATAAAATAACGTGTTTGGGTTACAAAAATACCACATTTATGGTATTTGTTTTTATATGAAAACAGTATATTTTCGTATTAAATATTCGCTTGATTATATTATTAGCTAAAAATTGATTTAAAAAAATATGGTTATGAAAATTTATCTAACATCGTTCTTTTTGTTTATCGGGATGATAATCTTCTCTCAGGAACTGAGTATTTCAGGAAAAGCAGTCGATAGCCAAAATACACCCTTAGATATTGCAGATGTAACCCTCTCGATAAAAGATTCCATCATCAGAAACGAACTCACACGGGAAGACGGAAGTTTCACTTTCTCCGACCTGCCACAAGGTACTTATACTTTGCAGATTAAGCAGATAGGAGTCGTTCTCTATTCTCAGGATATAGACCTGACGAACGACTTGGATTTGGGAAATATTAAAGCCATACAGGAAAAAGAGATACAATCGGTGGTTGTAACCGGGCAAAAGAAGTTGTTCGAGAGAAAGGTAGACAGGCTGGTTTTTAACGTCGAAAATTCTATTGCCGCCTCCGGCGGCGATGCCGTAGAGGCTTTGAAGGTAACACCCGGCATAATAGTAGATAACGACAAGATAAGCATGATTGGTAAAAGCGGAATGTCCGTGATGGTAAACGACCGGTTAGTACAACTTTCGGAAGATGATCTGATAAATTACCTTAAATCCATTCCTTCGGACAATATCAAAAGCATAGAGGTTATCACCGCACCGCCGGCACAATATGAGGCGGAAGGCAATAGTGGAATTGTTAATATCGTGCTGAAAAAAGCGAAGTCCAACTCATGGAACGGTATTTTAAACACCGGTTACAATCAGGGAGTTTACGGCACAGGCAATGTGGGAGGGAGTTTTAACTATAATAAGGACAAACTCACCATTTCGTTGAGCGGGAACTATTCAAACGGAGAGAAAAAATTAACAGACGGAAGTGAAACCCTTTATCCCTCACAAAAATGGGATAGTAAAAGTAATGGAAAAAGTTACACTAATATGCTAAGTGCCAGAGGGCTTATAGACTATCAAATAACTAAAAAATGGAATATGGGGATACAATATGTGGCAAGCTATAATAAACCGGGTTCCTCCTCTATAAACAGAATAACCTTATCCGACTATACTACGGGAGCTGTCGACTCCACTCTTATCACAAAAACACATAGTAATGCCGAAAGAAGATTAAACTCCGTTGGTTGGTTCTCTACTATAGCTTTAGACACTTTGGGAAGAGCATTAGATATAAAGTTTGATTATTTTAACTATAACAACGACAGAAACAATAGTTTTGGCACTAATACTTTTAATAAGGGTCAGGAATTAATAGAAAACAGTTATTATTCTGTCGCTAATTCGGGAGGGTTGAACATAAACAATTATTCTGCACAAATAGATATGAAGCACCCCTTAAAGTTTATAAACCTTAGTTATGGTGGAAAACTCACTTTCACTCAAACCAATGGTGATACAAATTATTTTGATACTACCGGCGGTACTCCTCTTATAGACCTTTCCAAAAGCAATGTGTTCGATTATACGGAAAATATACAGGCCTTGTATGTATCGGGAAATAAAAAATTCGGAGAAAAATTGGAAATGCAGTTGGGCTTACGATTGGAAAGCACCCAAACCGAAGGCGTTTCCCAAACGACAGGGCAAAACACAAAACACAACTATTTGGAAATTTTCCCAACCTTCCATATGAGTTATTCTGCAAATGATAAAAATAAGTATTCATTAAGCTACAACAAAAGAATAAGCAGACCTGATTTTAATTCGGTAAATCCATTCAGGTTCTATTCCGGTCAGTATTACTATATGGAAGGAAATCCGTTTTTGAAACCGGCAATTTCCCATAATTTAGAGCTATCTTATATGTACAAAGATTATTTACAAACGGGGGTGTTTTTTTCCATTGAGAAAGACAACTTTGCACAGGTAACTTTCTTAAACGACGAAGATCATATCAAGGAAGTAAAAAGATTAAATTATTTTGATTCCTATGACATAGGTATAGGACAGGCATATTCTTACAACAAGCTCGGTTGGTGGCAAAATTACAATATGCTGGTAGTTTTCTATGCTTATTCAAGATCACAAATTTATCCGGTTACTCCCAAGTCGATGGATATTTTTAATGGTCGAATATATACCAGCAATACTTTTATATTAAATAAAAGCAAAACCTTGTCTTTGGGGTTTGTTTTAAGTTACATGCCGCCTGCCCGATCCGGCGACCTGGTAGAGAATGGTTCCAAAACACAAATGGATGCCTTTTTTAGAATGATGTTTCTGGATAAAAAATTACAAATTTCTTTACACGGGAATAATTTGTTCAAGGAATATGATTTCAACAACAAAGGTGTTAGAAATGGGATAGAAGTTGCGAATAAAGGATTTTATGATACCAGATACTTTAGAATAGCGTTAAGTTACAAATTCGGAAATTCTAATCTCAAAACAAAACAAACGGAAGAAAGTAACAAAGACGAACGAAATAGGGCAAATTAAAAAAATGATTGCAATCAGTGTCCAATAAGGAGATTTAAGACAATAAAAGGTATCTCAAAATATTAATTTTAAAATTTTTTAATATGAAAAAGAACGACAGAAAAAAGAAATTTAATGTTCTTAAGATTGAGCCTTTAGAAACTTCCGGAGAGGTTTTAAAAGGAGGATTTTCCGGTTCTTTTAGCTCCGCTTCTTATGGGGGAGATGGTGCAAATTGGCTTCTTTGTAGTAATACTTGTACTACTAATAACTGTAGCGGAGGAAATTGCGGAACAAATTGTGTTGAGGGCTGTGGTGGCTGCTCATAATTTTGAATGTTTAAAACAACCCTAAACTGAATATTTTAGGGTATCTTTTGAATAAAGATGCCCTTAATATTCATCTAAAAATTAATAAAAAAATCATGAAATCATATCTAAATTTTGAAACTCTGAGTGAGATAGAAGCACAAAAATTAGCAGGCGGGTTTTCTTCTGCTTTTAGTTTTTTCGACGGAAGTGAAAGTGGTGAAGCTAACCCTGATTGTAAGGCAGCGAATAATTGTCTGGGAGGAAATTGTTTATCCGGGTGTAATAATAAATCACCCAACAATCCCGCCCCCAAGAAGGAACGAGGTACTCCGGAATATGTAACTAATAACTGTGTAGCAGGAGGGAATTGTTCCTCAGCTTGTAGGAAACGTGAAAAATAATAAATTGTTATGAAATCGTATCTAAATTATTATTAGATAAAAACTGAGTATAGGTTAAACTTTAATGATATTTTTAAAGATAACATCACAACCGCATCAACGAGTAGGCAAAATATTTTCAACATTACTCAACAAGTATTCCGTTACCTGTTTTTTCTTCCCGTTCTTTAGTCTCTTCCAAAAACATATCACGTTTGCCGAGCCAGACTTCTATCCATTTTTTACTCCTGTTGATACAAATTTTCTATCTCTTTCTTGTCTGAACTGATACTTATTGTTTTTAGATAACGAAAATTAGCACCACTTTTATCGACTATTACAATACTGGTGCTGCCATATCTGTTTTTCTTTTTACGTATAAACATATATCATAAAAGTAGTACCTTTTTCTGCTTGAGGCTGTCCAAAAAGTCAAGGCAGCCTCTTTTTATTCGGATACCTGATGGAATCATGGTGTCGATTATGCGATTTTCAGAGGGTTTGCTAACCTTTTTGGACAGCCTCAAAATTATAAATATTGATTGCTATATTGTTACAAAATTGAGTTTTTGAAAGTGTAAAAGTCAGGATATAACATCACAACCGCATCAACGGATAGATAAAATATTTATCAATCATTTAAGCAATATTATGATTATGAGGCACAACAAATAAGAGTTTCTATATCTTATAAATTCGGGAATAATAAAATATCTGTAAACAGGCGAAATGTAGGAAATAAGGAGAAATAAAATAGAATAGATTAAAATAAGTGATTGCAATTTTTCACTTAATTTGATAAATGATATTTTTTCAATAATTGCATATAAATACGATAAATATATAAATTTTTTAGGGGTATTAGTATTATTTTTAATTTTATTTGTATATTTGATCCTATAAAAGTATGCCTTTATGCGTCAAAATTGCAATTTTTTCTCAGAATTGATATTAGAGAATATCTGTAAAATAAAAGAAATGTAGGAAATCAGGAGGAAGCAAATAGAATAAATTAAAATAAACGATTGCAATCGGTGTCCAATAAAGAGATTTAAGACAATAAAAGATATCTCAAAATATTAATTTTAAAATTCTTTAAATTATGAAAAAGAAAGACAGAAAGAAGAAATTTAATGTTCTTAAGAGTGAGCCTTTAAAAACTTCCGGGGAGGTTTTGAAAGGAGGATTTTCCGGTTCTTTTAGTTCAGGTTCTTATGGAGGAGGAGATGATGATTCAAATATAATTTGTAATAATTGTAAAGGAGGAAATTGCGGAGGAAATTGTAATTGAGAATTGTGGTTGCTCATAATTTTAAATATTAAAACAACCCAAATTGAATATTTTAGGGTGTCTTTTGAATAAAAGATACCCTGAATATTCATCTAAAAAATTAATATAAAAATCATGAAATACAGTCAATATAATTGAGATCATTCCCTATGGGGGGGATTTTTTTTAAACACACAGCCCAAAAAGGGTGAATCCGTCTATTATTAAATCATTTTACACTTAAAAATAATGCAATGTTATAAAAACGACATGTTTAGGTTACAAAAACACCATATTTTTTATGGTATTTGTTTTTATACGAAAACAGTATACTTTCGTAATAAGAAAATATTCGCTTGGTATTATCCGAAGCTAAAAGTTGATAAAAAAATATGATTATGAAGATTTATTTAACATCGTTCTTTTTGTCTATCGGGATGATGATATTCTCTCAGGAACTGAGTATCTCAGGAAAAGCAGTCTATAACCAAAATACACCTTTAGATATTGCAGAGGTAACCCTCTCGATAAAAGACTCCATCATCAGAAACGAACTCACACAGGAGGATGGGAGTTTCACTTTCTCCGACCTGACACAAGGTTCTTATACCCTGCAAATTAAGCAGATAGGGATCGTTCTCTATTCTCAGAATATAGACCTGACGGACAATCTGGATTTGGGAAACATTAAAACCATACAGGAAAAAGAGATACAATCGGTGGTTGTGACCGGGCAAAAGAAGCTGTTAGAGAGGAAGGTAGACAGGCTGGTTTTTAACGTCGAAAATTCTATTGCCGCCTCCGGCGGCGATGCCGTAGATGCCCTGAAGATAACTCCGGGAATACGGGTAGAGAACGACAATATAAGCATGATAGGTAAAAGCAGAATGTCCGTGATGATAGATGATAAACTGGTACAAATTTCGGGAGAAGATTTGGTGAATTACCTAAAATCAATATCCGCAGACAATATAAAAAGCATAGAGGTTATTACTACACCGCCTGCAAAATACGATGCGGAAGGTAATAGCGGTCTTATTAATATTCAATTAAAGAAAGCAAAAGAAAATGCATGGGCAACTACATTACGAACTACATACACACAGGCAACTTATCCTTTCCTGAATCATGGAGTTAATTTTTCTTACCGGAAGGGAAAATTATCTTTACTGACAGACCTATCGTATCGTTATGGAAAAACAATCTATACAAATGATATTTATTATGATTATCCTGAGGAAGACTGGTTTCAATATTTGAAAGCTAAAGATAAAAATAATAGTTTGGGAGCTTTATTGAATATACAATATGCAAT
>JAISSC010000004.1 GCA_031273305.1 Flavobacteriaceae bacterium
CACTAAAATACTTAGTCGGCTTTTGAATGATGTTTTTGCCTTCTTTTAGTCCTGAGATAACTTTACTTTTTTTGTCCATTTTTACACTTTTTTGTGTAAACCTATTTTAGGACAAGACAGTCCATGATGCTTTCTAGTGCGGTTTCTATATGCGGGGTTTCGGCGGCTATCGCTACGGCGGGAGCAATAAAAGGGGATTCCAAAAAATTATCGTATGTGGTTTCACTGGTTTTGGTGGTGGCTGTTCCGATGATAATTATAATGCCGGCTCTGGCAAAATTAATAGGGCTGAATGAGGTAATGGCAGGAGCATGGATAGGGGGAACCATTGATACTACCGGAGCAGTAGCGGCTACCGGCGCAGTTTATGGGGAAGAAGCTCTTAAAATTAGTTCTATCGTAAAGTTCTCACAGAATGTGTTATTGGGAGTTGCCGCCTTTTTGATAGCTGTATATTGGAGCTACACCAAAAAGGAAGGAAATCAGTATGCCGATAAACCTGATTTAAAAGTAATCTGGGAACGTTTCCCTAAATTCGTATTGGGTTTTCTGGCGGCTTCCTTGTTGTTTTCTTTTGTAGCTCCTACGGCTGAATATAAGCCCGTGATCGATATACTGAAAAAGTTTCAGGGATTATGGTTTGCTTTAGGCTTCACTTCCATTGGTCTGGAAACAAATTTCAGAACTTTGATAAATACGGAAAATAGGAAAGCAACTTTTGTATTTCTGGGAGCACAAGCATTCAATGTTGTATTTACTTTAATAATTGCTTACCTTGTGTTTGGAATACAATGGGGAGAGTAAAATATGAGAAAATTATTGCCGATATTAAGTATGATTTTTTTAAGGATAATCATTTTAGCTCAAATATTTTTTTGTTATAAATTTTTAAATTCTACTAAAGGGTTATTGTATTTTAATGATGATGGCAGATATGATTACACAAGTAATTTGCAAAGTTCCGGAGGAGAGGATGAAGCAGCTTTATTTTATGTAATGGACTTTTATATTTTGTATTTTATCCTTAGCTTAATTTTTTGGAGTAAAAAGGCACAATTAAGGCTATTAATATTCACAGTTATAATGCATATTTTATCTTTAGGATTGATTCAAATAGGTTCTGTTTATGGAACAATTGCTCAGGATAAGAATTTATGGTTATTGTTTATAATGATAAACCCTGTTTTGATGTTTGTGGTTTTATTATATAAGAATAAGCCCGAAAGAACGGAAGTGGTTGATAAGTAAGAAGCTGTGTTTTCATGCTCCCAATTTTCAGCCTGAATTTTTTCAAATCCCAAGCAAATCAGAATAAAATCAAAAAATACTTTTCCCCTCATTCAGGTTATAGATTTCCATTATCTCTTTTAGAATCTTCTTAAAGTTGATCCTCATATCAATAAGTTTTCCCGAACGTATGTCGAATATCCAGCCGTGAACTCTGAGGTCACGTTCAATAAAGGCTTTTTGTACGGCTGCCGTTTTAATTAAATTAATACATTGCTCCTCTACATTCAGTTCTGCCAGTCGGTTATATTTTTCATCAGGGTCTTTAATTACATTTAATTCGTCTTTATGAATCCGGTATACATCCCGTATATTACGAAGCCAGGGATTTAATAATCCCAAATCTTTAGCTTCCATAGCGGCTTTTACGCCACTGCAATAATAATGCCCGCAGACAATGATCTGTTTTACCTTTAAATGCTCTACCGCATAGGTGATTACAGACATCACATTCAGGTCAATACTGATAACCATATTAGCGATGTTCCGGTGAACAAATACTTCTCCCGGCTTTGCTCCCAATAACTCTTCCGTAGCCACACGGCTGTCGGAACAACCTATGTATAGGACTTCCGGTTTCTGACCTTTAGACAATTTATCAAAATAATCCCTGTCGATGGATAGTTTTTCCGCTATCCATGCTTCATTATGTGAAAATATTTTTTCAAAATCCATACATTCACCCCAATTTCAGGTAAATATACTAAAAAAATACGCCTAAAAAACCGCCGTTCTACTTTTATGCAAAAATTCCGTTATTTCCTTTGTATATGCTGTATTTTCCCGAGCCTAAAAAGAATAGAGCCAAAGAAGTCAACAAGTAGAATAGATTAAGTTCTCCCGATAATCCTCCGGTTTTAGTAATACTGAACGCTCCTGCCTCATGAACCAGATAAATAGTCATAACCATAGTGAACGCTACTAATAAGGAAGATATCCTTGTAAAAACTCCTAATATAATAAGTATAGGAGCCACTACTTCTCCAATAGGGACTCCCAGCCAGATAAATTCCGGTAATCCCTTTTTTGCCAACATACCTTTGATGAACTCATGTCCGTGAATAAATTTTGCAATTCCGTGAGGAAGCATTAATCCCCCTATTGAGATTCGTAATATTAATTTCCCCAGATTCGGATTCAATTCTTTTGTCATAATATTTAGATTTTTTTAATTTAGTATAGCAAAAATAAGATTTTTTCTTTGTTATGAACCCTGTCATAGATCAAAAAAGTATACTTGTCCCAAATTCTGCTCCACAAACAAACCTCTTTCAACCATAATTGTTACCTGATTTTAGCAGTATTCGGAAATTATACTCAAATCTTTTTTAGAACGATACAAACACCATGCCCATATTGATTTGTCGCCTCCGACAAACAGGGGTTTAATGGAAATTATATCGGATATTTGACTAAAAACGGAAATATATTTATATTAAAAATTTTGTTGTGCAGTAAAAATTATTATATTTGTCCACATTACATTTTCAACACTTTTTAACAAATAAAACCACAAAAAAACAGGATATGAATTTACATGAATATCAAGGAAAAGAGATACTTTCATCATTTGGAGTAAGAGTACAGAGAGGTATTGTTGCCACCACACCTGACGAGGCAGTGGAAGCAGCAAAAGAAATGAATGACAAAACAGGAACCAACTGGTGGGTAGTAAAAGCCCAGATACATGCAGGAGGAAGAGGAAAAGGAGGCGGAGTGAAGTTGGCGAAATCTTTGGATGAAGTAAAAGAAAAAGCCTCTGAAATTATAGGAATGAACCTGATTACTCCTCAAACATCCAAAGAAGGTAAAAAAGTACATCAAGTATTCATTGCAGAAGATATGTATTATCCCGGAGAAGCAGAAGTAGAAGAATTTTATATGTCTGTTTTATTGGATCGTGCAAAAGGAAAGAACATGATCATCTACTCTACGGAAGGAGGAATGGATATTGAGGCTGTTGCAGAGAAAACTCCGGAGAGGATTTTCACGGAGGAAGTTGATCCGGCAGTAGGATTGCAAGGCTTTCAGGCTCGTAAAATAGCCTTTAATTTAGGTGTAAGCGGAGAGGCGTTTAAAGATATGACACGTTTTGTTACCGCTCTTTACAAAGCATACATAGAAAGCGATGCAACTTTATTTGAGATAAATCCGGTATTAAAGACTTCCGATAACAAGATAGCAGCAGTAGATGCCAAAGTAACCATAGATAATAACGCATTATTCCGTCATTCGGAATACCTGAAACTAAGAGATATTAGAGAAGAAGACCCTACTGAGGTAGAAGCCGGAGAAGCAGGGTTGAACTTCGTAAAACTGGACGGAAACGTAGGATGTATGGTAAACGGCGCAGGATTGGCAATGGCTACTATGGACATTATTAAACTCTCCGGAGGAAACCCTGCAAATTTCTTGGATGTAGGAGGAACTGCCGATGCAGAAAGAGTAGAAAAAGCATTCCGTATTATCTTGAAAGACGACTCCGTACAAGCGATATTAGTTAATATTTTCGGAGGCATCGTTCGTTGCGACCGAGTTGCTCAGGGAATTTTAGACGCTTACAAAAATATGGGTGATTTTATCAAAGTTCCTATTATAGTTCGTTTACAAGGAACCAACGCAGAAATAGCCAAGAAAATGATTGATGACAGCGGCTTGCAAGTACGTTCCGCAATTACATTGGAAGATGCAGCTAAGGCAGTTGCCGATGCATTAGCATAAAAAAGAAGTATATTCCCCTAAATAATTATACTTAAAAACTCAATATACACCATGATTTTCGTGGTGTATTTTTATTTTCGGGACACGTAAATTAATCCGTAAGTCAATATTTATAATTTTTTACGATGCCAAAATGAGTGACGCAGGCGGAAGCCTGAAAGGCTTGATTTTCATAACCGTAGGTCACAGACCTGCGGAGAGAATAACCACCCACTGCTCTGTCTGAAAGGCAGGACTGATATAGAGTATTTTTCATCAATATCTCCTGAGAAGCAAAGGCGTTCCTATAAAAAAATAAAGAAAATCTATAACCGATTTCTTCCCACCTGATATAAAGGTAGTATATTTGTGTTTAGAATGAACTCAAAAGGAAATACGAGATAAAATGCTATCAATAAAAAATTTACACGCTGGAATAGAAGGCAAAAAAATATTAAAGGGAATCAATCTGGAAATCAAAAAAGGGGAAGTCCATGCGATTATGGGACCTAACGGAGGAGGAAAAAGCACTCTTTCCAACGTAATTACAGGAAGAGAAGAATATGAAGTAACAGATGGCGATATTTTCTTTGAAGGAGCGGATCTATTAGAATTAGCCCCTGAAGAAAGAGCTAATGCCGGGATTTTTATGTCTTTCCAATATCCGGTGGAGATTCCGGGAGTTAGTGTTTCCAACTTTTTAAAGGCTGCAATTAATGCCAACAGGAAAGCTCACGGACAAGATGACATTTCCGCACAGGAGTTTCTACAAAAGGTCAAAGAAAAATCGGAGTTATTGGAGATAAAAAAGGACTTTCTTTCCCGCTCGTTGAATGAGGGGTTTTCCGGAGGAGAAAAGAAGAGAAATGAGATTTTCCAGATGGCTATGCTGGAACCTAAATTAGCCATTTTGGATGAAACCGATTCCGGATTGGATATTGATGCGCTACGAATCGTTTCCAACGGAGTGAATAAACTGAAGAACGAAGACAATGCGGTTTTGGTAATCACTCACTACCAAAGACTTTTAGATTATATTATCCCGGATTTCGTACATGTATTGATGGACGGAAAAATTGTGAAATCCGGAACCAGAGAATTAGCCCTTGAACTGGAAGAAAAAGGTTATGATTGGCTGTAATAAGATAAAAAATATAAAGTTTTAGAGGATAGATAAATGAATATTGTACAACATACGGAACTGGATAAGATAAAATCAGAGGCTCAAACCGCTATAAAACAGATAAACCTGCCTACCCGAAAAGAGGAAGACTGGAAATATACCCGAATATCTGCCCTCAAACCTGAAAAATATGTAACAGCAGAGCCACATTCCATCTCAAAAGAAACAGTAGAAGCAAATTCTATAAAAGGAATGGATTCGTTCAGATTGGTTTTTGTAGACGGAGTCTTTTCAGCCGAATATTCCAATTATCCAAAAGATAAATTGGTAGTACTTCCTTTTTCCGAAGCGATTAAAAATGATGCCTATCACCGGATATTGGCAGATAAATTCAATTCTATCACGGAAAAGGAGGATTATTTTACGGCTTTAAACACAGCCCATACTAACGAAGGAACCTTTATTTATGTTCCAAAAAATACGGTAGAGGAAAAACCGATCGAATTACTATACCTGAATACGGAACAAAACCGGGAAGCAATTCAGACCCTTCGGAATTTATTTATTATAGAGCCCCATTCACAAATTCGGGTTACAGAAAAAATCCATACTCTTTCCGATCTGGAATTTCTGACCAATGCAACAACTGAAATTTTCGTAGGTAAAAATGCCCATTTTAGCTTATACAAGATTCAGGATGATGTTGCAACTGCCAACCTGATAGACAATACCTTTATAGAACAGTCTCAGAACAGTCAGTCCTTTATCCATACCTTTTCGTTCGGTGGAAAAGTAATCCGCAACAGGCTCTCTTTTGACCATAAAGGAGAAAACATCAATTCCACTTTGAAAGGGATCAGCATCATCGGAGACGGACAGGAAGTGGGAAATCATACCCTTGTTCAGCACAACCAGCCCAATTGCGAAAGCCATGAGCTATATCGCGGAATTTTCGACGGAAATGCGCATGGAATCTTCAACGGGAAGATTAAAGTACATGAAATCGCACAAAAAACCAATGCCTTTCAACAAAATAATAACGTATTGCTGTCGGATAAATCCGTTATTGATACCAAGCCTCAGTTGGAAATTTTTGCAGATGATGTAAAATGTTCTCACGGTTGTACCGTAGGACAACTGGACGACGATGCTTTGTTCTATATGAAGCAAAGGGGAATTCATGAGAAAGAAGCTAAAGCCTTACTAATGTTCGCTTTCTGTTCCGATGTTATGGAAACCGTTACCATTCCTGAACTGAAAAATAAGATAAACACAATTATCGCCGAGAAGCTGGATGTAAATATTGATTTTGATTTTTAATTATAACAACTGTCGGAATTAAGTTTACGCCTACATTTTTCTTACCTTAGCTAATTAACTGATTTTAAAGGATAATCCATGAAAATACTTCTTTCACCGGCTAAAATGATGAGTTTGGACACTCGTTCCGAATGGTCTAAACGCACCCGACCTCAATATTTGGAACTTAGTAAAAAACTTCAATCCGTTTTAAAAGAATATTCCCCTTTGGAGTTAGAAAACCTGTTAGATATTTCCCCTAAATTATCCAAAGAGAACTGGGAAAGAAATCGGGAATGGAAATCAAAGCCGGATAAAAAAGAAAGCGTTCAGGCTATTTTCGCATTTAAAGGAGAGGTATACAGAGGCTTGGATGCCGAATCTTTATCTCACAAGGCATTGGACTATCTTCAAAAGAATTTGTTGATTATTTCCGGGTTATATGGACTACTCCGACCCTCAGACGAGATAATGCCCTATCGTCTGGAAATGGGGAAGAAATTAAAGACTTCTACATCTAAAGACCTTTATGATTTCTGGGGGAATACCTTAACCGGCGATTTTAATTCTTCCCTGAAAAAAGGAGAACCGATTCTAAACCTTGCCAGCAAAGAATACTTTAAAGTTCTTCAACCTAAGGAATTTCAAGTACCGGTTGTTGAGGTCGATTTTAAAGATTATAAAGACGGAAAACTGAAAAGCATCATAATATATTTTAAAAACGCACGTGGGAAGATGACACGTTGGTGCGCAGAAAACAACATAAAAAGCATTGAGGAATTAAAAACGTATAATGAAGACCGGTATGAATTTTCTGAAAAACTGTCCAAAGATAATCACTTGGTATTTATACGATAATATTCCCTGAAAGATCACTGTTTCTTCTGCATTTCAAATAACAGCTTTTTTGCCCTCATCAGGCTCACCTTTACATTTGCCAGTGAGAGGTCGTTTTCTTCCGCAATATCTTTTAATTTCTTACCTTCCAGATAACGGAGCTGAATCAATTTCCGATAATTTCCCGGAAGTTTTCTCAGCATTTTTTCCAGTGCCTCAAAATTCTGTTTATTAATAAAAACCTGCTCAGGAGAAGGTTCCACATCTTTTAATTCCAGATAATCCTCCTCTGTGTACACATCCTTATCCTTATTCTTTTTCCGAAGATAGTCGATGGTAGTATTATGGGCAACAGACAACAACCAGGTTCTGAAATCAAAATCCGGATTATACAAAGACAGCTTATTTAATACTTTAGTAAAAGCCTCAATAGTTAACTCCTCTGCAGAATTTTCATCTTTTACCAGATAAAAAATATATCGTTTAATATCCGTCCAAAATAAGTTTACTATTCTACTCTGAGCCTGTTGTTTAGAATTTTTTGCCTCCTCTATTAATTGAAATAGGTTTTGTTTATTTTTCAAATTAAATACGATCTCTTTATTTTTTCAACATTATAGTCCACAATAATGATACCTAATTTAAAAACGACCTTAGTTCCTAAACATATTTTATTTCTTATCTAACAGCACAACAGGTTTAGTAAGAATAAATTTAAAAGAATTATGAAATATTTCATGAATATGTAATAATTTTTTTTACATTTGCCGAATGAAGTTGAAAACAAGCAAAAGGCTGTTTTGAATTTTATAAAGGACTACAAACAAATAAGTAATAACAAAAGCTCTTTATTGAGTACAAAAACAAGTTAGAATTATGAAATCAAAAATTTTTGGTAAAATTGGTGTAGCCATAATGATGGCAACGGCAGTAGTAATGACCTCATGCTCGGATGGCGATGACGAGTCAAGTGTAGCGGTTAATCCCGATGTATATGTAGTAGGTAGTGGATACAACGATTCAAACGTATTGGTAGCCACCCTATGGACAAACGGAGTGAAGCAGGAGTTGGGCGATGGTGCCGGTGAAGCCAGATCCGTATTCGTGTCGGGTAGTGATGTATATGTAGCGGGAATTGACAATAGTGTAGCCATACTGTGGAAGAACGGCGAAAAGGAAGTACTTCCCACCACAGGAAGCCCTAAGGTTAATTTCGTTTACGTATCGGGCAGCGATGTATATGTAGTAGGCTTTGATGACGCCAAACCGGTGCTATGGAAAAATGGTGAAAAGCAAATCTTGTCCACCTCAGAAGAACATAATGGAGAAGCCACTACCGTATTCGTATCGGGAAGCGATGAATATGTATCAGGCTTTGAATATATCGGTTCAAATAATGTAGCCGTGTTGTGGAAAAACGGCGAAAAGGAAACCCTTACCGCTACAGGAAATTCTAAGGCTAATTCCGTGTTTGTATCGGGTAACAATGTATATGTAGCAGGCCTTGATGGCGACGATCCTGTGTTATGGAAAAACAATGTGCCGCAAATCCTACCTATTGAAGGAACTGATGGTCATTCCCATTCCGTTTACGTATCGGGCAGTGATGTATATGCATCAGGCTTTGACCGTGCTGAAGGTGCTGTGCTGTGGAAAAACGGCGTAAAGCAACATTTACATGCCTCATCCACGTCCCATGCCTATTCCGTATTTGTATCGGGTAGTGATGCATATGTAATAGCAGAGTCCGCCCTATGGAAAAACGGCGTGAAAGAGGAATTACCCGATGTCGGTACCGCCTATTCCGTATTTGTGAAATAGCCGCTTCTGCATTACGCACGGCGTAAGAACACCTAAATATAACCCTGACAGGATTGAAGCCCCTGTCAGGGTTTTTGTTATTGTCGGCTTATCCCGAACTCAGGTTAGAATTTAAATATAAAACCGAATAAGAATCATCCCGGAATTTATTTGAAAAGCCGTGATAAATACGTAACTTTGTTCATGTTATATAAAAATAAATCTATGGCATTATCTAAAATTAATCCTACAAAAACTACGGCGTGGAAATTACTGGAAGAACATTATGAACAAATAAAAGATAAACACTTACGAGAATGGTTTAAGCAGGATTCCCAAAGGTTTGAGAAATATTCCATTAAATTTAATGACATCCTGTTCGATTACTCTAAGAATAGAATAGAAGATAAAACACTGGAATTGTTAATACAACTGGCGGAGGAGACCCATTTACGAGAAGCCATAGAAAAACAGTTCACAGGCGACAGGATAAATGAAACGGAGAACAGGGCAGTGTTACATACCGCTTTGAGGAACCGTAAAAACACCCCCGTTTTCGTAGACGGAGAAGATGTGATGCCTAAAGTAAACCGGGTGTTAGACCAAATGCAAAAGTTTTCGCAGGCGGTTATCTCCGGAGGATGGAAAGGCTATACAGGAAAAGAAATTACAGATGTGGTAAATATAGGGATCGGAGGTTCCGATTTAGGTCCTTTGATGGTTGCGGAAGGACTGAAACACTATAAAACCCGCCTGAACGTTCATTTCGTTTCCAACGTAGACGGAACCCATATCGTTGAGACATTGAAACCGCTTAACCCGGAAACAACTCTGTTCATCATAGCTTCCAAAACTTTTACTACACAGGAAACCATGACCAATGCCCACACGGTGCGAGACTGGTTTTTAAGGTCAGCAAGAAATGAGGCGGAGATAGCCAAGCACTTTATTGCTCTTTCTACCAATGAAGAAGCAGTTACGGCATTTGGTATAGATAAGAATAACATGTTTGAATTTTGGGATTGGGTAGGAGGTCGTTATTCCCTTTGGTCAGCCATAGGGCTGAGTATTTGTCTGGCTGTGGGTTTCGATAACTTTATCCTGTTGTTGGAGGGAGCGTATGAAGCAGACCAGCATTTCAGGAATACTGAATTTAATCAAAATATACCGGTAATTTTAGCCTTATTGGGAATCTGGTATAATAATTTCTTTAGGTCGGAGAGTGTTGCTTTGCTCCCCTATGAACAATATTTACATCGTTTTGCAGCATATTTCCAACAGGGAGATATGGAATCTAACGGAAAAACGGTTGACCGGAACGGAAACAAGGTGACCTATCAAACAGGTACTATAATTTGGGGAGAACCCGGAACCAACGGACAACATGCTTTTTATCAGTTGATACATCAGGGGTCTAAGTTGATTCCGTGCGATTTTTTTGCAGGAGCCAATACCCTGAATAAAGTCTCTGACCATCACGAAAAATTACTTTCCAATTTTTTTGCCCAAACGGAAGCTCTGGCTTTTGGTAAGACAGAAGAACAAGTTATTGAGGAATTAAAACAGCAGGGTAAAACAGAAGAAGAAATAGACTTTTTGAAACCATATAAGGTATTTGAGGGGAATAAACCTACCAATTCATTTCTGTATAAAATAATAACACCCAAATTATTAGGTGAGCTAATTGCCCTATATGAACAGAAAATATTTGTGCAGGGGGTAATTCTGAACATTTTCAGTTTTGACCAATGGGGAGTAGAACTGGGAAAACAACTGGCTAATAAAGTCTTGCCCGAATTACGAACAGACGATAAGATCACAAGCCATGATTCCTCCACCAATGGACTGATAAACGCATATAAATCCATGAGATAATAAAATTATATTTAGAACAGGGAATCAGAGTTATATTTATAATGAGATAATACCAAAAAAACGTACTTTGGTTTGAAATTTGTACGTATTAACTTTAATTACGAAGATTGGTGTTCATATTTATATTCAGGTAACCGATCATTTTAGAAAGTATAACTTAAAAAAATCAAAATATGTCAACAAAAACAAGACAATTGGGAGCAAACATCGGAATTAGTGAAGAAAATAAACAATTTGTTTCAGATAATCTGAACAGACTATTGGCTAATGAATATTTTCTTTATACTAAAACCCGTAAATTTCATTGGAATGTAGAAGGGTCTCATTTCAAATCTTTACATACATTGTTTGAAGATCAGTATAATGAAATAGCAGATATTATAGATGAAGTTGCGGAGAGAGTACGGAAGTTGGGGCATTATGCCATAGGTTCCTTTAAACAATTCAGTGCCGTAACGGATTTGCTGGAACACGACGGAGAGGAAGCAACAGACGCAAAGACCATGTTATTGGAATTATTGGATGACCATGAAACCCTTATCCGTATCATTAGAAATGAATTAGTTCCCATTTCAGAACAGTATAAAGATTTAGGAACAAGCGATTTTTTAACCGGAGTGTTGGAACAGCATGAGACCATCGCATGGGTGCTTCGTGCTACGGCTAAATAACATAGCGAGGGCATTGCAAATGGAACAGGTTGCACGGCTTTGCCTCAGATTGCTTCGTCGTTCCTCCTCGCAATAGGAGTGTGGCAATCTCAACCTGTTCGTAATCAAGTCCCGCACGACACTTTATTAACCATATGCTTTAGCTTACGGACAGACGGCAGCAACACGATGACAAGAGGTTGTCCAAAATCATTTAGGGTGTCGCATAGTCAAAGTCAGGAAATATGGGCATATCTTATTATATCCCGGAATATTTAGCTATAATTTTTTCAAACCATTTCTGAGGAATAATAAGTTTCACCCATATGGATAACTTCTGGATAAAAGCACCGAAGAAATAATGCGGTTTCAGGCGGGATTTTTGCAATAAAAGTTTTTCGATAAACGGAGCCAGTTCTTTCGGGTCAAAACCGGTATTGACATCTATATTCATCCTGTCATACACCTTTTCAAAATCATATGCGTAGATTTCGGAAATCTTACTTCTGATACGGTTTTCGGCAATATTGGTCTGAACATCTCCCAAGTTTATGGTACAAACCTCAATGCCCGTGTTTTTTAATTCATATCGCAGGGCTTCGGTAACCATGTCCAGAGAAGATTTTGAAGCCGAGTAGAATCCCCGAAAAGGAAGTCCCATAACGCTCCCGATAGACGAAATATTAATAATTTTACCCTTGTTCTCCTTTCTCATTACGGGTAAGGTTTCAGAAATAGTATTTACCGCAGCAACAAGGTTAAGAGTAAACAAACCTAAGATTTCCTCCTGCGTTGCATCTTCCACTGCGCCCACCATTCCCTTGCCGGCGTTGTTTATCAATAAGTCAATACGTTCCGTTTGTTCCAGAATTTGTCGGAAAGCACTTTTTACCTCTTCCTTTTGAGTAATATCAGTAGGAATAGTTTTGAATTGAGCTTTTTCAGGAATTGACCGACTTAAGCCAAAAACCAAATAGCCTTTTTCATGAAAATAATTTCCCAAAGCCAGTCCCACCCCCGAAGAAGTACCGGTAATTATAATTGTTTTGAACATAGCGCAATGAATTTAGGTACAAATGTAAATTTTTTTTATTTTTGTTTAAAAATAAAAGGGCGAAAAACAATGATAAATATAGAGGATAAAAAGTTTGATAAGTGGTTTAAGATTGCCTGCTATGCAGAATGTATCAGTTGTGTTTTGCTTTTTTTCGTTGCCATGCCGTTGAAATATTCTTTCCAAAACACGGTGTTGATGATACCTGCGGGAATAATTCACGGAGTGTTCTTTACCGGATATATTATTTTAGCGGTTTATGCAAGAAAGCTATATAAGTGGGATGATGAAGATTTTGTCTTTGCCCTGATGTCTGCTTTTTTCCCCTTTGCCACCATTTGGGTAGAGAGGTCTTTGGTAAAGATAAAAGAAGATATTCCCGATAATAATAAGGAAGACGAACCTGAGTAGACAAAATAATAATATTTGGTTATTTTTGCATATTAATAACTTAAAAGATGGCATTATGAAAAATATCTCATATTTTACGCTATTTGCCTTACTATTTTTAGGACTAAGTGTAAGCGCACAGATTAATTTTAGTGAAGGTTTTGAAGATAAGCCGGATGGGACACTATCGGGTGATTCTTATACCACCTACACTGATAATTTAAATGTAGTAACTTCCGATGTTGCCTGCACAGGAGCCAAAGCAGTAGAAGCGAATATTCTTTATAACAGCGAAGGACAAAGCTCGCCTATACAAATTTTACACACAACTACTGCCTCAAATGGAAATACAATAAATATTTCGTTTAAATATTCCGCAAGACCCAAAGATGAAAACTCCGCAGTTAAAGGTCATATAGGTGTATTATGCCTAGTCAGTACTGGTGGGGATGCCACCTTTCCTATAGAGATTGATGGAGATGTTAATTGTGAAATCTTTTCTGAAACTATACCTGCAGGAATTGTACCCGTAGGTGCTACTTTTACTTTTGCTATTTTAAATTTCGGAGCTCCCGCTGATCCTAATGAAGAAATTGATTGGTTTTTAACGATTGATGATATAGTTTTAAGTCAGGCATCTTTAGGAGTAGACGATGTTACTTCCGTTAATGAAGAATCCGTTGCGGTTTATCCTAATCCGGTAAAAGATATTTTAAATATTAAGTCCGAGAAAGAGGTATCTGATATTACGATTTATTCTATTGAAGGTAAATTAGTTAAACATAGTAAAGTTTCAGGCGATACCGTAGATGTTTCATCATTAGGTAAAGGAGTATATTTACTTAATATAACTCTGAAAGACGGCGAAAAAGTAAGCAGGAAGTTTATTAAGGAATAATTATTTCTGAACGTAAATCCTTAGCGTCACGTCTTTGCGGGGTTGTCACGCTGCGCTCGCAATGCAGTGGAGCGTGGCAATCTCAATGATAGGTTTACGCCGACAATAATAACGTGGAGACGCCCAAATTGGGACGTCTCTACATTGTACCTCCTCGCAGTGATAGCTGCAACTCACTGTGTGCAAGGTTATTGTGTAATTAAATATCCGCACAACATTCCGCCAAAAACAAACAGGAGTTTTTGCCAGTTAAGGGCATGTTTTTCATTGCTTTCAAAAATGATTACCGAAGAAATATGTAGGAATATCCCGGATACGATTCCCAGTATTTTAGGATAGAACTCCGAATTAAGGAAAGACCCGAAATAAACTCCGACAGGGGCGGAAATTGCAAATAGGGCTAAGATAAGGAATGAGTAGATTTTTTTTATGTGTAAGGAAAATAAAAACGTTGCCAGTACGATAGATTCGGATACCTTATGGATGCTTAAAGCCCATAAAATATTGGAATGTTCATGTCCCGCATGATGATGATGCGTATGCTGTGCTTCTATGGGAGTTCCTTCCAAGAAAGAATGAATAAACAACCCCAACAATACACTTAACGGAACGATAGTGCCTGTTCCGTGTTTGTGATGATGCACATGTCCGTGTTCGATACCTTTGGATATTCCTTCCAGTATCAATTGTATCCCTACACCGATAATAACCCAGATTCCTGCATGTATTCCTCCTCCGGAATATAAAGACGGGAACATATCCAGTATCGTTATGGACAGCAAAAGCCCTGCACTGAACATTAAAAGTTGTTTGCTGAATTTAGAGTTGTTTTGAAGAAAAAAGGCAATAGCTGCCCCTATTATTACTGCCGAAACTAAAACACCATAGCCCATTTACTTTTCAAAAATTAAAATTAAACGAGGAGAACTTTTTTCATTGAACTCATTGAGCCGATAGTCGCCGAAAACGTTTTTTAATGAAAATCCCGATCTCTCCCCCAGTTGTTCAAAGTAACTTAATTTAAAGGCTTTAACACGTTCCTGATAATGATAATCTTTTCCCTTATCTGTAAAGTTTATATCTTTGACAATAAAGTCATCTTCAACCCTCCGACGTAAATGAAATAAAATACCATCAACTTCTTTATCTTCTTTTCCCACTAACCCATGTTCGGCGAGAGAAGCATTCATAAAATCCATAACAAAAGTTCCACGTTCCTTTAGTTGTTCATAAACAGCCTGATAGACTTTCAGGTTATCATCCTCCTCATTGAAATATCCGAAGCTGGTAAACAAGTTAAAAACGACATTGAATTTGTTAGGAAAATGGGCTTTTCTCATATCTCCGACAAAGAATTTCAAACGTTCATTCTCATACCTTTTGGCACTTTCAATGCTTTGAGAAGCCAAATCGACTCCCGTCACATCATATCCGAGTTTATTCAGGAATATACTATGCCGTCCTTTCCCGCAAGCCAAATCCAAAACCGTACTTTCTATAGGGATAGAAAGGTATTTTACCAAGTTTGTTATAAACTCCTGAGCCTCCTTATCATCCCTGCTTTTATATAAGATATGGTAATAAGGAGTGTTGAACCATTCTGCAAACCAATCCATAATTCAAAAGTAAAACAAATTTTTTACCTGTCCGCAGGAATAATGCATTTTACCTGTTATTTTTTATTCAGATAGTCCCGGCAATTATAAAACAGAAACAATTTTGTATTTTTGTACGAAATTTTTGTTAAGAAAAATAGAAACGCAATAAAAACAAATAAAACCGTAAGATGAGTATTACAGTAGAAAGCGCAAGTCGTTTATTATCAGAAAAGGGTTATTTAGATATGGAGATACCTAAAGGAACAGACCTGATTTCAGAGATAAATAAGTTGCGGAAAGAAAAAAATGCTGTTATTCTCGCACATTATTATCAAACAGGAGATATTCAGGATATTGCCGACTTTTTAGGAGATAGTTTGCAACTTGCCCGTGCTGCAGAAAAAACGAACGCCGATATGATAGTTTTTTGCGGAGTTCATTTTATGGCGGAAGCAGCAAAGATATTGAATCCGGATAAAAAGGTAGTCCTCCCGGATGCAAAGGCAGGATGTTCCCTTGCGGATTCCTGCTCCGGTGCAGAGCTAAAGGCTTTTAAAGAGCAACATCCGGGAGCTGTTGTGGTGAGTTATATTAACTGTAATGCGGACGTAAAAGCAGAAAGTGATATAATTGTGACCTCTTCCAATGCGGAACAGATAATTAATTCCCTTCCGAAGGAACAGAAAATAATATTTGCTCCGGATAAAAACTTGGGAAGATACCTTAATGAGAAAACAGGAAGAAAAATGCTTTTATGGGATGGCGTTTGTATAGTACATGAGGCTTTCTCTATGGAGAAAATAGCCCGGCAGATATATGAAAATCCCAAAGCAAAGGTAATAGCACATCCCGAAGCCTCAAAAGAAGTGTTGAACCTTGCAGATTACATAGGCTCCACCTCCAATATGATCAACTTTGTAAGCAATGACCCTGCGGAAGAATTTATCGTAGTGACGGAAGAAGGCGTACTTCATGAAATGCAGAAAAAAGCACCTCATAAAAAATTAATACCTGCATTGGTTCAGGATGAAAGTTGCAGTTGCAGTGAGTGTTTCTATATGAAACTTAATACTATGGAAAAATTATATTTATGTATGAAATACGAACTTCCCGAAGTTACCATTGAGGAAAATGTAAGACTTAAAGCATTGGAAGCCGTCAATCGTATGATGGAACTATCTAAAAACATAAAATAGAATGATATATACTGATGTTCTGGTAATAGGTTCAGGTCTTTCAGGACTTTCTTATGCATTAAAAATAGCACAGGAATGCCCGGAAGTGAAAGTCACCATCGTAACCAAGTCCGATGATGATGAATCTAATACCAAATATGCACAAGGAGGATTAGCCGTAGTTACGGATTTCGAAAACGACAGTTTTGAAAAACATATAGAGGATACCTTACGAGCCGGTGCGGGACTGAGCGACCCAAAAGTGGTGGAGTTGGTGGTGAAAGAAGGTCCCCAGAGGTTAAAAGAGATTGTGGAATGGGGAGCACAATTTGATAAAAATAACGATGAGGTATTTGATTTGGGAAGAGAGGGAGGACATACGGAGAACCGAATCATCCATCACAAAGACATCACCGGAGCGGAAATCGAACGGGCTTTATTGCTGGCGATAAAAGCACAAAAGAACGCCCGACTGTTTAATCATCATTATGTAATTGACTTAATTACAGAGCACCATATCCCCAATGAGCCTTTTGATAAGTATCACCTGAATTGCTATGGAGCCTATGTATTAGATAAAAGGAATCGGAAGATAGTAAAGATGACTGCAAAAATTACCCTTATGGCAACCGGAGGATGTGGGCATGTATATAAAAACACTACTAATCCGTTGATTGCTACGGGAGACGGAATCGGGTTAGCACACCGTGCAAAAGCAAGGATCAGCAATATGCAGTTTATCCAGTTTCATCCTACGGCTTTTTATAGTAATAATCGGGGACAATTATACCTTATTTCGGAAGCCGTGCGCGGATTTGGGGCTAAACTGAGAACTCAGGATGGAGAACCGTTTATGCATAAATATGATGAAAGAGAAGAGCTGGCTTCGCGCGATATTGTTTCACGCGCAATAGACAGTGAAATGAAGCTAAGGGGAGAAGATTATGTTTGTCTGGATTGCAGGCATCTGGAACAGGATAAATTTTTAGCTCATTTCCCTAATATTTATGAACAATGCAAGGAAGAAGGATATAATATGTTCACAGACCTGATTCCGGTAGTTCCTGCCAGTCATTATCTATGTGGAGGGATTGATGTGGATGAATATGGGCAGAGCACCATTAAAAACATGTTTGCGGTGGGAGAATGCACCAACACCGGGTTGCACGGAGCGAATCGTCTGGCTTCCAACTCACTTTTGGAAGCGGCAGTATATGCACATCGGGCGGCGGTAAAGACGGTTCAGAGGCTAAAAGAAGACCATTTTAATTATACCAATCTTAATAAAATACCGGAATGGAATCAGGAAGGGTTAAAAGTGAATGAAGAAATGGTATTATTGAGTTATTTACGTAAAGAACTCCAAAATTTAATGAGCGATCTGGTCGGGATCGTACGAACTAATGCCCGACTTCAAATGGCTATACAAAAAGAAGAAGAGATATATAATTCTATTAAGGACATTTATAAGTTTTCTATTTTATCCCCTCAATTATCGGAATTGAGAAATCTGGCAAGCGTTGCTTATCTGATAATAACCCAGAGCATAGAACAGGAAAAGAACAAAGGAGCTTTTTACAATAAGGATCTAGAAAAAACCCAACCATGAAACGACCGGAATATGTAACCGCTGAAAGATTACATCATTTTATATCCGAAGCTATCAGAGAGGATGTAGGAGAAGGAGATCATTCTACTCTGGCTTCCGTTCCTGAAAATTTACGGAGAAAGGCAAAACTTTTAATAAAGGATGATTGCATTTTGGCGGGAGTAGACCTGGCTCAGGAAATATTCCATTTTTACGATAAAAATTTACATCTGGAAGTACTCAAAAAAGACGGAGACGAGGTAAAAAAGGGAGAAATTGCTTTTATTGTAGAGGGTGAGGCTCGTTCCATATTGACTATGGAAAGGCTGGTGCTGAATTGTATGCAACGAATGAGCGGCATTGCTACCCACGCCGGAAAAATGGCAGAGTTGGTAAAAGGAACTCATGCCCGTATTCTGGATACAAGAAAAACCACTCCGAATTTCCGAATGTGTGAAAAATGGGCGGTTTATATCGGAGGTGCAACCAATCATAGATACGGATTATTCGATATGATCATGTTGAAAGATAATCATAATGATTATGCCGGAGGAATTACCCTGTCGGTGAGGTCTGCTGTGGAATATCTGAAGAAATTAGATAAACCCCTGAAGATAGAAGTAGAGACCCGAAATCTGGCGGAGGTTAGGGAGGCTCTGGAAACTCAGGCGGTAGACATCATAATGCTGGATAACATGACTCCGGAGGATATGAAAGCAGCCGTCAGACTTATCGGAGGAAAAGCAAAAACTGAGGCTTCGGGGAATGTTACTGATGAAACCGTACGGGAAATAGCTGAAACCGGCGTGGATTTTATTTCTTCCGGAGCTATTATTTATTCGGCTAAAAATATTGACCTGAGTTTAAAAGCGTACCTGTAATTTTTATTAATAAAAACCTATACTTAAATGACCTTAGATGAATCTTTAAAAAATACATTAAAAACTATACCTGAAAATGTAACCTTAGTTGCTGTTTCCAAAACCCGTACTTCCGATGAAATTCTGGAAATGTACCAAGCCGGACAAAGAGACTTCGGAGAGAACAAGGTGCAGGAACTGATGCGGAAACAAGAAATCCTGCCAACGGATATTCGCTGGCACCAAATAGGTCATTTACAGAAGAATAAGGTAAAGCAAATTATCCCGTTTAGTTATCTTATCCACTCGGTTGATAGTGAAAAACTGTTACAAACCATTGAGAAAGAGGCAGCAAAGAATAATCGTAATGTATCGGTTTTATTACAGATAAAAATTGCACAGGAAGAAACCAAATACGGCTTATCTTTTGAGGGTGCTCTTAATATCCTGCGGGAAAAGAAATCAGGGAAGTTTTCCCACATTACTATTGAGGGATTAATGGGAATGGCTTCTTTTACGGATGACCTTAAACAAATCAAAGAAGAATTTTGTTCTCTGTACCATTTTTATACTCAACATCAAAAAGATTTCAACCTCACTATTCTGTCTATGGGAATGTCTGATGATTATCCTATTGCCATCGAATGTGGAAGCACTATGGTACGAATCGGGACTAAACTTTTCGGTAAAAGGGATTATGCTGTATGAGCTTCTATGGGAATAGTCTGAAATGCTATTTCTTTTATTGTATTGTCTCCCATAAACAGATAGTCTATTCTTCCTAATAACAATCCTGCCCACCCTACCTGATTCAACAACACTTCTTTTCCGTCTTTGTTTATGTATTTCTCGGGTTCTTTGAAAAATGTATGGGTATGCCCTCCTAAAACCAAATCAATATTGGAGGTTTGTTGACAAAGTTTTATATCGCATACTTTTTCAGGGGTGTCGGGGTATGAATATCCTATGTGAGAAAGGCATATCACCAAATCGCACTTTTTTTCCTTTTTCAACATAGTGGCTTTATCCTGAGCAATCTCAATAGGGTCAAGATACACGGTTTCTAAATAATTCGTTTTGGCTACTAATCCGTTCAACTCGACTCCTACTCCGAATATCCCTATCCTGACACCTCCTTTGTGGATAATTTTATACTCTTGGGTAAGCCCCTCCAATATCGTATTGGAAAAGTCATAATTGGAACACAGGAAATCAAATTTGGCATTAGGCAATTGTTTTTTAAAGCCTTCCAGTCCGTTATCAAATTCATGATTCCCCATAGTGGATGCTTCATATCCCATTTTAGACATGAGTTTGAACTCCAATTCTCCTCCGAAAAAATTAAAGTAGGGAGTTCCCTGAAAAACATCACCGGAATCGAGCAGTAAGACATTCGGTTCTTCTTTTCTCACTTTTTCTATGAGAGTAGCTCTCCGCGCAAAACCTCCCTGATTGGGATTACCGGTATAGGTGGGAGGAAAAGGTTCTATGCGGCTGTGTTGATCATTGGTATGTAAAATAGTTACTTTTTTATCTGAATCTAAGACAGCAGAGGCAAAGGTTATATTCGGCAGGTTCAATGCTGCTCCTGCTATCATCGTTGTTTTTATAAAATTCCGTCTTTCCATGAGATTATTTTTTAGTCTTCAAAAATTAGTCTTTCTTCCCGTTTATCCGGTAATACTTTGTATGCTCTCATTTGCTCAATTAAAACATCCCGTAGTTTTAACCGGCTCACAACAGCCTCTTTTGATTTTGTGAAAAAATCCATTTGGTCTCCTCCGTTCATTAAATAATC
>JAISSC010000058.1 GCA_031273305.1 Flavobacteriaceae bacterium
GCGAATCCTTCCACATGGTCGGCTTCTTTCGATAAATATGACTTAGGTATGAATATCGGGAAATAAGCATTTTCATGTCCCGTATCCTTAAACATTTTATCCAATTGCCTTTGCATCTTCTCCCAAATAGCATATCCGTAAGGTTTGATCACCATGCAGCCTCTAACTCCCGAATTTTCCGCCATATCGGCTTTGATAACCAACTCGTTATACCATTTACTGTAGTCTTCTTCTCTTGATGTAAGTGTAGCCATAGTATTTTTCTGATGTTTTTAAACTTATATACTTTTAATTTGTCATACTAATAAGAAGGATTGTTACGTTACATTAGGTACAGTTAAATTTTCTTAATTGGTATGACTTTTGTAATTTTGAACCTAAAAATAGTGGAGATTTAGATTTCAGGACAAAAATAGAATAAATATAATAACTACTAAAAAAAATATCATGGAAAATATTAGTAATGACCGCAGGAGATTTTGGTTAATGGCAGGTGTGTCTTTGCTGTTATCAGGTATTTTAACTTCTTGTTATGTGGGACAAACATCCTATACGGGAGAGGACAGTATATATTATAATCCTAATAAAGCCACAAAAAATTCAAGCCGAGTTAACAATGAGCAATATGAATACGTATATGAAGATACAAGTTCATCAAATTCAGGCAATAGTGAGGTGAGGATAGGAAAACGATATATAGACCCGACTACGAATGCAAGTGATCTCTTATATGAGGACAGTTCGGATTATTCGGCGAATAACAATAACAATGTAGATTCATCTGCTCGTAATGATGGATGGGGAGATGACGGAGGAACCGTGATCAATAATTATTATTACGGAGGATATTATCCTCACTATGGGTCTTACTATTGGGGAAGCCCTTATGGAGGATGGAATAGTCATTGGAACTTCCATTATGGATGGAATTGGGGTATTTCGGCAGGATGGAGTTGGGGATGGTCTAATTGGGGCTGGAGCAGTGGTTATTGGGGATGGAATTATTACCCTTCTTATTGGGGAGGATGGAATCACTCTTATTGGGGAAATGGATATTGGGGACATGGATATTGGGGATGGTCTAATCCACGATATTATGCTAATTACGGACCTAGGTCAGCGGCTGCAGGCGGAAAATCTTCGTATTTATCGCAATCTTACAGCTCCGCTAAGGGGCAACAAGCAAGAGATATTCAAAGACAGGCAGCCCGTAACAGTGTTATCTCATCAGCAAGAAATGGAACTGTAAGCAGTTCCGGAAATGCAGCTTCAAGAAACGGAAATATAAATAATGGCTCCAGAACAGGAACTGTAAGCGGTTCAAGAAATACGACTGTCGGAAGAACACGTGAAAATACAGGGACTGTTAGCGGGTCAGGAAATAGCGGAACTGTAGGAAGTTCAAGGAATAATACAGGAACTATAGGAACTACGAGAGAAAATAATACATCCACCGGAGGAAGTAGAAGCGGAACCATAGGAGGAGGAAATACTCAACCTTCATCCAGAAGTTATGATTCAGGTAACCGTTCTTCTGTTCCTTCATATTCTCCCTCATCCAATTCAGGAAGCAGGGGAGGCAGCATTGGTGGTGGCTCCGTAGGAGGAGGAGGCAGTCGTGGAGGTTCAGTTGGTGGAGGTAGAAGATAATTTGTATGAAAAAAGAATTTAACATAATGAAAAACAAAGCAATAATATGTGGAATTGCTTTATTAGCTGTGTTTCAGACAGGTAAGGCGCAAACCACAGGATTTTATCCAAATGATGTAATAGATGTATTTAATTCATATGGCAATAATTTTGACGGAGTAGGCACTGCCAGATATTTGGGTATGGGAGAATCTATGGGAGCCTTAGGCGGAGACCTGAGCGCAGTGGAAACCAACCCTGCCGGATTAGGGATTTTTAAAAATTCAGAAGCCTCTGTTTCTTTAAGTGTTTTAAGCAGTGGAAATAAAGCATCCATGACTGATTCTTATAAACGTACGGATACTAATTTTAATCTGCCGGGAGCCGGTTTTGTATTAGCTTTAGGAGATGATTCCGAGCCGCTTAAGTTTAATATAGGGGCAAGTTATTCTTATCAGTCGTTGGATAATGAAGTGTATTTCCCTCAAAACCAAAATATTCGTTATTTGTATCCGGATGTAAACGGAGTTGATCAGGAATATATATTTGAAGGATATGAACAATACACGAGTGGATATAAATCCAAAACGAAGTTCAGTATAGCCGCAAATTATCAGGATAAAGTATATTTCGGATTAGGTTTAGACTGGCATTATCTAAACATAGATAGAAATGTGCATTACACCCATAGAAACACAGTCGACGGAGAGTTATTGGTCTTCAATGAACAATTTACTCCTTACAGCCAAAGTGCCAACGGGTTTGGTTTGTCTTTAGGGGTCTTGGGTAAGATAACCCCTGAGATTCGTCTAGGGTTAGCCTATCATTCTCCTGTTTGGTGGTCGGATATTGGTTATGATTATATAGCTTATAATACAGATAAAACCGGAGATATTTATAGAGACCGTTGGTATTACGATAATTATAAGAATACCGCACCGGGAAAAATAGTAGTGAGTGGGGCATATGCATCCAATATAATTAATGATAACAATTCTTTGGCATTCAACATTGATTTTATCAATTATTTCAATAAGGGTATCGAATTTAAAGGAGATACGGATTACAAGATTAATAATAATTTTGTCAGTGATTATGTCCAAAATTCTCAGGAATATCGGGCAGGAGTTGAGTACAGATACAAATGGCTTAAGTTGAGAACCGGGTATGCTCATGTTTCATCACCGGTAAAAGATAAATCCATACAAGGAACCTTTGATCTAAGTTCAAATGGTACATATGTAAAAAATTATCTGGCAGGAGAAGTGAATAAATTTTCCGTAGGAGTAGGATATGATTTAGGACCTTTCTTCGTGGACTTTGCTTACCAAAACAGTAAAACGGATTATTACACTTCTTTGTCGGGACAATTCTATAATTCCGGTTCCGATGCCTCCATAGAGTTAGATAATAATATACCTCTTTTAGGTAAAGTAACTAATACACAGGATAATTTTGTACTAACCTTAGGAATGAGGTTTTAAGAGGTTACCTTAAAATAATATAAAAATCCTAATTTTCTTAAAGTTAGGATTTTTTATTACGGTTATCTCTCTCCCCTTATTTCCCTCTCAATAAATCCCTTATCTCCGTAAGTAATTCCTCCTGAGTAGGTTTGGCAGGAGTTGCCTTTGCCTTTTCTATGTTCTTTTTATTCAAATAGTTAATTCCTTTTATGATAAGGAATAAACAGAAAGCAATAATTGTGAAAGATAGGCAGGTAGAGATAAAATTCCCGTATTTGACGGCTGTTCCCGGTATGGTCAGTTTAGATAGATCATCCAGATCAGCGGTTTTTAGGGCAGGAGTTAAGATAAGAGGGGTAATGATGTCATCAACCAGAGAAGATATAATTTTGTTAAAAGCTCCTCCGATGATTACACCGACAGCCAGGTCTACCACGCTGCCCCGTAGAGCAAATTCTTTAAATTCTTTAATGAAACCCATACTATAATGTTTTTTAAAACGAACCGATTTAACTAAGTTTAAGCTAAAAAATGAGGAAAATATACCTTAGTTAAAACTTTACAATTCAAAGATTATTCCAAAATCTTCGTTAAAAGATAAAAAAACATCTTTTTTCTCAGGATGTTCAGGCAAAGTAACACCCTTTATCTTTGAAGTTCTACCCTTATTTATCAGATCGGATAGTTGTTTATCGGTTAACTTTTTTCCGTAGACCTCAAAAGGGACTTTAAATCCGCATTCCTTGAAATTAGAACATCCGTAAGCGGTTTTTCCTTTGATTAACTTGTGAGTTTTGCATTTAGGGCAAAGTAGTTCCTCCATGAGAGCAGCCGTATTTTTTATTTTTGGAGGAATTTGCTCTTGTGCAACCGTATTCTCTTGTTGTATAGCTATCCTCCTGTATTGGCTGTTTTTAACCTCATGAGTTAAACCGGTCACCATTTCAATTAATTCCTGCTTAAAAAGCTCCGATTCATATTCTCCCTTTTCCATTAGCCGGAGTTTTCTTTCCCATGTTCCCGTTAATTCCGGACTTTTTAATAATTCGTTTTGAATAGTGTCTATCAAGTCCATACCGGTTTGAGTGGCATAGATATTTTTCTTTTTCTTCTCGATATATTTCCGGTGAAATAAAGTCTCAATAATATTTGCCCGTGTGGAAGGTCTCCCGATGCCGTTATCCTTTAGAAGTTCCCTCATTTCCTCATCCTCTACCTGTTTTCCGGCAGTTTCCATAGCCCTTAACAATGAAGCCTCCGTATAAAATTTGGGAGGAGTCGTTTTCCCCCGATGGATAAAAGGTTCGTGAACACCCTTTTCTCCGGATTCAAAAACAGGCATAATTTTCTCCTCCTCTTCCGTTTTCTCCTTTCCCGATTTTTTGTCCCGGATATATATTTCCCTCCAGCCCGGTTCTAATATTTGTTTTCCGGTGGCTTTAAATGGAAT
>JAISSC010000207.1 GCA_031273305.1 Flavobacteriaceae bacterium
ATCCTTCACCGAAGTTAGATCAAACTCTGTATATCCGTCATCATTTTCGTCACATTCCAGTATCTCGGGTACTTCGTCCTCTATCGGTACTTTCGGATTTATCAAAAAAGTTATAGAAATAAGAGAATAACAATGTGTACCATCTTTTTTACCTATTCTTACCCATACCTTATAGGAATCTAAAGCGGGAGGGGTTCCTGTAGTAACATCAGATTGATTAAAAGTAAAATTTACCGGCTCTATTGCGTTCTCAACCTTATTAAGTTGAGCATCGTACTGACTTCTAAAATAGGTGAATGTATACAGATCATTAGCATTCGGTTCATTACTTATATCCTTTTTATGAATATCCAAATCAGGTATTACATATTGTCCATCCAGTTTACCATCGCTTTCATCGCAAATTTGAGTAACAACACTCGCAACTTTCGGATTAAGATAAATAGTTATACCTAACTTTTTAAGAATATAGCATTTCGTAGTATTATCTACAAATTTTATCCAAATGCTAGTCTTGTCGTTTACATTATAATTCGTTAGATCACCATCTATTGTAGATACATTTGAACTTATAGCAACTGCTTTCTCAGTGTGGTAGGTAATAATAAAATTACTTAGATCGTCAGAGTCGACTACCATTAGCGGAGGATACTCAGTTAAGTCTATAATTCCGTTCTGTTCTCCGGCAGTACAAAAAATAATATTACCATCTTTTACTCTATCTTTCAAATCTTCATATGGCTTAAATGTTAACGGAGCTACTGAAAAACAGCCCGTTGGGTTGTATTTAACTCTTACATAAAACGTTATGGAATTATCATCAGGGAAACCGGTTATAAGCTGCTCCTGAAGGATTGCCCCTGTACCGGCATTTGCGTTATCCGGATTATTGTAATAAGTAAAACTGTAATCGGAAAGGTCACCATAGCCTTCCACTAATAAATCTACGTAATCTGACAGTTTTAGAATCTCAGAAACAGCATTGGGGTTCTCATTTTTAGTATTATTACTACATATGTAAATAGGTTCTAATATGTTATAACTCGGAGGTGGGATCAGGGTAAAATTAACTTCAGATACGTCATAGCAACCTCCATTTTCTTGTTCAACCCTCACATAAATTTTTTTATGGTTAGTATCAATGGTAAAAGTGGTTAATGAAATTGTATTGCTTAAATCCTTAGCATCTATCTCATTGTCAAAGAAATAATAATCCATAGAGCTATCTATTCCGGGGTTATTATTAGCAATAAGCTGACTTTTAACATAAGCCATACTAATTTCTTCTTTGTCATCACCACCAAGATCGCAAATTTTTACTTCATAATTGGTGATCTCCGGAATTTTTATTAAAGAAATAGTTGCCGGAATCACTTTCCAACAATGGGTATTGGTATCATCTACACGAATATAAACGGTAGCAGTAGTGTAAGGGGGTACAAGCACAACCTCGTATAATACCGGATTTGTCGGATTATATTGTCCAAGATAGTAGCCCGGGTTTTCTGTTTCTGCACCTTCTTTCGATGTATAAAAAGAAATTACAGAATCTTCATCAGGTGAGCTGATCAACGAACGCATATCTACGAATTCCGCATCTTTACCGCTATCATCAGTGTCGCAAACATATAAAGGGTCTGTTATTATTGGCAATGCTACTGAAGTCGTAAACTCGAATTCAAGTTTAAAAATGGTATAACATTTTTCTACAGATGACTTATAATCCACCCTTATATAAACCTCCATTTGTTCTGATAATACATTACCATCCAATTGAAAACTTTGGAGTTGCGCCGGGGTAAGATGGGTTCCTCCGGCATGTGCGGCACCCTCAGTTTTATAATAACGTATTCTATCAATTAACGTCGAAGGGATCAATAATTCATTGGCGATATAATCCTCGTAACCTTGCGTATATTCTGTTTTGGTTAGGTCTACTATCTCTTTCTCATCAGCACCAAAATCACAAACGGTATATTCAAATGGCTTAACCTGAATAGGGACTAAATTAATATTGAAATAATGGGTATAAGTACATTCAAGATATTTTACATAAACCCAAACTTTGGTCGGAGGCGGATTAACATTAGTATCAATATTTAAACTGGTAATGATCTTTGAGATATTAACAGGATCATCCGGATTTGCCTTAAAAGCATTTAGATCTTCCTCAGTTTTAAAGAAATAAATGGCTGCTCCGGGGTAAGAGTTTTCCAATAATTCTTGCCATTTGGGTTTTGGAATGGTAGCACTTGTTGATTTGATAATAACATTATTTTCTTTACCATCATTACCAACATCACAAATATCAAAAGCCCCCAGATTTTTGTCTCCTACTTGTTTTGATGCATAAATGGTAAACATTATTGTTTTTACTTGACCTTGACTTGAGCCACTTTTAGTTATAGTAAATTTCGCCCAAATAGTCTGACTGTAAGGAGGTGAGAAAGTATGCTCATAAGGAGATGTATTAGTAATAAGTGAGGTACAAGCAGCATTGGAATAAAATCCTATAATATCAACATCGCTTAAATGTAATGAATATATATATTCAAGATAATATTCCAGATAGTCTTCATCTAATTTTTTTGTTATAATATCCTCTTGTACGTCACACATAGGCCCTGCCGGTCCTCCGGGGGCTGCCGGTCCACCGCCGCCGCCACCGCCGCCACCACCGCCGTCGTCATCTTCTTCATCATTGCAATCGGCATCTGGGAGCAAAGTTATGGTGGTTTTTGCCTGACAAGACCCGATACTTGCTACTACACAGATAGGAGTACCAATGATCATCGAAGCATTGCCCGGGCTGGTAATTTCATTTGTACAATTCGAAGAATTTCTATAATATTTTAAGGTTACCCCGGTAGTTGGAGATTCTATCAACTCGTTGGCATATTGGGTTAGATCACGAGATTCTTGCTCCCCTTCAACCCCATTACAAACAAGTTCCTTGACAGGTTTAAGTATGATCTTATCAATTAATTGAATAGAAAATTCAACTATGGAATAACAACCGGTATCGTTTAAACTGGTGTTCCAAACTCTCATGTAAAAAGTTTTTGTGCGAGAAGACACACTGCTTACATCTAATAAAAAATTAGTAAACGGTCCTGTTATTTCGTTATTTCCGCTTGTTGCATCATCATATGTGGTATATAATTTCCAACTAAGCCCGCTGCCCCATCCGTTAAAATTAGTTGTGGTTAAAATGGTGGTATTGAAGTTAATACGTTCTTTCCAGTCACCCTCTGATTCTGTATCGCAAATTTTAATGGCAAGAACTTTGGATGAAACCTTCGGCCTTTTATTGAGCCTTAGGTTAATTTGTGCCGTTCTGTAACAACTTCCACCTTTTGAGACTTTTACATAAATTGTTTTGTTGGCGGAATATACATATTCTTTAGGATTACCACCAATGATCGGGGTTGTAAAAGTATTATTTTCATAATAAGTAAATTCTAAACTTTCATCCGGATTGATCTCATTTTGATATTGGGTTAGATCGATCTCTTTTTCATCGTCAACACAAAAAGCATCGGTTGTAATATTTTTAACCGTAGGAAATTCCTGAGAAAAATCAATATAGATAGTATCTTTAACAGTAGATGTCATCAGAGGAGAACATAAGGAATAGGTAACTTCTGCTCTGTAATAAGTATCATCCTCCTGTCCTAGAGGAACCAGGTAGTGGGGACTAGTAGTTGAAGTTGATACAGGAGAAAGGCCTGCTTCTTTAAACCATCTAACAGTGATAAGGGATAGATTACCGGCAGGGGTAAATCTCCATGCTTCATCATGCGCCTCCCAATTTCCGGTATTCCTGTCCGTGCCCGTAATGTCATCCTTAGCAACAATTCCTAAACTTGAATCAATATTGGTAAGCCCTATAACTGCATTTGGAAAATCGACGTTGTCTCCCAGATTTTGATAACGATCTTTTACATAAACATCTATAATATTGGAGGTTTCATATAAAACAATTTGAGAGGTAGATTCCTTTCCGGGGATTTTATAACCAAATTCGGGTATTTTATTATAATTAATTATAAATTTGCGATAGGGAGCAGTTCCGGTCATATAACATCTTATTTCGTTTACACCGATATTATCCATATCGTGAAAAACCCCAAAGATAGAATTTTTAGGCAACCCGGTAGGAATGGGATTGACCGGACCACGAGGGGCTTCTTCATGTTCATTATCCTCATAAAAACTTACAATTCCATTATCGCTTATTACAAGCTTATCGTATGTATTTCCATAAAAACAAAATTTAAATCCTATAGAGATAAGATTACTAAAAGTGTCATCCTCTTTTGGGGCACCATTTTGCATGGTATAAGTCTCAACAGTGTCTCCATCTGAAAACTCCCCAAAAGGGTCATAACCTATCTGAGAAACAGCATATGAAGTTGGTTGTCTTATATTAGGATATGTAGCTGTAAGCCGAATTCTATTCCCTTCAAAATAATCATAACCAAGGCAACCTATATTAATGGTATCCCCGTCGTATCCACGATGATCACTTATTTTAACAGATGGCTCAACTACACTCTGAGAGAACATTCCCTGAAAAGAAAATGCCATCATCACAGATAATACGACGAACAACTTTATTTTTTCTGATTTCATAATAACTATATTATAACTTAGCTAAAGCCTGTTTTCGGTTAAATAAAAGCCCGTAAGCCAAGATGTATTAAACCCCGCTGTAAATATAGCACTTATTTGTCATTCTATAACTTTTTTTTATAATTGCATAGGAAAAAACATTGCAAATTATACTATTTATATTTTTTTAGCCAAAAAAATCTTTATTATTAAACATAATTCAGTGTAACCCGCTATTTTTTATTAATAAAATATCAAATATGTATAAAGACCCTATATTATAATTTTTGCCTGTCTAAAAAATTATAATTTATACCATTGCATACATTTTTTTACTGAATTTAGTCTGTCATGGAAAGCTGAATCCGTTTCCTGTCCATGTCTACATCGACAACCTTAACCTCCACCTGCTGATGTAGCTGAATTACGGAACTAATATCCGAAATGAACTCTTTACAAATATTGGAAATATGAACCAGTCCGTTTTCTTTAATTCCAATATCTACAAAACATCCGAAATTGGTTATATTGGTGATAATTCCCGGAATCTTCATTCCTGTTCTTAAGTCTCCTATGGACTTCAATGAGGGGTCAAAGGCAAACACTTTTACCTTATTTCTGGGGTCTAATCCGGGTTTTTCCAATTCTTTTATAATATCTTCCAGAGTAAGCAACCCGGTTTCCGCAGTGATGTAGTCCTTAATCTTAATCTTCTGTATCTCTTCTTTATTTTGAACTAACTCCCCCACCTTAACTCCTAAATCTTTAGCTATTTTTTCCACAACGGAATAACTCTCAGGATGAACGGCGGAATTATCCAACGGATTCTTCGCATTAGGAATCCGCAAAAAAGCAGATGCCTGCTGAAATGCTTTTTCTCCCAACCTCGCAACTTTCTTTAATTCCTGACGAGAGGTAAATGCCCCGTTTTCCGAACGATAGGCAACTATATTCTCCGCTATCTTTTCTCCTATTCCTGAAACATAGGAAAGTAAAGCCTTGCTTGCCGTATTGAGATTTACTCCCACACTGTTTACACAGGAAACAACTACGGTGTCTAATTCGTTTTTCAGCAAAATCTGGTCTACATCGTGCTGATACTGCCCTACTCCAATAGATTTTGGTTCTATCTTAACCAGTTCTGCCAGCGGATCGGATAACCTCCTCCCAATGGAAACGGCTCCTCTCACTGTTACATCATATGAGGGAAATTCTTCTCTTGCCAATTTGGAAGCAGAATATACGGACGCTCCCGCCTCATTTACTACAAAAACTTTTAATGGTCGGTCAAAAGCTATGGATTGTATTAAATATTCGGTCTCTCTTGAGGCGGTTCCGTTCCCGATGGATATGGCTTCAATTTTATAAGCATTCACTAAAGACCTCAACTTTTTCACAGCTTCATTGGTAGCTTTCTGAGGCGCATGAGGATAAAGGGTATCGTTATGGAGCAAATCTCCGTGTTCGTCCAGACAAACGACCTTGCATCCGGACTTATATCCGGGATCTATGGCCAAAATCCTCTTTTCACCCAGAGGGGGCTGCAACAATAATTGCTTCAGATTGGAAGAAAAAACCTGAACAGCGGTTTGATCGGCTCCACGCTTTGCCTCCTGAAAGATTTCATTGCTCAACGAGGGTTCCAGTAAACGGGAAAAGGAATCTTTTATAGATAAAATAATTTGTTCTTCAATCTCTTTTTGTCGGGTCTTTAATACCGCCCTCTTGATAATTCCTAAAACTTCCTCCGTGTCCACACTAACCTTTACTCTCAAAAAACCTTCTTTTTCTCCGCGAATCATTGCCAGTAACCGATGAGAGGGGGAACGTTTCAAACTCTCGGAAAAATCAAAATAATTGGAAAACTTCCGGGCGGCTTCTTCTTTCTCCTTAGTTTTTATTATTTTGGATTCAATAATTGCGGTTTGCTGAAAAACTCTTCTTATCTTCGACCGGATAAACTCATTTTCGTTGAGCCATTCGGCTATAATATCACGTGCTCCCTGCAAAGCCTCTTCAATTGTCCTAACCTGACCGGATAAATATCGGGTTGCCAGAGCATTCAAATCATGGATCGTATCCTGCTTCATGATAATTTTAGCTAAAGGCTCCAAGCCGTTTTCCTTTGCGGTAACTGCACGGGTCTTACGCTTCTTCTTATACGGCAGATAGTAATCTTCCAGCAGGCTAAGATCAAAACAATTCTCTATTTTAGTCTTAAGTTCCGAAGTTAAAGCACCCTGCTCTTCAATGCTTTTTAGGACAGATTCCTTCCGCTTCTGAATCTCCTCAAAATCCGACTTTATTTTTGATATTTGGAGTATCTGCACCTCATCCATATTCCCCGTCATTTCCTTTCGGTAACGAGATATAAAGGGAATCGTACTGTCCTCGTTCAATAATTTCACCGTATTTTCTATTCCTCTTTCAGAAAACCCCGTTCTCTCCCGGATAAAAGAAATCAAATTCATATATAAAAACTAATTAGAGGAACAAAGGTATAGATAATACATTAAAGACGTAACAATTATCGGCAAACATGATGCTTAATCTTATTTAAATTTATATTTTTACAAAATGTTATGCATTTAATCATGACCTCATTAAAAAAATATTTTCCTTATATAACCCGGACACAAGAGACCCTTTTTAATCAACTACCCGAACTATATTCCGAATGGAATAAAAAAATCAATGTAATTTCCCGTAAAGACACAGATTCTATTTATGAAAGGCATATCCTTCATTCTCTGGGTATTGCAAAAATAATCCGGTTCGTGCCCGAAACAAAGATATTGGACATCGGAACCGGAGGCGGATTTCCCGGCATTCCTCTTGCTATACTTTTTCCTGAAACCCGGTTTTTGCTTGCAGATTCTATCGGGAAGAAAATTAAGGTGGTCGAAGAAATAGTTAAGGATTTAAACCTGACCAATGTGAAAGCCCTCCATGCAAGAGCTGAAACCATCAATGAGAAATTTAATTTCATTGTAAGCCGTGCAGTTACACAAATGCCGATGTTTATGACCTGGACAAAAGGAAAATTTCTTATAAAGAACAACAATTTATTGGAAAATGGCGTTTTGTACCTAAAAGGCGGAGATTTATCCGAAGAGTTAAAAGATTTTCCTCAGGCAAGAGTCTATAATTTATCAGATTTTTTTGAAGAAGATTTTTTTCACACTAAAAAGGTAGTTTACATAAAAAACCAGTAATAACTTGATATGAATTATGCGAAAAAGGATTAAATGGCTTATCCCCGTGTTAGGAGCTAATTTATTTATGAATGCTCAACTATCGGAGGTTTACTATGCCAAAAACCATCAACTTACTACAGCCGAAGAATTATATTTCAACGAAGCATACAGAGGTGCTCAATATTCTCTAAATGACTTAATAAATTTTTCTCATTTGGAATCTTATCAATTGGAGATAGCCAGTTTTTATGATGCTCTTATAAGTTTAATTTTACAGGATGAGGGTGCAGAAAACAAATATGATGCTTTTATATCCGGATACCCTCAAAGTGCAATGGCTAAAGGAGCACATTTACAATTGGGAAATTATTATTTATACCATCAGGACTATGCAAGGGCAGCAGATGAACTTTCTAAGGTCAATATAGAGAACCTCCCTCAGGATAAAAAAGCCAACCAGTATATCAGGCTCGGATATGCACAGTTCCTGATGCAGGATTTTGATAATGCAAAAATAAACCTGCAAAAAGGGGCTTATACCGACAGGTATAAAAACCAAATAAATTATTTATTGGGACATATTGCTTATGCAAACGGAGAACACATAGAAGCCAAAGAGAGGTTTTCTTCTTTAATTAATGACCCTGAATTTTCCGAGAAGATAAAGCCCTATATGGTTCAGATATATTTTAATGACGGAGAATATGACCTTGCCATCCGTGACGGAAAATCCTTATTGACTTCCCTTAAATATCCGGAGTTAAAAAACGAGATTTCGAAAATTATAGGAGAAAGTTATTTTCGGCAGGAAAAATATCGGGAGGCGGAACCTTATCTTAAAACGTATATACAAACAGCTAAAAATCCTACTTTGGAAGATTATTATCAAATGGGATACGTTTTATATCGTGGTCAAAAATATGACGAGGCTGTAAGTTATTTTAATAAGATCACGGCAGGAGACATCTCTCCTATCTCCCAAAATGCTTATTATCAGTTGGGAAATTCTTATCTTAAGACCCATAAGAAAAAAGAAGCATTAACTGCTTTCAAATCGGCATCGGAAATGAGCTTTGATAAAACCGTACAGGAAAATGCATATCTGAATTACGCCAAGCTGAGTTATGAGGTCGGGAACCCTTATGAATCTGCTTCAAAAGTTTTAAATGACTATTTAAAACTTTATCCTAACTCAAGATATAGACGGGAAGTCAACGAATTGCTAATTAAGTCTTATATAAACTCAGGAAACTTCGCAGAAGCCTCTCAACTTCTTTCCAAAATCCCCGATAAATCTCCCGAACTTAAGCTAAAAGAACAGGAAGTCGCTTATGCGTATGGCATACAACTATACAATCAAAATAAAATTTCAGAGGCTTCCCAAGAGTTTGAAAAAGCAAAGACACAAAAAAATAATTCGATATTTTATGCCCGTTCTCTTTACTGGAATGCGGATTGTCAGTATTTGCTGGGAAATTATCAGGCTGCCATTGACGACCTGAGAACACTCCGAAGCACAGGGATTAAAACTCCGGAAAGCCAACAGGTTCCTTATCAGGAGGGACATGCTTACCTGAAATTGAACAAATTCGATTCTGCCGTTACAGCCTTTCAGGAATACCTTAAAAATCCGAAGGAAGAATACAGATTAGATGCTCAATTACGTCTGGCAGATGCTCAATTGGGAAATAACAATCTGGATCAGGCTATCGCTTTATACAATCAGGTATCCGATTCGGGAAATGAAGACAGTGAATATTCTCAATACCAAAAAGCTGTTATTTATGGATTAAAAAACGACCAGAAGAATAAGATAGCCGAACTGGAAAAATTTATAAAAAACTACCCGAAAAGCACCCGAATTACTGATGCCTATTTTGAGCTGGGTCTGGCTTATGCCGAGACGGATGACTATAAAAACTCCAATTTATATTTCCAGAAAGTAATAGACACTTCCAAAAATAATGATCTGGTAGCCATGTCTTATCTTAACAAAGCCGACAATTCTTCGAGTCAGAAAGAATATCGGAAAGCTATCAATGAATATGGCTATATCGCAGACCAATATCCTAAAACCGATTATGCTTTACAGGCAATAACCGGAGCAAAGACCGCCTTTATAGAGAGCGGACAAAGCACGGAATATGAAGACTGGGCAAGGAAAAAAGGATATACCCTGAACCTGTCCGATGCCGAAGAACTGGCTTTTATCGGAGGTCAGAAGGAATTTTTAAATAAAAATTACGCCGCTGCTTCTCAGAGTTTTGCCGCATTCCTTAAAAAATATCCTAAAACCAACCGGGAGATCACCTCCAAATATTATCTTGGAGAAAGTTATTTCCAGACCCAACAATTCGACCCTGCAATCGAAGCGTTAAAAGCCGTAGCCGATTCTCCTAATGAATATCAGGAAGAAGCTCTGGTACGACTTTCACAAATCTACCTGAAACAGGAAAAAGAGAATGAAGCAAAGACATATCTGGAGGCTTTATATAAGATCACTTCCAATGAGGGATATAAATCTTTTTCCGAACTGGAACTTATGTATATATACTCTGACGAAAAAGAGTACTCTAGGGCAAATGATATGGCTACGAGGGTACTGGCGAACTCCAAAAACTCTGCTTCGGTGAAAGAACAGGCTAATTTAATCAAAGGGCGAAGTTTGTATGCCTCCGGAAAAACCAAAGAAGCCAAAACTTTATTTGCCGGTCTGGAAAACTCAAAAAATAATTCGGTGAAAGCCGAAGCTCTTTATTATAACGCTTTATCCAAGAATAAAGAGGGGAAATATGATGCCAGTAATACCGTCATTTTCAATATTACCTCCCAATATTCCGACCAACAATACTGGGGAGCTAAATCACTATTGATAATGAGCGATAATTATTATAACTTAAACGATAATTATCAGGCTACTTACATCTTAGAGCAAATCATTGAGAACTATAAAGAATTTCCGGATGTTGTTCGGGAAGCTGAAATATCGTTAAGTAAAATAAAAAATAAGTAAACCTCAATATAGACCTGAAATTAATGAATACTCAACCTATAATTAAATTATCTTTTATAGTTTCTTTTCTTATCATTCCTGCCATTGGTTTTTCTCAGATTCGGGAAGAAGTATTGAATGCAGGAAAGAAGAAAAACCCGGAAGTAAATGTAAAAAATATCGAGAAGAAGAAAAGCAATCCCGATCGCTATCCGCCGGCAGAAGAAGCCTCCAAAAAGGAATCAGACACCCTGAACTACACGATCACAGATGTTCCTGCGGCTTCTGAGTTTCAGACTTCCCAACTTCCTCCGCAACCTCTGAATACGGATTTTAAGGAATCTTACTATAATAACTATGCAAAAATAGGATACGGAACCCAAAACACCCTGCTGGGAGATGCTTATTTTAGCTATCCTGTCGATAATAACCTGATGGGAATTAAATTTTCAGCCTTATCCACAGACGGACCTAAAAGCAAATATGACTGGAAAACTTTTTCTTCCAATATTGACGCCGAAGCATTCTATATATTAAAATTAAAAACCGGGAAATTACATTTGGCTACAAACTATATCTATGACAGGTCTAATTATTACGGACTCAACATTCCGGAGCTTTATGCAACTCCTAATATAAATTTAGAACAAAATACTCAAAAAATTACTTTTAAATCCGATTATGACCTATATTCCAACAATTATCTGGATAAGGCTTCACTAAAAGCAGGATATTGGTGGGATAAATTCAACTCTAAAGAAAGTTTTATTGATGTTAAGGCTAAACTGGCAAAAAGTGATGAAAATGCTTCAATGATGCTTTCCGGATTAAATTTTGGAGCAGAAGCAGATGTATTATTCAATTATACTTACACTCAATTCGGACTGGATACTGAAAATAAATATTCGCACATCACAACCGGATTCTCCCCTGTTTTAAAAATTTCCAATCGGGGTTCCTATTTGAAAGTAGGCGTTAATATTGCTTATAATCTGGAAACAGAAGAAAATAACTCCAAATTCTTCTTTCATCCCAAAGCAGAGTTTTTATTTTATCCCGTTCCGGAGTTCAGCCTGTATGCGGGAGTTGACGGAGGACTTAAATTGAACAATATATCCGAGCTTTCCATAGATAACCCATATTTGTTTTCAAACCAGATATTACGCCCCACCAATACTCTTTACAATATCTATGCAGGAATCAAAGGAGATATAAGCGAAAACATAAAATATGAGGCAGAGGCTTCTTTCAGTAAGGCTGAAAATCTTCTCATCTATATGCGGAATTCTCACGAAATTCTTACAATTCCTTTTTACTTAAAACCGTATAACCGCCTTAATACTTTTAATGCTGTGTATGATGATGGCAATATCATCAATATAAAAGGAGCTTTACACTATTTTTGGAACGGAGACCTGAATCTCGCTTTAGAGGGAGAATATAACCATTACGATTTGGATAATCTAATCAATGCCTACCATCTGCCCGGTTTTAAGATAGGATTAAACGGAAACTACAAAATGCTGGATGATAAGCTGAAATTAGGAGCTAAGTTGTTCTTTGCAGGAGAAAGAAAAAGCAATTATTTTTATTATGATTCTGATAATTCTTCTATCTATGAGGGACTTACATCTCTAAGCAGCTATTTCGACCTGAATTTATCCGCTTCCTATCAACTGATGGATCGTCTTTCTATCTTCCTGAACGGAAACAACTTGTTCGGTAAAAATTATGAACGATTTCAGGGATATAAAGTTAACGGCACTCAGGTTTTAGCCGGAGTTTTTGTTAAATTTTAACTGTTGGGATGATGTGATTCCCCCCAATCGCTTCGCTTCATTGGGGGTTATTCATATTGAACGCCCACGCAGGAACGTCCCTACACGGATAGCCCGACCCGACAGGGGCACGCCCAAATCCTAAAAATTGTGATCGTGGAGACACCCAAATTGGGACGTCTCTACCCAAATGTTGCATTCGTTAGTTGAATCTGCCTCTGCATTTTTTGTATAAACAATATTATTTCCTTAAATTTACAGTCAAATTACAGTTAAATGATAGAAAGAATACGGACTGTTTTAGAAGCCAACGGATTTGAGGTAATATCCCGTATTTCCGAAAAGTTCGGGGTCAGAGCTTCTAAACTAAGGTTATTATTTATTTACCTCTCCTTTATAACGTTAGGAGGGATATTTGCTTTGTACCTTACCGGAGCATTCTTTTTATGGATAAAGGATAGTATCTTCACCAAACGCCCTTCCGTGTTTGACTTATAGATCATCTTTCTTCTCGGAAGAACTCTCCCCCTTATCTTTATATTCGTAAATGTAGTTGATATTCTTTTCTACTTCCTTCGCCTCATCTTCTGCGTTGTTTTTTTCATCGTGAAAGTATTCCGAATATTCTTTTTTATAACGTTCCCAAAGTTCTTCATCTGCGGAGGCATCATATTCTTTCTTTTCCCAATGTGCTTTTTCTCTTTGTCTCCCGATCTTCCTTAACATAAGTGCCAGTATAAGCCCTGTTATTCCTCCCGAAAGATGACTTTCCCATGAAATACGGTTATCTTCGGGGAGTCCGAAAATTTCTTTTGGAAACATTCCCCAAACAATTCCTCCATATAAAAAGACAACTATTAAAGATATAGCCATCAGGTTCTTTTCTTTCCTAAGAACTCCACTGAAAAACAAAAAAAACGCCAGAACATAGATAATACCACTTGCTCCTATATGACAGGATAAAATGGAGGAGTTCATAAAGGTAAAATCGGGAAGCATCCAAACTACAAGTCCGGAGATTATCCATCCGTTAACCAATACAAAATAGGATAATTTTTCATAGAACTGGAAGGATAAAAAAGTCAGCACAAAAAGAGGAACCGTATTATTTATAATATGCTGTAAATTCCCATGAAAAAGCGGAGCTAAAATTATTCCTCTCAATCCTTTGAAGCTAAGCGGAACTATGCCATAACACTCTCCGATCCCCATAAAAGTTTGAACAATAAATACAAGCCAGATAGCACTAGTCAGTAAGACAGGAACTATAATCGCTTCTTTATGAACAGGAAATTTCTTCACTTATTAATTTTTACCTACAATCATTAGAAAAACTCCCTAAAAAGGCTTCGCAGATTCTCCTGTTTTTATTTTTCTGCTAATTTTTCCTTAATTCGGGCTTCTATTTCTTCCTGCAGTTCCGGATTGTCTTTTAATAATTGTTTTATCGTATCTCTTCCCTGTCCTAATTTGGTATCCTGATAACTAAACCACGAACCCGATTTTCCTACGATTCCCATTTCTACTCCCAAATCCAGAACTTCTCCTACTTTGGATATTCCTTCTCCGTACATCACGTCAAACTCGGCATAACGAAAAGGCGGAGCTACTTTGTTCTTCACTACTTTTACTTTCACACGGCTTCCTATGGCGTTATCTCCGTCTTTTATCGGAGAGCCTGATTTCCGAATATCAACCCGTACGGAGGCATAAAATTTCAATGCATTTCCACCGGTGGTTGTTTCAGGATTTCCGAACATCACCCCGATCTTTTCTCTTAACTGGTTGATAAATATAACCGTACACTTGGTTTTACTGATAGTTGCCGTTAGCTTCCTCAATGCCTGAGACATCAAACGCGCATGTAAGCCCATTTTGGAATCTCCCATTTCTCCCTCTATTTCTGCTCTTGGGGTCAGAGCCGCAACGGAATCTATAACGACAATGTCAATGGCTCCGGAACGTATCAGGTTATCCGTGATTTCCAGTGCCTGCTCTCCGTCGTCGGGTTGGGAAATAATCAAATCGTCCAGATTTATTCCCAATTTTTGGGCATATGTGGGATCAAAGGCATGTTCTGCATCAATGAAAGCGGCAATACCTCCTTTTTTCTGGGCTTCGGCTATGGCATGCAGGGTAAGGGTGGTTTTTCCGGAAGATTCCGGTCCAAAGATTTCAATTATCCTTCCTCTCGGATACCCTCCAACTCCTAAAGCTAAATCCAAGCCAAAGGAACCGGTAGGAATAACCTCAACCTCTTCTACGGGCTTATCTCCCATACGCATTACTGCGCCTTTTCCATAAGTTTTATCTAATTTATCTAAAATTAAGTTCAGTGCTTTTTTCTTTGCGTCTGAATTATTCGCCTCTTTTTCTGCCATTATCTATTTATTTTAGTATTTGTTCTGCGTGTTCTTTTGTCTTTACCTTAGTGATTATATCCGTTACAATGCCTTTTTCATCAATTAAAAAAGTATATCGAAGTATTCCGTCAAACTCTTTCCCCATAAACTTTTTCTTCCCCCATGCCCCAAAAGCCCGGATTATTTTTTTGTCCGTATCTGCAATCAAAGGGAATGGAAAGGAATATTTATCATGAAAAGATTTCTGTTTCTCTACGGTATCTTTACTGACTCCTATTATCTCATATCCCTGAGCCTGCAATGCCTTATAGTTATCCCTCAAACTACATCCCTCTGCCGTGCAACCGGGAGTATCGGCTTTGGGATAAAAATAAATGATTACCTTTTTCCCTTTATAATCTGAATATTTAATCGTCTCTCCGTCCTGACCTGTTCCCTCGAAATCGGGAACCTTATCTCCTATTTTTAGCATATTTTCAATCTTTAAAATCCGTCATGTAAAGATATTTATAAAAAAACATAAGTTTCATATTTTTGAAGCATATATTTTAATCATGCCCTATACTCAAACAATTAAAATAATGATAATCCGATACTTAGGGTCGAAATTTTTTTGCTGAAAGTTTTATCTTTGTGATACCTGAATATGCAGGTTCCTACTTCTTAGTACGGTTAAAAATACCGGTTCTTCAACTCCTCCCGGATAGGAAAACATAAGCCTATTCGTTTAACTGGTTGAAAGTCTTCTCCCATTCTTGATTTAAATATTCGATTTTTCCTTTTAATCCGGTGTATTCGTCTATTTGTTCCTGATTAGGGTTTTCCTGAATAAATCGGTCTTCTGTTTGTTTTATCTTAGTCTCCGTGTCCTTAATTGCGGCTTCCAGACTGGCAAGTTTATCCTCCAGTTTTCTTTGCTTTTTAGTCTTAGGTTGGACTTCTTTATCTTTGGGAGGTATTGGTTGTTTATCTGTTTCTTTGGACTTACGGCTTGTTGATCTTTCTAGGTCGACTTCCCGCATGTTCTCTTTCTTACGATAATCCAGATATTCGGTGATTCCGCCTAAAAATTCTTTTACTTCTCCGTTCCGAAATTCGAAAATCTTATGTGCCAAACCTTCTAAAAATTCCCGATCATGGGATACCAGAATCAGAGTGCCTTTGAAATTTTTCAGAGCTTGCTTCAAAATAGCCTTAGATTGTATATCCAAATGGTTCGTAGGCTCGTCCATTATCAGTGTATTAAAAGGCCGAAGCAGTAGTTTACACAGGGCTAAACGGTTTCTTTCTCCTCCGGAAAGGACTGATACTTTCTTCTGAACTTCATCTCCCTGAAACAGAAAGGAGCCTAACAAGTCCCGCACTTTGGGACGGGATTCTTCAGTAGCGGAATCTTCAGCCTCTTCCAGAATAGTTTTATTTGCGTTTAAAACTTCTGCCTGATTTTGTGCAAAATATCCTATCTGTACGTTATGCCCAGTTTCCAGAGTTCCATCGTAGGGAAGAATATTGTCCAGAATCTTGGCTAAAGTGGTCTTTCCTTGTCCGTTCTGCCCTACAAAGGCAATTTTTTCCCCTCTTTCTATATAAAAATTAGCTTGTTGAAAGACCGTATGCTCACCAAAGGATTTCCCTAAGTTTTCTGCTTTGAAAATTATTTTTCCGGGAGTAACGCTTGGCTCAAACCGAATGTTGAAACGGGTTACGTCTTCGTCCTCTACTTCAATACGCTCTACTTTATCCAGTTTTTTTATAAGGGATTGTGCAAAGGATGCTTTGCTAGCCTTGTATCTGAACTTCCCAATCAATTGTTCGGTACGTTTTATCTCCTGTTCTTGATTTTTTTGCGATTGTATCAGTTTTTCTTTCCGTTCTTGTCTTAATATCAAGTATTGGGTATAGTTCGCTTTATAATCCTGAATGGAACGGTTGGAAATCTCTATGGTACGGTTGGTTACATTGGTTAAAAACTGTTTATCGTGAGAAACCAAAACCACAGCTCCTTTATAGTTGACCAAAAAACTTTCCAGCCAGATAATGGATTCTATATCCAAGTGGTTAGTAGGCTCATCCAGAAGCAGAACATCATTTTCTTCCAATAATAATTTTGCCAGTTCAATTCGCATTCTCCATCCACCCGAAAAATCATAGGTAAGTTTAGTAAAATCAGATTCTTTAAATCCCAGACCTTTTAGTATTTTTTCTATCTCCCCGTCGATGTTATAACCTCCCAAATGGGAAAACCGGTCGGTCAGGTCTGTCAGGTCATGAATAAGCTCATGGTACTCGTCTGATTCGTAATCGGTACGGGTAGCCAGTTGATGATTTATCTCATTTATTTTCTCATTGATATTATTAAGCTCCTTAAAGGCTTGTTTTGCTTCGTCCCACACCGTGCGCCCTTGTTCAAAATCCAAATCTTGTTTTAAAAATCCAATCCTTACCTCTCCCTCCTTTTCTACGGAACCTTCCGTAGAGGGCTGCTCTCCTGCCAGAATTTTCAACAGGGTAGATTTTCCTGCTCCGTTTTTTCCGGCTAATCCGATACGGTCATTCTTATTGATCCTAAAGTTAACTTCATCGAATAAATACGTTCCTGCAAAATGCAATCCCAAGTTTTGAACGAAAATCATTTTATCTTTAAATTTTTGCCCTGCAAAGGTACTGTTTTAAACTTAATTTCATTCTACTTGTCAAAATAGAAAAAATATCTCTACATTTGTTTTAAATTAAACGTTATTATGAAAAAATTCTTTTCTCTTGTAATATTGGTATTAAGTTTCGGTCTAGTCTTCACTCATTGCAGCAGTGATGATGATAATGATTATTATAGAGAAGACCGTGACACCGTAGCAGAAATATATGAATTTCCTAACCAAATTTTTTTATATGATCCTGCTCTTGATGAATTTTATTTAAGATATGATTTTCAGTTATTTTCCGGAGAGAACTTGTTGATCTATATTAAATCAGGCGAGGATAACGGTGCTGTATGGAAACTACTTCCTAATTATGCTAATTATATAGAAAATAACACGGCTTATCCTATGAACTATAATTATGATTTTACTGATTACGATTTTGAAATTACGGCGTGGGGTAATTCTACGCCTCCTAATTTAGTGGCAACATTCAGGGTAGTGGTAATTCCGGGATATTTCGCACAATACAAGGGTGCTGCTCCTCCGGTTGATTATAATGATTACCATGCGGTAATTGATTATTTTAAAATTGATGAGAGTAAGATAAAGGTATTAAAACCTTAGAATATATTATACATCCTGAGGCTGTTTCACAACTCGTGAAAACAGCCTTTTTTTCCTGACTTTGACTATGTGTCACCCTAAATGATTTTTTGAAAGCCCGGAGGGCGGAATCTTCATAACCGCAGGTCGGCGACCTGCGGAGAGTACCCACCCCACTCTTTGCCTGAAAGGCAAGACTAGTCCCGCCTTTCAGGC
>JAISSC010000229.1 GCA_031273305.1 Flavobacteriaceae bacterium
CTCTCTATAATTCCTCCTCCTCTTCCGCATCTTTGCACACTCTGAAACCTAAATTACTGAATGATGCTCTTGTATTTACTCTTCCTATATCAACAGAATTAAAAAAATTACAACTTTTACTGCTGCACCACCAGGAGCCACCTCTGGCATGAGCATATTTTCTTTTTTCCTTAGGAAGTTTTCCTTCGGTTAATTCAAAAACATTTCCATAAATATCATAAATATCCCAGGGATTAGGCTCAAAACTTCCGACAGGTGAGGTAGTTACGTATCCATCTGATGTATCTGCCGTCAAATGATCCTGTCCATGCCATACATTTGCATAGTTGATTAGTTCCCCCGAATCTTCTCCCCAAAAATACTCCGTCTCCGAGCCGGCACGCGAGGCTATCTCCCATTCATTAAAAGTAGGAAGACGTACTCCTGCCCAATTACAATAAGCCAAAGCGTCCTTGTAACTGATAGTAGTTACCGGATGGTTCATTTTACCTTCAATTCCGCCTCTTGAAACTCCATTCGGATAACGCCAATATGCGGTAGAATCCTGAATCCAACGAAATTCTTTTAATCCCGGTTCAAAAACCATGGCATTTTTCAATTTTTCGGCATCGGTCTTATATTTGGTTGCTTCTACAAATTTTTCAAACTGTTTATTGGTAATTTCATATTTGGAAATATAAAAAGCATCTACCGTTACCCTTCTTGATGGATTATTAATATAACCTTTCCTGCCTACCCTATAATCTCCTTCGGGAATTTTAACAAATAAATTATCGTCTAATATCTTCGATTGCGAAAACATTATCAAAGGGAATAATAAAAAAAATATCCGTTTCATCTTTTCTTGTATATATAAAATTCTTTGGCTTTGTCAATGATCTGATCTTCATTGGATTTATTGTAACTAATATTCCTCCTGTAAAAACTGTCCCATTCTCCTTCTTCATCATAAAGTTCCCGATAAATTGTAGACCGTAGAAAAGGTGCATATTTATTATTTTTCATCAGAAGCATTAAAAGGGTCAGAATATCTTTATCTTTTTTGCTCTTGGAATAGAACTCGATTAAAAAAGGCACCATTTCCACCGCATTAATTTCTTCCAGTGCCATTTTATAATTAAATCCTACTCGTTTACTTTCCAGAGCGGACTCTTTAATAAGTTCAACTACCAAATCTCTGTTTTTCTTTAAAAAATTAACCTGCCGATTACTCCAGAATACCTCATCATATCCGTTAGGAAGATTCGCAAATATCTTCTTGTGTTCTTCTTCAATATTAAGTTGAATATCACAGTTTTGAGTATTCACTTCCGGATGGATCATTACATAGGTGAATTTTTCTCTGGGTGAAAGTTTATTAAATTCTTTATCGGATAAAGCCCAATAACCCTCCGAAAAATAATCTACATGTCCCTCCTCATCATCTTCATCCTTAAAATCCGCATCTATATTAATTTTGGAGATCATTGCCTGAATCTTCGTAAGCCCATAAGAGGGAACGGTTGGTTTTAAACGATATTCATGATAGACATGACTTTCCTTATCCGACTTGGACAGATAAAAATTTTTCACTTCCTCCTGTCCGGACAACCAACAAAACCCGGATAAAAACAGTGAGAAAATAACTACAAATTTTTTCATATTTTAAAATGTTCTTGAATTATATAATTTAACATAAAAATTTTTTGCCGATTTAATAATATATTCCTCATTTAGCTCCGTGTATTCTATATACGAATCATAATACGATTTATCATCTCCATATAATTCCCTGTATACATTAGACCTCGTAAACGGATAATATTTATTATTTTTCACAAGGGTTAGTAATAACGTTAAAATATCACGGTCTTTTTTACCCTTAGTATTATAAAAATCCACCAAAAACGGAATTATCTCCGTAGCATTTATCTCTTCCAATGCCATTTTACAGTTCAATCCTATATGCTGGTCTTTTAGGGAAATTTCTTTGATCAAATTTATAACAACCTTACGATTGGAATTTAAAAAACTCCTTTGTCTCTCACTCCAACTAGATTCGTCAAAAGTAGGGCATAAATATCCGAATATTTTCTTATCTTCATCTAAAATGGTCATTTCATCGGCACAAACCTGAGACATATATTCAGGATGGATCATAGTATAAGTGAACTTCTCCTTATCAGAAAGTTTATTAAAATCTTTATCCGATAAGGACACATAATAATCAACTATATCTCCTTCCGCTGCCATTTCCGGGTCAACAGGGACAGGTTCCAGCTTTGAGACCATATTTTGAATCTTCGACAGATTATAAAACGGTATAGAATTTTTGAGCCTGTACTCATGATAAGCCTGACTTTCTACACTCGGTAACGTTCCTATGCTATCTATATCCTGAGCAAAAAGAAAATAAGAACTAAAGAAAACTAATACAAATAATTTTTTCATACATTGAGCAAAAGAATAATTTTGCATAAAGGTAATAATTTTTTATTTATGTGTGTCAGTATCCAAAAAATTTGATGAAAAATCCATCACAATTAATACCAAATCCTAACAACCTGTTAAATATTGCAGGTTTTTTGACCTTTCTAATTTAAATAAAAATTATCTTTAGTAAATTGCGAGAAATTTTGACTCGATGAAAAAATTGTTTATAACATTTGCTTTATCACTGACTTTTATGTTCTGTGGTACTCTTATCTCTTGTAAAAATGAAGAAAAATCAAAACAGTTTGATTCTTCTCCGGTTACTCAGGAAAAAGGAAATGTTAATCCAGATAAAACACCTCCTCTCCTTCCCGCCTCCGGTGATGTTGAAAATAACAGCCCGGTAGTAATAGAAACAGGGATATATAAGGATAAGGACAGTTTGTATCATTTAAAATACGTTTTAGAAACAGGCAAAACCTATTTATTTAATACTAAGGAAGTGAATAAACAGACCATTACTTTTAGAGGTAAAAGTCAATCCATAACTCAGGAATCGCATGACCCTGTGAGTTTTACCGTATTGGGGATAAAAGACGGAAAATATACTTTACAGGTAAACATGGGTGGGAAAAAGGTAATTACCAAAGCAGACGGTCAACAATCCGTTTTTGACACAAAAGGCAAGAAACCGGAAGAACCTAATCAGGCAAAAATGTGGATGATATATAAAGCAATCAGTGAGGTTACTTTTACGATGGATATGGATGTTTATGGAAATGTTACCAACATAAACGGAATGGATGCCATATACAGCAAAGCAAAATCTTCTTTAAGCGGAGAGTTAAAAGGAAAGGAACTTGATGATTTCGTAAATGCATTCAAACAAGGGCTTAATCCTGAAACATTCAAGGCTCAGTTTGAAGCCTCCGTTATGAAGTTTCCGGCTAAAGGTCTGAAAATTGGAGAGAAGTGGAACACTGATCCGTCCCTTAAGAATCTGGGGTATAATCAATTAGTGAAAGTTGATGAAAACACTACGGAGGTAATCGTTCAGGGTTCTATCCCTCCTAAATCAGATTCTAAAGTGAACGAGGGTGTGACCTATAAAATATCAGCAAAGGTATCTCAAAACGGAAAAATCATTATAGACAACAAATCCGGGTGGATATCTAAAGCTAATTTTACGGCAACGGTAACAGAAACCCGAACTGCCGTAAAAGGTGAAGAATCTGAGGAAATAGTTCAAAAAACGGTAAATACTACCTATATCAATTAAAAATTTTATATTCGTATAATTAAAACCTTAAAAATTCATAAGAAAAATGGCAAGATTATTAGAATTTATCTTATTTGCAGTTGTTGCTTATTTTGTTTTTAAATTCCTAAATCAGCTGTTTAGTGGTTCATCAAAAGCAAATACCTCTTCCGGAAGCTATAAATCTAAAGAACAAAAAAAACGACCTTCTTCCAAAAGAGATATAAACTGGGATGCAGAAACTGTTGATTATGAAGAAGTAGAAACCAAAGACCATGAAAAAAAATAGTTATTTATTGCCTGTCATAGGATGTTTATTTGTATTTATTATCGTTTCTTTTTCTTATTTTACTCCGTTATTGTCAGGAAAATATATCTCACAACCCGATATTATCCACTACAAAGGAGGAGCGCATGAACTGGAAGAATACAGAAAGGCTCATAATGAAGATACTTATTGGAGTAATTCCATGTTTGGAGGAATGCCTACGTATCAAATGGGAGCGAGTTATCCTCTTGATATTATCAAAAACATAGACCGGATAATAAGAATCTTCCCGACACCCGCAAGCTATATATTCCTGTTATTAAGCGGTTTTTTCCTTTTAGGGATGGTCTGGCTAAAAAACTGGAAATATGCACTCTTAGGAAGTATCATGTTTGCCTTTTCAACGTATTTTTTTATTATCATCAGTGCAGGGCATAATGCTAAAGTACATACGATTGCTTATTTTGCTCCTTTTGTAGCAGGGGTTTATTTATTGTATCAAAAAAAATACACTTGGGGGTTTATTCTCACAACCTTATTTTTGTCTTTGCAGATTGCCGCCAATCATCCACAGATGACTTATTATTTATTCCTTGCCTTAGGGGTTTTCGGAATAATAGAGCTTATTTACGCCATTAAAGAAAAATCGTATAAATTTTTTGCGACCTCCACCGGATTGTTTATTCTGGCTATCCTCCTGTCCGTAGGAATGAATGCCACCCGTTTACTTTCTACTTATGAATATTCGCAGGAAACAACCAGAGGAAGATCGGAACTCACTATAAGTAAAAGCAATAACCCGTCCGACAAAGGACTGAACACGGACTATATCACTCACTGGAGCTATGGAATTTTGGAAACAGCAAACCTGTTTATCCCTAATTTTATGGGAGGAGGAAATAATGAAAAAGGGTTTAAACCTGACCACCTTCAACCTGCCTTGCAGCAAAATATAAGGTCGGAAGAAGAATATGCCCGATTCCAACAAAACTTTAACGGTTCTTACTGGGGAGAACAACCGGGAACCGTCGGGCCTGCTTATCAGGGAGCGATAGTTATATTCCTTGCGTTTTTGGCGTTGTTCTATTATAAAGGTAAATATAAATGGTGGTTGGTTTCTGCCACTCTGCTAAGTTTTTTACTTGCATGGGGTAAAAATTTCGGGATATTTACCTATTTTATGATCGAGTATTTCCCTTTGTACAATAAATTCAGGGCTGTTTCTTCCGCATTGGTTATATCGGAATTTACAATTCCTTTATTGGCTGTATTAGGTATATATTCTTATTTTAAAGACGAAACCCTGACTTCCGAATATAAAAAGAAAGTTTTATATATCACCTCCGGAATCACTCTGGGAGTTTTACTTATCTTTTATCTGTTCGGGATGAGCCTGTTCGACTTCCACACTGCATCGGAAGGAAATAATATCGGATATGAAATACTGGAAGCCATCAGGAAAGATCGCTTTGACCTATTCCAATCAGATGTGATGAGGACTTTCTTTTTTGTTCTGCTTACCGCCGTTTTGTTGTGGGTAGCTCAAATAAAATCATTCAGGTCGAGGTATGCCATTCTGGCAATTGCAGCTCTTTCACTGGTTGACCTGTGGGGAGTGAATAAACGGTACTTAAACGATGAAAACTTTGTAGATAAACAATATTACAGGAATCCTTTTCCTACGGAAGTAACCGAAAGTCAATTACAAAAAGCGGAAACCGACCCCACCCTTGCCCGCATTGTCAATACCGTTCCTATAAATCAGGTTTTGGAAGCGATACAAACAAATGATACTGCCCATTACAGGGTGTTCAACCTGCTTTTAAGCCCTTTCAATGAAACGAATACTTCTTATTTTCATCAATCTGTCGGCGGATACCACGGAGCCAAACTACGACGATATCAGGATATTATAGATTTCTATTTATCCGATAGTATAAATTTCCCTATTCTGGATATGCTGAATACCAAGTATATTATCACTGCCGATTCCATCATCCGTCCCATTCCTAATCCCAACAACAACGGAAATGCATGGTTTGTGAACGAAACGGTTTTTGCGAAAAATGCAGACGAGGAACTATTACAATTAGGTAAGATAAATAATAAAAAACAAGCTGTTGTTTCTGCACAGTATCAAAAAGAATTGAATATTCCGGTTTCTGCCGATACTCTTTCTTCTATTGAGCTAAAAAATTATGCCCCTAATGCCCTGACATATGCTTCTGACAGTAAAACGGAAAAACTGGGAGTATTCTCGGAAATTTTTTATCCCTACGGATGGAAAGCTGCCATTGATGGTAAGGAAGTTCCTATATACAGGGCTAATTACACATTAAGGGCTTTGAAAATTCCTGCCGGACGGCACACGATCACTTTTACCTTTGACCCGCCAGTGATCCATAAGGGAAAGATCATCACCCTGATAACTTTCTCTATCTTTGTTCTGCTAAGTGCCGGATTATTATTTCAAAATTTTAAACGAAAGAAGAACATAGATAAGGCGAATGCCTCTTTGCCGTCATGAGTAAAAAAATTTTACTGGTTTCGTATTACTGGCCTCCTGCGGGAGGGCCGGGAGTGCAAAGGTGGCTGAAATTCACAAAATATCTTCCCGAATTTGGATATGAGCCTTATGTATATGTTCCCGAAAATCCGTCTTACCCGATTATAGACCAAAGTTTAGCGGAAGAGATCAATCCGAAGGTGAAAATTATCAGGCAACCTATCTGGGAACCCTACCGAATTGCAGAAAAACTAACTAAAAACAATACGAATTTTAAAGCCGGGCAATTTGAAACTACAAGAAAACAAGGTTTTTTATCCCGACTATCCCTGTATATAAGAGGTAATTTTTTTATCCCCGATGCCCGAAAGTTCTGGATTAAGCCGTCTGTCAAATTCCTGACAAGATACCTGAAAGAAACCGGGATAAAGACTATTATTACGACCGGTCCTCCCCATAGCATGCATCTGATAGGTCTGAGGTTAAAAGATAAAGACCCTCAGCTGAGATGGATTGCCGATTTCCGTGACCCCTGGACTCAAATTTCCTATTATTCCCAATTGAAACTTACCTCATCTTCAGATAAAAAACATAAACATCTGGAAAAAGAAGTCCTGCAAAAGGCGGATTTAGTTATCTCTACCAGCTATACGGATAAAGAAAATTTTGAGCGGTCGGGGGCTAAAAAGGCGGTTTGCATTACAAACGGTTTTGATTCCGAAATTAATCTAAAAAACAACAAAACTTCCAAATTTACTCTTTCGTATATAGGGATGCTGGAAACTCTGAGGAACCCCCATAATCTTTGGAAAATACTGGATGAACTGGTGAAACAACATCCTGATTTTAGAGAGGATCTTCAATTGAAACTTGTAGGGAAGGTTGCAGGGTCTATTCTGGAAGATTTGCAGGATACTTCTTTGCAATCCAACATTATAAACAAAGGATACCTCTCTCATTCGGAGTCTGTTTTTGAAATGAATGATTCCGACATTTTGCTGATAACCAACTTCCCGGAAGAAAGGTCAAGAGGTATTATTCCAGGAAAATTATATGAATATCTGGCTTCGGGAAATACTGTTTTATCTATCGGCCCTGAAAATGCGGATGTGAAAAAAATACTGGATAAAACCGAAGCGGGAAAACATTTTTCTTATACGGACACCGATAATCTGAAATTCTTTATCCTGAATGAATATGAAAAATGGAAAAATAATATTCCTCATTCGCCCTCTCAATGTATTAATGAGTTCCATAGAAAGGAATTAACGAGAATATTGGTTAAGGTTATTGAATAACGTTGCAAACGTAATATCCTCCCTATGCGTGGTGTCTTTGCGAGACGTAACTTGTTGTGCATGAGGTTATTGCGAGCGAAGCGTGGCAATCTACCAATTACATACCTACCGTTAGGTACGCAACAATAATAACGCATAGAGACGCCCAAATTTGGACGTCTCTACATAAATTCTTCCGTATATTTAAATGCCGTGCTTCCTTTATAGCAAAAGGCTTAGGGCTAGGGTGTAATATATTTCATACACCGGACAGGAAAAGGAGTAGCAACAATAGGTCCTCCCGCCGATCCTATCGTAATATCAATTTTTCCATCCTCATAACCATCAGGATCATTAGCATCAGGTCCCACGGGGGAATAATATTCCTGAACTGCAGTTTTACCCATTGTTCCATTATCCGTTGAAGTCCAAAAACCTCCCCAAATACCAAAATAAGATCCTCTGGTAGGGGTAGTGCCAGTACTGCCACCTGTAGGTAAGAGATTAAAACCGGAATTTCTGGTATCATTAGGAGGAAATCCTCCCCAGTTATAAGTAGTACTATTGTTTATGGGCTTATACGTAAAATTATTAGCTCTCTGATCCTCTTTCCGGCTCCACCGTCAGCGGCAGTACCTCCTAAATGTCCTGATAATACATTAACATCCGCTACTGATGGTACTTTCCATCCTTCAGGACATAAATTAGAGTTATCTACTGCTTCATTAGTATACAGAAACCCAAACTTATTAGCAAACAGATTATAACCAGCAGTATTAGCAGAATACGTTATTAGATTGCCGTTTTCATAGTATCCGGGAACGGAATAGCTTGATGATGGGAGGTTACCATCATCATATTTGATCTTCTTCTTATTATTATTGTCGGATTCCCACTTTATTATTATAACCGTATTACCGGAAGCAACAGAAGAACCATTATTACCTATCCCCGGATTCATAGTGATGTATGGTTTATCAACACTGCCATTATTGGGGTCAATTGGAATCCCTTCATTGTCCAGCACAGACCTTAGGTTTTGTGTCATCCAACATTGGGTTCCAAACTGCTTGGCGGAATATACATTTCCTTCGTAATCAACAGCTGAATTTACCGGAACATTTACCGACACCGTTTCGGGAGCAACAGTTTTAGTTCCAATAAGTCCGTTTACGGTAATCGTTGCCGTTTGTGAAACATTCGAAGGGTTTATAATCGTATAAGAATATGTGGTAGCACTCTCTTTTTTCCATGTTCCGGTAATGGGATCCCCGTTAATGGTGACAGACACATTGGCAGGACTAAGCAAATCCCATTCAGCATCAGTCCAGCCGATAGCAGGTCTTGTGAGTATGATCTTAACTCCCCCTTCCTCTCCACAATCAACTAAAACTACAGGATTAATTGCAACTTTAGGCAAACCTCCTTTTCTCCAGGGTCGCCACACAAGTGTGGAATTAGGGTTGGTGGGGTCTTCCCTGTCCCATACATAAAGCCATACTCCATCCCCACCGATGGTGTTCTTATTCGTGTTATAAACGACCATACCTGCACCTGCGGCTTCTTTATCCGGGTCACCATCACCGGGAAGTTGAAAAATTTTTACATCAATCAGTGGAACTTTTGGAAATAATAATCCTCTTTTGGGAGTGGTTGGTTTGGACATATCCAGTAAGGCTCCTTCATGAGAAGGGTCGGAAACTCCGATAGTTACCTGTCCGCTCGTTACACTAAACCCAAATAAGATAAATAACAATGAGTAGATATTCTTTTTCATATTAAGTAAATTAAATTATATAGAAATTAAGTTTTTTATTTTATCCACTTACCGCTACCGCTCTTCCATATCCATACGTAAAGACCTATTCCTGCCCCGTTGGCAACGTCCTTATTCATGTTATAAACTACCATTCCGGAGGCAGTACTCCCCGAACCGGGAAGTTGAAAATTATTTACATTAGTCAGTGAAACTCTGGGAAATAACAATCCGCCTTCGCGATTGTGAGTTACTTTGGTTACTTTGGATAAATCCAATAAAGCTCCCTCATGAGGAGGACCTGGGTCTCCGATGGCTACCTGTCCGCTCATTACACTACATCCGAATAGGATAAACAACAATAAATAACTGTTTTTTTTCATATTAATATAATTAAATTATCTGTAAATTAAGTTTTTTATTCCAAAAGATTCCACTTACCGGGATTGGTAGTATTTTCCCTTATCCACAGATAAAGACCATTCGTATTAGTGTCGTAAACTACCATTCCGGAGGCTTCCACTTCACCATCGTCCCCTTCTGAATTAGAGAGTTGAAAAGTATTTATTAGATTAGTAGTGTTCAGTGAAACTCTGGGAAATAACAATCCCCTGCTATTATTGGGTACTTTAGATAAATCCAATAAAGCTCCTTCATGAGGAGGACCTGGGTCTCCTATGGCTACCTGTCCGTTCATAGCATTCCATCCGAATAAAACAGGCATTAGCATCAAAAATAAAACTTTCTTCATATATGATCAAATATTTAAATTTTTATTATCACTTATTATTTTTAAGGCAGTACAAAACTGCAAATATATATATTTTTTTTATTACAGTATACTTTTTTACTACCCTAAATTATTATTTGCTACATTTGCTGCTTTTTTATTCGTCATTTGCAGCGGGGTTGTAGGGTTGCTTCGCTGCGCTCGCAATAGAATGAGACTGCCACACCTGCGGTTCGTAGTAACAGGCTAACTCACTGTGCATTACGTCATTGCGAATGGAACGAAGTGGAATGTGGCAATCTCCTGTTTATAATGAGATTGCCACGTCGTACCTCCTCGCAGCAAGATTGCCACGCTGCG
>JAISSC010000035.1 GCA_031273305.1 Flavobacteriaceae bacterium
ATTCTGACTATTGATCCAAAAACAGGAAATGTGTCAGGTAAAAAGAGACCTAATCAAATAGGTTTAGGTCATGAAATTATTCACGGAGATAGATCTATGCGTGGAAAAGCAATTGATTATAGCGATGAGGATACTCATAGTTATCAAGATGCAGATGGCAATACTGTCACACAAACTGTACCTAAAGAAGAACTTGGAACTGTGGGTTTAAAACACAACACGAGTGAAGATATAACTGAGAATGATTTAAGAAAAGAACAACGTGAAACAAAAAACAAACAAAGAGGTGCTTATTAAAAAGATGATGATATTTTTCAATATCTTAATTGCGTTTATAACGATGCAATCTTGTGTTACAACTGCTAATCTGAAAATAGAGAAAGAAATGATTGATAAGGAATTATATTTAATTAAATCTATTCCGGGAGGAAGTCGAGTTCATATATTCTTCATATCAAAAAAAGGAGAATTAAGTTATAGTGTTGGTCAGGTAGTCGATTTTGAATATGGGAAGTTTAATATAAATGAAAAATATAAGGTTAAGTCCATTATGTTAAACTCTAAAGAAATAGAAATATTAAGAGTTCCCATTTTAAAAATTTCAGAAAGTTCTGCATATAAAGATACTTCTGTCGTGAAAGATGATTGGCAATATAGCCTATATTTGGATGGAGTAAAAAAAGGGTTCTGGTATTCAAGCAATACGGAAAAAATACCTAAAGAGCTAAAAGAAATTGCCTTTTTTATAGAAAATAAAGTTGGAAGACTGCATAAACTACCAGGGACATCTTAAAGATTAAATTTTTCAATATGTTATCATTTATTAAATATTGACTAGTCCTAAAATAGGCTTACAGAAAAAGTATAAAAACAGCAATATGACGGGCTACCAACACGGTACACAATACAGGGATATGCTTTGGGATGAGGAAAACCGTTTGCAGGGGGTAAACGACAATGGTATGGTAAGTCAATATACTTATGATGACAGCGGAGAACGAGTAATAAAAAGTAGCGGCGGAACGGAAAGTATGTTTGTGAATGGAGCTAATATAGGAAGTTTTGGGCATGAGAAGAATTATACAGGATACCTTAGTCCGTATTTCGTATTTAAAGAAGGAAGTTTTACAAAGCATTATTATATAGGAGCGCAACGTATAGTGAGCAAAATAGGCAATGGACGTTTTGATAATAATTCGGGGTTAAATGGCAACGGCATTACTGCGGGAGGTATTAATTTTGCTAAACAGCAAAGTTGGTATGATAAGAAAGTGGAAGAATATATTGCAAGTTTAGGGATACCTCCGGGTCCTCCGGATAAAAAAGGTATCTATGGTAGCCCTGAATACACAGGACAGCCTTATCCTGATTTTGGAAGTCCGCTAAATGAAAGCAATGAGCCTCCGTTAGGATGGCCGAAAGTTCCTGTATTTAATCAGCCGGGCGATGTACCCGGGCCGCCTATAAAATGGGGTGATCCTGTTACAAATGACAACGTAGAGGCAGGTTGGGGCTACGAAGGAACAGGAGTAATCGAGGAAACAGATTTGTATTTTTATCATCCTGACCATTTAGGGTCAACCTCTTATGTAACAACCCGATTGGGTAAAGTTTCGCAGCATGTTGAGTATATTCCGTTTGGGGAAGTTTTTCTTGAGGAGAAAAATGATAAGTGGAATACGCCTTATAAGTTTAATAGTAAGGAGTTGGATGATGAGACGGGGTTATATTATTTTTCGAGTAGATATTTTGATTCGAAACTGTCTTTGTTTTACAGCGTTGACCCGCTGGCAGAGCAGACTATGACGCCTTATCAATATTGTTATCAGAATCCGATAAATCTTATAGATCCGACAGGGATGTCGCCGGAGGGAGTAGATGGATGGGGATTAAAAGATAACCAATGGATTTATGACGAAAATATTACTGAAGATAATTATAAAGATTTAGGATATAGTGACTATTCTGATGGTGTAACCAATAATACGTATACCTCTGTAAAAAATACTAAAATAACCTTAAAATCTGATGGCACGTGGTCTGAGAATGGATTAACCAGTACCGGGCAAGCGTATGGAGGAGATGGAAGTGGAAGTTTTATGGATTGGGTTCTTAGAGTCATATATGAAACAGATCAATATAATCCAATAGCCTTAGCATGGGATGGTATAGAAGGATATATTACAGGTTCAGATAGATTCGGGAATGAGTTGAATACGTCGGGATCAACGTATAAAGTGGCTATGGCTGTGCCAGTGTTTAAAGTAGGAGGAATTGCCAGTAAAGGGTTAGGAGGAGTTGTGCAGATTACTAAACACGCTGCTGAACGAATGGTAGAGCGAGGTATAACTCAAAAGATGGTTGAAACTGGCATTTCGAAAGGAACAAAATACCTTGACCCTAAAAATGGAACATTCAATTATGTTCTTAAAGATGGTTTTGCTTCAGGAAAAGATTTGTTAATTGGAGTTAGCCCTCAAACGGGTAAAGTGACTACTGTTTTAAGAGGGAATAATTTGGTTAATAAAAGATTTATACCTCAATAGAAATATGGAAATTTTAGAAAAGATATTAACTGATAAGTTAGATAGAAAGCAGCTTATTTCTGAATTTCAGGAACTGATTTGGAATGATGAAAATGCAAACGAAATTTTATCAGAACTTGCATATGATTTGGATTTCTATGAACCTAACGAAGAATTGCGAAAGGAAAGCCTAAGTTATTATGGCGATGATAGATTAGAAGTAGTAATAAAAACTGCGATACAAAAATTACAAGAGCAAAGCCCACAGTAATTGAGTTTTGTTATTATTGAATTACAAATACCGAACCGATAAGCCTCATGCTTTGGCAAATATTAATCAGACGGTAACGACCAAAACGAATGAATATCGTGATTATCAGTATTCTTACGATAAAAACGGTAATATGATAGGCTATGCTTGGGGAAATCAATACAGGGATATGCTCTGGGATGAGGAAAATCGTTTGCAGGCGGTAAATGATGAGGGATATATAAGTATGTATACTTATGATGACAGCGGAGAACGAGTAATAAAAAGCAGTGGCGGAACGGAAAGTATGTTTGTGAATGGTGCAAATATAGGCAGTTTTGGGCATGAGAAGAATTATACAGGATACCTTAGTCCATACTTCGTATTTAAGGAAGGAAGTTTTACCAAGCATTACTATATAGGAGCACAACGTATAGTGAGTAAAATAGGCAACGGACGTTTTGATAATAACTCAGGTTTAAATGGTAACGGCATCACTGCGGGAGGTATTAATTTTGCTAAACAGCAAAGTTGGTACGACAAGAAAGTGGAAGAGTATATTGCAAGTTTAGGGATACCTCCGGGTCCTCCGGATAAGAAAGGTATCTATGGTAGCCCTGAATACACAGGGCAGCCTTATCCTGATTTTGGAAGTCCGCTAAATGAAAGTAATGAACCTCCGTTAGGCTGGCCAAAGGTTCCGGTATTCAACCAGCCGGGCGATGTACCCGGGCCACCTATAAAATGGGGTGACCCTGTTACAAATGACAACGTAGAGGCAGGTTGGGGCTACGAAGGCACAGGAGTAATCGAAGAAACAGATTTGTATTTTTATCATCCGGATCATTTAGGGTCAACCTCTTATGTTACAACACGGTTAGGAAAGGTTTCGCAGCATGTGGAGTATATTCCGTTTGGGGAGGTTTTCCTTGAAGAGAAAAATGATAAGTGGAATACGCCTTATAAGTTTAATGCTAAGGAGATGGATGAGGAGACGGGGTTATATTATTACGGGGCGAGGTATTACGATTCTAAAATTTCTGTGTGGTATTCGGTTGATAAGCCTTTGATAGACGGAACTTATTTAAGTGGACAGCATGATGGAGGAGTTTATAATTCTTATAATTTAAATTCGTATTCATATTGCAGGCAAAATCCGGTTTTATACGTAGATCCAGATGGGAATCAGTATGTGTTTATGTTACATATGGATGGGGGGACAACTGTTGTTAATTACTATAAAATGTCCAAAGCAGAAATTAAAAAAGTAGGAGGAACCTACCAAGGAGCATATGGTGGTTATAATGCAGCTTCTTATGGACCAGAAGGAAGAGGGGTGAAACATACATACATATATGGTGGATATACTGAAACTTATTGGGATTTTGAGAGTGATTATACCCGTCATGGATTATATTCCGGAAGTGGAAGTATCACGGATGGTTTTGGACATGATCATTTTGGTTTCCAACCTATAGATATAGCAGATGCTATAGCAAAGAGACATGATATGGATTATGCAGAAGCAACGGCAAGTGGTAATTATTTAGGTTTTGCAGAAGATACCCGCACTTTACAGGCAGATATTGATATGGTTTACAGAGTAGATTTAGCATTGAATGGGCAAGATGTATCGGGGGTAGAGACACCTTTTAGAGGAGGAAGTTCAGGAGAAATGAGAGTAGCACTAAAGGGGCAACAGAAGGTAATAGGAGCTTTACGGGATTATAAACAGTGGAAAGTAGATAATAATATTCAAGGAACTATAAATGATACGAATGTGTACGATGCCTATCAACGACATGCAGGAAGACTTAAAGCGTATTTTCTTAGAAAAATTGCAGGAAATAGTAGTACAGTACAGGTTCAATTAGAAAATGCAACAAAAGGTAAAAAAAACAGCTGGTAATTACACCAACTGTTTAGGAAAAATTAGACTTTTGTATTGTATGAAAAAATCACATTTAACCACTGAGC
>JAISSC010000043.1 GCA_031273305.1 Flavobacteriaceae bacterium
ATGCTAAAGAATTTGACGAGGAAACAGGGTTGGGGTATTTTGGAGCGAGGTATTATGATTCTAAAATTTCTCAGTGGTATTCCGTTGATCCGCTGGCGGAGAAGTATCCCGATTGGTCACCTTATAATTACTGTTTTAATAATCCTGTTATATATACCGACCCTGATGGAATGGATCCTACTCCATACCCAAAAGCATTGTTAGGATCTGCCGATTATTACATATGGAGATACAATGATTTTATAAAACAAAACCCAGGTAAAAAAGCACCTGATTATTATTTAAACTACGGTAATAAATACATTCAACGTTTTACAAACGAAACCAATAACCAATTATCAAAACAAGGTAAGCAATGGCTTGTAAATGCACGTAAAAATCTTCAAGTTGCTATTGAAAATAAACTAAAAGAAGACCCTACAATTGAATTAAGAAACGAAGGTAAAGATTTTAAAGAATTCGCCTTTAATTCTCACGTTGACGCTTATTGGGATGCAGGTTTAAGCAAATTAAATACTGTCGATTTAGTAGCTATTGTACTTACACCCAATTTTAAAGATTTAACGAGTAAAGAAGGTATGGATCAAGCAATTGAAATGATGAGAAAATTAGGAGAGTACTGGTTAGAAAATCCAATCGAAGGACTAAAAAGAGGAGCAGAATTATTAATGAATCAAGATAAGATAAAAACGATGGTTGCTGCAAAAGCTATAAGAGAAGGCTTTGATCCTGATAAAGCAAAGCCAATCCTTGACGAGATAATAAAAAAAATACCAACAATAAAAACAGACTAATGAAGAATTTTTTAATATTGAGTAGCTTGTTTATATTAATTGGATGTAAAAAAGAGACTAATATGTATAAATGCAAAGGAATACCGGATACCAATCAAGCATTTTCTTATATGTATTTTAAAACAGAAAAAGAGGGCTATTTATTTGGTACACTAACTAATTATGAAGATTTGACCGAAAAAGAATTACAAGACCCCAATAATATTCCAAGATCATCAGACGAAGCAAATATTTATAAAACTACTGATGGTGGAAAAAATTGGATAAAAACAGGTTCTACTTTGAATTTTAGTTATCATAATATAGCAACCAATTACAATAACGATGTTTATATATTAAGAAGTGATGTAAGAGAAGATTTTAAATTTAACATTATACAATTTAGCACATCAAACGGAGAAGTTAAAAATTTAATAAACACAAGACCAATATCTTCGATATGGAATGATAATAAAAAAGTTTTTTTTACAAATAATAGAAGTAATATAAATTTATACTTATTAGAGAGCGGACAGATCATTGATAGTGTATGTATTAAAGATTATGCTTTGTTTGGATTAAGTTTAAAAAATAAGTCTTATGCTATTTTTAGTAATAAAGAGAAAGTATATTTTGGGAACATCAACAAAACAAGTGTGGAAATAAAACTCCCTATAATACCCAAAAATATTGTAAAACAAGATGAAAATAAAATTCTTATAGCAGGAAATACTATAACAAATGAAAACGAAATTTCTTTAGTGAGTTATGATGTAAATACAACACAAACAGAAATCATAAATAAATTTAAAACCTATTCTATTATTGAAAACCTACAGTCCAACGACAAGGCAATAATAGGATTTATTGGAAATATAAAAGGAGCTTTTACAGAATATGATTTACTATGTAGTTTAGATAAAGGCAAAACATGGCAAATTCAAAAATTAGAAGAGCCAAATTATGTGCGTCCAAGTTGTTTAATTGATAACATAGTTTATATATACAGTGGAGGAGCAAGAATACAAAAGATAGTTTTAGATTGAAAAACTCAAAACCGTCATATTTATGCAGGAGCACAAAGAATTGTATGTAAAATGGGCAACGGACGTTTTGATAATAACTCAGGTCTGAATGGCAACGGAATTACTGCGGGAGGTATTAATTTTGCGAAACAGCAAAGTTGGTATGATAAGAAAGTGGAAGAGGATATTGCAAGTTTGGGAATTCCTCCGGGTCCTCCGGATAAAAAAGGTATTTATGGCAGTCCGGAATACACAGGACAACCTTATCCTGATTTTGGAAGTCCGCTGAATGAAAGTAATGAGCCGCCTTTAGGATGGCCTAAAGTTCCGGTATTTAACCAGCCGGGCGATGTTCCGGGTCCGCCAATAAAATGGGGTGACCCTGTTACAAACGATAATGTCGAAGCAGGTTGGGGATACGAAGGAACAGGAGTAATTGAAGAAACAGATTTGTATTTTTATCACCCGGATCATTTGGGGTCAACCTCATACGTGACAACCCGATTAGGCAAGGTTTCGCAGCATGTGGAGTATATTCCGTTTGGAGAGGTTTTTCTTGAGGAGAAAAATGATATATGGAATAGTCCGTATAAATTCAATGCGAAAGAATTTGATGAGTAAACAGGGTTATATTATTACGGGGCGAGGTATTATGATCCGAAAATATCCCAGTGGTATTCGGTTGATCCGCTGGCGGAGATGCATCCGCACATTTCTTCGTACGCATATTGTGCAAACAATCCTATAAAGTATATAGACCCAGACGGTAGAGATTGGGTAGAAGGTGTAAGTGGGGATATTACTTGGAGAGACAACGTTACAAAAGACAATTATCAAACAGAAGGAGTATTAAAAGAGGGGGAGATTTATAGGGGAACAGAATATAAGAGATATAAAGATTGGAGAGGAGTTAAAGATGGAGAAGGGAATATTGTAAATTCTGTTGTGAAAGAGCATTACATGACGAATAAAAAAATGGAATACACTCCATTGAAAGGTAATATGGAAGAAAGTTTAGGATTTATGAAACAATTGGTAGATAAAAACATACGTTATAGCCAAGTAGGAATAAGAAATGAATTTTCTGACAGAGGAATGTCAGCATTAGATTGTTCTGAAACAGTTGCATTATTTTTATATGCCTATGGTTCAATGTCGGAAATGACTTCAATATATACTGGTGCAATGACTACTGAATCAGGTTTTAGAAAGGCTATAGGGAGTAATGACATAACTGGAATGGGGTCAATAGTTCCTTCTCCCGGAGATATTTTTGTATGGCGTTATGATGGCGCCGGGCATACAGGAATTGTTTATAGTTATGATAAACAGAATGACTTGGTTACAATTTTGGAAGCGATAGGTAAAAGTGGCTCTGCGGATTCTTACACGAATAGAATCAATGGAGGAACAATTTTAACTGGTGTAACTAGAACAGCTGTATATAAAAGAACAGGAGGTGCTTTACAAGGACATGCCGGATGGAAAGGCTATTTTAGACCAAAATAACAATAAAATTTATAATTATGAACCCCTTTTTAATATTATTTATTCTTACGCTATGTTCTTGTGGATTAAAAAATGATGCAGATAAAAAAGCAGATAATACGATAGAAATTAAAAAAAAGGTAGATAAAATACCTATTGATAGTATTACGTCTATAAAACTGGATGAAATGTTGAAATGTGATGAATATACTTATGGAGATGGCTATTATACAATTCCATACAACGGTTGCATTTACGATTCCATAAAAGATAATTTAGGAAAATCATACATTTTTCTCATACCAAAGGATAATACGATTGATGATTCAAATGTTTCGGATGAATTAATAGATAAGGAAACTCAAATAGTAAACAATTCTTCTGTTGAAGATATAAAAGAAAAATATAACATAGCAATTTTTCTAATTGAAGTGAAGTATCTGAAAAAATATGTAAATGCTGAAGAAACTTTTTATCAGGAATTTCCCTATGTTGAAAAGTATATTAGTTATAATTTTGATTTAAAACAGTGGGAATTGATAGATGAATTTAGTATAAAAAATATAGACGCTGAGCAAAAAATGGACGAGAGAATGTGGTATATAGTCGAAACATTAAAGTAATAGTGTATCGTCCGCTTGTGCCATGATAAGAAAAAAACCATGAACGAAAAGCTGGATTACAAATACCTAACCGATGAACCTCATGCACTGGCAGGTTGGGGCTATGAAGGCACAGGAGTAATAGAGGAAACAGATTTGTATTTTTATCATCCTGATCATTTAGGCAGTACTTCCTATGTTACAACCCGATTGGGGAAAGTTTCGCAGCATGTTGAGTATATTCCGTTTGGGGAAATCCTGTTAGAAGAGCATAATGGTAAGGATGTGATGTCTTATAAATTCAATGCGAAAGAACTTGATGAGGAAACTTCGTTATACTACTATGGTGCAAGGTATTTTGATTCTAAGGTAAGTGTTTGGATTTCTGTTGACCCGTTGGCGGAGATGCATCCGCACATTTCTTCGTACGCATATTGTGCAAACAATCCTATAAAGTATATAGACCCAGACGGTAGAGATTGGGTAGAAGGTGTAAATGGAGATATTACTTGGAGAGACGACGTCACAAAAGACAATTATCAAACAGAAGGAGTATTAAAAGAGGGAGAGATTTATAGGGGAACAACTTATGCACGAGAAAAAGAGTGGAACAACAATAGATATAAAGGAACTGTTGTAGAAATATATCGCCCTGACGGTTCGGGATTAGACTATTTTATGCCTAATGAAAATGGAATGTACAGATTTCCTGAATCAGGCAAAGGTTTTGAAAGATATATGAAATCCGATGGAACTTCGAACGGAAATAATGAAAATTATACTATAAATGGCACAAAGCACACAGGCGACAATTACGCTTCTGCTACCACTTTTGCAAATTTTTATAATACTATCCAAGATTTTTACAATGAAACAGGCGTAACAATTCATTATGGCGACATTTCTGCTTATGACCCCTCAATAAATTTAGGACATAGCACTCACTTTACAGGTAATTCTATTGATATTCATTATTTTGGGGCAAAAGGCGAAGAACTTCAAGGCATAAATGCTTATAGCAACGCAGATATTAAACTTACTAATTCATTTTTCAGACACGCTCAAAACAATGGTTTTACCAAAAACTATTCTTTTGGTGGCAGATTTACACATAAAGGCAATAATAATCAGAAAGTTCATAAAGACCATTTACATATAGGAAGATGAAAAAAATAAGTTTATTCGTTTTGTTATTGAATTGTTTTATCTGCACAAATTGTCAGAATAAACAGCATACTGCAAATGATAAATCAAATTCTTGTGGGTTTCAAAATGATGATGTTATTGATTTGGGAATTGGTATAGCAGTATGGGATTATGATTGCGACAAAAATATCGTGATTTTTAATGATAGCCTTTTAACAAAGAAAACTTATGATTTCAATGTTTGTAACAACAATAAAAACGACGTTTGTCCATTGTTTTATAAACCGGATTATGGAATTTATCATTTTATTGTAACCAAATTATCAACCAAATGGTATGAAATAATTTATAATGCCGATAAAAAAGGTTATATATCTGCAAATTCTGTTTTTCAGTTTGTTGATTGGCATACGTTTTTAATAGATTATTCAACAGGAATAAGAGAAAAAGGGCAAAAAACTATTTATAGTATACAATCGGTAAATGGCGATATAGTTTCTGTTGTCGAAGAAGAAAATAATATCACAAACAAGTTACGTTGGAAAGACAAAAACAAACTTTTAATAGATATTTTCTCATTAGAATAATCAAAAAAATCAAAGAGACTGTCCAGAAAGCAGGATTAATTAGATAAATTAAAACAACAATAATGCGAAAAAGCAGTGGCGGAACTGAAAGTATGTTTGTGAATGGAGCTAATATAGGCAGTTTTGGACATGAAAAGAATTATACAGGATACCTTAGTCCATACTTTGTATTTAAAGAAGGAAGTTTTACAAAGCATTACTATATAGGAGCGCAAAGAATCGTAAGCAAAATAGGTAATGGACGTTTTGATAATAATTCAGGGTTAAATGGTAATGGAATTACTGCCGGAGGCATTAATTTTGCGAAGCAGCAAAGTTGGTACGATAAGAAAGTGGAAGAGTATATTGCAAGTTTAGGGATACCTCCGGGACCACCGGATAAGAAAGGTATATATGGTAGTCCGGAATACACAGGACAACCTTATCCTGATTTTGGAAGTCCGCTGAATGAAAGCAATGAACCTCCGTTAGGCTGGCCTAAAGTTCCGGTATTCAACCAGCCGGGCGATGTACCCGGACCGCCAATAAAATGGGGCGACCCTGTAACAAATGATAATGTAGAAGCAGGCTGGGGCTACGAAGGAACAGGTGTAATTGAAGAAACAGATTTGTATTTTTATCATCCTGACCATTTGGGCTCAACATCCTATGTTACGACACGATTGGGGAAAGTTTCGCAGCATGTGGAGTATATTCCGTTTGGGGAGGTTTTTCTTGAGGAGAAAAATGATAAGTGGAATAGTCCGTATAAGTTTAATAGTAAGGAGATGGATGAGGAGACGGGGTTATATTATTACGGGGCAAGGTATTATGATTCTAAGGTGAGTGTTTGGTTGTCAGTTGATAAGCCTCTGATAGACGGAACCTATTTAAGTGGAAAACACAACGGAGGAGTATACAATAGTTCCAATTTGAATGGGTATGCTTATTGCTACCAGAATCCTGTAAGATTGATAGACCCTGATGGTAATCAGGTGGATGCAATAACTAATGGAGTAGCATCAGGAGGAAATGTAACTAATGACATCTCTTCTTCTGTATCAAGACCAGCTATGCAAAGTGTAAAAGGAATAGTTTTACATAGGACAGTTAGTTCTTCGGCTTCTAGTGCTATAAGAACAGCCAAAAGTAATGAAGGTAAAACAGGTTTTCATATTGTTATAGATACTGATGGTTCAACAACACAATTAGTTAATTTTAATAATAGAGCAAACCATGTGGGAAAGCAGAAAATAGATATAGGTAATTATAATTCAATAGGTATAGAGGTTGTGGGTAATTATAATTCAAATACAACCCAATGGGATCCTTTGACACCTGAACAAATTGAAAGTACAGCCGGAGCTGTTCACACAATTATGGGAGAATACAACCTAACAATAAGTGATGTTTATCCTCATGAAGATCTTTCATGGAAAACAGCAGGAGAAGGGCAAGTTGTTTTAGATGCAATAAAAGGAAGATTAGATGAATTATTGACTCCAAATACTGAGAGTCAAAATACTGAAACGAATAGTTCGGCAATAAGCACCAACAAAAATTCAGTGGAAACAGTACCTCCTATGAAAAGAGATGGAATATTGCAAGCAATTTATGAACAACAGCAAAGGAAAGTAACAAAAGAATGATGAAATATTTAGATTTAGGTGTAACAGGCATTATCATGTTATTTATTTCTTGTAAATGTCATCCCTTGAAAGGAGATGATAGTAAGGTAGAGTTTATCACCACTCTTGAAAAAAATACAGATACTATTAGTAGAGATGATTCCTTAAGATGTCAAACTTGGACATTAGAAGAAAAAGACATTATTGAAATAATGAAAAATATGAAGCAAGTTAGTTCTACAGAGCAATATTCACGGTGTTATACCTATCCTTGTTATTATACAGCTAAAGTAAAATATAAAGGGATAGAATATAAAATGGTAATTAATGCAGCTTCACATATTGAACTGATTGGCAGTAAAGAAAATTTATTCTTTATTTTAGAAGATAAAGATAACAATTTTTTAATTCCTTGTAATTGCTGTGGCGATTGAAATGTTTAGGTATAGTTGTATACTTATGATGATGGTGGATAACGAGTAATAAAAAGCAGTGGCGGAACGGAAAGTATGTTTGTGAACGGAGCTAATATAGGTAGCTTTGGGCATGAGAAGAATTATACAGGATACCTGAGTCCATACTTCGTATTTAAGGAAGGAAGAAATATAAAAGTAATTCTTGAAAACCTTAAGAAATAAGAATAATTAATGAGGGATATTGATAACAGATATTAAAAATTTGTACTATGGCTAAATGCATAATATTGAGTTTATTAGTGTTTATTATAATGGATTGTAAAAACATCAAAAATAATCCCAATGAAACTTTTATAACCAATTCACAGAAGTATAAACAAATGGAGCAAAGGTCTATTTGTAATATAGAAAAAATAAATCATCCTTTATACAAAGACATTAAAATAAATGATAATATAAGGTTAGGTGATGAAAAGTTTAATTTTATTAAAAAAATTGGAAGTCCGGATAGTATCTATAATGAATATAATGAAATTTTTGATGTAAATGTGGATGTTTTAAAATATGGTAATTCTAAGTTCTATTTTGAGAAAAATGTATTCAATGATTTTGAGATAAATGATGAGAAATTTCTTTTACAAATAAATGATTTAATAATTAAGGCAGGAAATAGCGAATGTGGAAAGGACTCCATTTATATGAAACAAATTCAAGATTATGACCAATATTTGATGTTTGAAGTAGTAAATGGTAAAATATTAAAAATGTATATGTGGGAGCCTAGTTAAAAAATGTCAAGTCCTAAAATAGATTTACAGAAATACATCCCATTTGGGGAGGTTTTTCTTGAGGAAAAGAATGATAAGTGGAATACGCCTTATAAGTTTAATAGTAAGGAGTTGGATGAGGAGACTAATTTATATTATTTCTCAAGTCGTTATTTTGATTCGAAATTAAGTTTGTTTTATTCTGTTGATGCTCTTGCAGAGCAGACAGGAACTCCTTATCAGTATTGTTATCAGAACCCGGTTAGGTATATTGACCCAACTGGGATGAAACCAGAGGGTGACTACTACGATAAATACGGAACATACTTAGGAAGCGACGGTATAGATGATAATAAGGTTTACAAACTGAAAGATGATTATCGTGCGAGGTTTGAAAACGAAGATGTTAATTGGGGCGGTACCTTAGATGAAAAACATTATACAGAACTGCAATCAAAATCCCATGATTTAGGAACAGTACAAGATGCTTTCGTAACAGGGGATGCTGTTTCAGATAAGAGAATACAAAGTTTACATCCGGCTATAAGAATGAAAGCGACGGATTTTATTAAAGAAGCTAATACTAATTCATCAGGTACTTTGATTAGAATTGCTCAAGGTTTTAGAACTTATGCAGAACAGGACGCTTTATATGCCAAAGGAAGAACTGATAAATCAAGCAAAATAGTTACAAAAGCCAAAGGCGGTTTTAGTAATCATAATTTTGGATTGGCATTTGATATAGTGGGAATCACAGATGGGAAATTAGATTATAATTTAGATTGGAAATCCTTATCTACATTAGGAAAATCTAAAGGTTTTGAATGGGGAGGAGATTGGAAGAAATTTCAAGATATGCCTCACTTTGAAAATATGTTTGGGAATAGTTTGAATGAATTAAGGGCTTTACCAAAAGATAAAAAAGGACTTCCAATTTTAAAACCATAACAAAATGTTGAATTATATAACTATAATATTCTGTTTATTCCTTGTATCGTGTAATTTTGCACAGAAACAAGAAACGATACAAAGCGCAGATAAATCTGACTTTTACAGAATTCCAAAAGATACATTGATTACATATGAGATAGAGGATATTAGTACGGAGGGTACTGGAACTGAAGTGAATTATGTGAATGGGAAAATAACCAAAAGTATTACTAATATTTACGCCGGAACATGGCAAGCCTCTGTAATTTATGAATTTGGTACAGACAAAATCAAAGTTTTAGAAACCAAATATTATTATAAGACAGGGATAGAAAATGTGAAATCAGATGAAGATATGCAGTTAGATTATGAAATAAGTTACTTCATTGATTATAGCGGAAATCTTATAGGGAAATCGATATCCAACAGAATAGATATTTTTCAGGAATTTAAAGAAGTTGTTCCATTTGAACTAAAATAACAAACAACAAAGTTGGTACGATAAGAAAGTGGAAGAATATATTGCAAGTTTGGGTATTCCACCGGGTCCTCCGGATAAAAAGGAAATATACGGCAGTCCGGAATACACAGGGCAGCCTTATCCTGATTTTGGAAGTCCGCTAAATGAAAGTAATGAACCTCCGTTAGGCTGGCCTAAAGTTCCGGTATTTAATCAGCCGGGCGATGTTCCGGGTCCGCCAATAAAATGGGGTGACCCTGTAACAAACGATAATGTCGAAGCCGGATGGGGCTACGAAGGAACAGGAGTAATCGAAGAAACAGATTTGTATTTTTATCACCCTGACCATTTGGGGTCAACCTCATATGTTACAACCCGATTAGGAAAGGTTTCGCAGCATGTGGAGTATATTCCGTTTGGGGAAATCCTGTTAGAAGAGCATAGTGGTAAGGACGTTATGCCGTATAAATTCAATGCGAAAGAATTTGATGATGAGACGGGTCTTTATTATTACGGGGCAAGGTATTTTGATTCTAAGTTAAGTGTTTGGTTATCAGTTGACAAGCCTTTGATAGACGGAACCTATTTGAGAGGAGAGCATGACGGAGGAGTATATAATTCTTATAATTTAAATTCATATTCATATTGCAGGCAAAACCCGATTTTATACGTAGACCCGGATGGGAATCAATATGTATTTATGTTACATATGGAACAAGCAACAGGTGGGTGGAATACGAAATCTATTAATTATTACCAAATGTCCAAAGCAGAGATTAAGAAAGTTGGCGGAACATATCGGGGAATGTATAATGCAGCTTCTTATGGGCCAGAAGGGAAGGGAGTAAAACATCTGTGGGTATATGGTAATGGATTAACAAGGGAATCATGGGACTTTAAGAGTGATGCTACCAGACATGGTTTATATTCGGGAAGTGGTAGTATTACCTATGATGGATTGGAGGGAAGTGATTTTAATTATCAACCTATAGATATGGCAGATGCTATAGCAAAGAGACATGATATGGATTATGCACAAGCAACGGCAAGTGGTAATTATTTAGGTTTTGCAGAAGATACCCGCACTTTACAGGCAGATATTGATATGGTTTCCAGAGTAGATTTAGCATTGAATGGGCAAGATGTATCGGGGGTAGAGACACCTTTTAGAGCAGGAAGTTCAGGAGAAATGAGAGTAGCACTAAAGGGGCAAAAGGAGGTAATAGGAGCTTTACGGGATTATAAACAGTGGAAAGTAGATAATAATATTCGAGGAACTATAAATAATACGAATGTGTACGATGCCTATCAACGACATGCAGGAATACTTAAAGCGTCTCTTCTTAGAAAAATTGCAGGAAATAGTAGTACAGGAAACAATAATTAATTTTAAAATTGAAAAAATGAGGTATTTAATAGGAACATTAATATTTGCACAGGTATTTTTTTTATCTTGTTCAAAGAAAAACAATATTATCATAACCAAGAGTTATATCCAGAATGAATATTGGAAAGACCCTGAGGGTCTCAGTAGTCATAGTATAATACAAGTATCTAAATTAAAGGTAAAAGATACTATATCCTCAGTAGGGAATTATTCTTTAGAAGATTATGTAAATAAGAACTTATTAGAAGTAGATACTATTAATAAAGAACAAAATTGTTGGGGAATGTTTCCTAAATCTGAAGGAATAAAAATTTATTTTACTAAGGATTATGGCATTCTGTCTTGGTATTGTTGTGAATTTAATACTATGGATGATAAATATAAAAAAGATAATATAGGAGAATTAAAAAATAATACATGGTATTTATTTAAAAGTCTTAGACCCGGGATATACGGAAGTAAATATTATGTATATGTTTATGTAGATGAAAAAGGAGAAACTCATATATTTATAAAGAATTTAATAAATGTTTAATTAAGTGTTTTTAGACGAGTGATAAAAAGCAGCGACGGAACTGAAAGTATGTTTGTGAATGGAGCTAATGTTGGAAGTTTTGGGCATGAGAAGAATTATACAGGATACCTGAGTCCTTATTTTGTATTCCGTGAAGGTTCTTTTACAAAGCATTATTATATAGGAAGTCAGCGTATAGTGAGCAAGATAGGTAACGGACGTTTTGATAATAATTCAGGGTTAAATGGCAACGGCATTACTGCCGGAGGCATTAATTTTGCGAAACAACAAAGTTGGTATGATAAGAAAGTGGAAGAATATATTGCAAGTTTAGGGATACCTCCGGGTCCACCGGATAAAAAGGGTATCTATGGCAGTCCAGAATACACAGGACAGCCTTATCCTGATTTTGGAAGTCCGCTAAATGAGAATAATGAACCTCCGTTAGGATGGCCTAAAGTTCCGGTATTCAACCAACCGGGAGATGTTCCGGGTCCGCCAATAAAATGGGGCGACCCTGTAACCAATGACAACGTAGAAGCAGGTTGGGGATACGAAGGAACAGGAGTAATCGAAGAAACAGATTTGTATTTTTATCATCCTGACCATTTAGGCAGTACTTCCTACGTTACAACTCGTTTAGGGAAAGTTTCGCAGCATGTTGAGTATATTCCGTTTGGGGAGGTTTTTCTTGAGGAAAAGAATGATAAATGGAATACGCCGTATAAGTTTAATGCTAAGGAATTTGATGAGGAGACGGGTCTTTATTATTACGGGGCGAGGTATTTTGATTCTAAAATTTCTGTGTGGTATTCGGTTGATAAGCCTTTGATAGACGGAACTTATTTAAGTGGAAAACATAACGGAGGGGTGTACAATAGTTCCAATTTGAATGGGTATGCGTATTGCTACCAGAATCCTGTTATTTTAGTTGATCCTGATGGGAATCAGGCATTTTTCATGCACGGGACTTGGAGTGATCATACTACTTGGTCGAGTACAGCTCTCAATGTAGGAAACCAAATGGCTAATAATTCGGGGATTTATTATAAAAAAGATTGGTCAGGAGGGAACTCTAAATCAGCTAGAAAAGAAGCTGCAGATAATTATTATAATTATATACTAAAAGTAAGGAAAGACGAATCTAAAAGTACTAATCCGATAGTCTTGATGGGGCATAGTCATGGAGGGAATGTAGCCGTTTTGACAACCAATAAGCTCGTAGAACATTACCAAGAACAGATGAATAAAGGAGAGATAAGTCAAATGCCTGAGATAATTTTGGTTACTCTGAATACTCCGGTTAGACCAGATTATCAACTAACAAAAAAATCTTCTGTAACCCATTATAATGTGTTTAATATGGGTGATAACGTTCAGGTAAGCGGGGGTTCTGCATGGGATATTACCAGAGCAAGACATACTTTTCCATATGCCACCAACATACATTACGAAGATTTTTTCCAAAATTCCACTGACTTTAAAGAACAATATTCCGAATGTGGTATAACCGGACATTGCGGAACAGCAAGTGAGAATGCCGAGATATGGGGACCTACATTATTACAGACACATAAAGAACAAGAGAATAAACAATAATTAAATCGTTGAATTATGAAGAAAATATTTATTGCTATTCCTATAATAATTATAATAGTATTATTGGTACATTATTACCATCCGTTGAATTACTATACGAGGTATGAAATTATTACATATGAAGAATTACCTCAGGAGGTAAAAGATGGGTTTAATAACTATATAGGAGAATCTTACGAAGTAGGGTTGATTTGTTATGATGCTTCCGAAAAATGCAAAGACTGTAGTGTATATAATGATGACAGAGCTTTGATAGGATTATTAACGCAAAGGGAACCCCACTTAGTAATAACTAATTGTGGAAAAGAGTATGAGGTTCCTATTACTATAACAGCAGCTAAACTTTTTGTAATATATAATGATTTTATGTATTTTCCTAAAAGTAGCTTTTTCGGAGCGGATCCAGGTAAAAAACTTAATGAGAGTGAGGATTTCAGTAAGTTAGAATATGGGGCAATAAAATTAAGGTGATGGACTGACCCCACAACAAAAACCGGATAAAAAATAGAACTGATGAAAGTAATTTTTTTGATAATTTATTTAAGTGTACAGGTTCAATTAGAAAATGCAACAAAAGGTAAAAAAAACAGCTGGTAATTACACCAACTGTTTAGGAAAAATTAGACTTTTGTATTGTATGAAAAAATCACATTTAACCACTGAGC
>JAISSC010000048.1 GCA_031273305.1 Flavobacteriaceae bacterium
GCTCAGTGGTTAAATGTGATTTTTTCATACAATACAAAAGTCTAATTTTTCCTAAACAGTTGGTGTAATTACCAGCTGTTTTTTTTACCTTTTGTTGCATTTTCTAATTGAACCTGTAAACTATAATTCGGAATTAAAATAAATCTTATAATAAAACATCTTCTTATCTTCATCATATCCCTGTTCTAAAAAATCCTCCGAAGCCTCCGGCTTATTGATGTCCAGCTTGATTTGAATATGTGTATCCAGCTTAATCTCCGTTCTTATCTTTCTTTTTTCACGATTCAATGCAGGAGTAGAAACATCGAAAATTTCCGAAAACTGAATGCCTGAGGTTTCAGCGTATGTTTTCTTATATAATTTAAATTCCTCCACTACATTATAGTCCTCTAATAATTCTTTTTCCAATACTTCTTCCGTAATGGTCTCATTTGCATTAAACATTTGCAAACAATTGCCAATAAACTCCGTTTGAATCTTTTTACCTTTTTCCTCAAAAATTACCTGTTGCGAAAAGTCGGAGAGTAAATTGATATAATTTTTGGTCTGATAAGAATCATCCTTAACATAGTCGACCTCCAGAAAGGATTTTTTCCAATATTCCGATTCTGCATGAGCATCATCGTATGTCATAACCAGATAACCATCTTCTTTTTGGGTATTAAGGATGAGGCATCCCTTATCTATGGAAGAATCTAATCTGTATCCTTTCTGTATGGCGCATTCTACAATATCCGCGTGCTTGAAGCGAAGAAATTTATTTTTATTTTCCAGTTTGAAAATTCCGATTCCTGAGATTTTTGATTCCTGTCCGGTGTCAATATCCTCCAAAAAAGCAATAAAAACTTCTCCTGCTTTTATCTGGGGATGGTTAGACCTTTCAAACAGATGATCCAGAACTTTATCTGAAAATTCAACAAAATCTATTGACGCTTCAAAGATTTCTTTACATAAGGAATATAAAATATTGAAATTTATATCCTTAGTGTAATGAGTAAATTGATAAAATTCGGATTGTTTTTTAAAAGGAGAGATAAAAAAAGGCTGAATTTCTTCCTCTTCTTTCTCAGTCAGGTGGAACAAATCTCCGGCATAAATATTCTTTTCTTCACGTATTTTATTCCCTACAAACTGTAAGGTTAGCTTTGAAATAACGGCATTTTTAAGGTTAATCATTTATAAATATTATTTATATTATGTAGACAAATATAAGTTTTATTTATAAAAATAGTAATTTTACGTTTTGAATATATATTGTATATGCTTAACTGTCTTTTATGAAAAAACTCTTATTTCTACTGTTTATCCCGGTCTTGTGTTATCCGCAAAACTCCCGGTGGACAGACTATTTTTCTTATTTCAACGTAAAAACTATCACTAAAGTAAATAATCTTCTGTTTTGCGCTACGGAAAACGGATTGTTTTCTTATAATGAAGCTACCGGAGAGATAAAAAAGTTTTCAAGGGTAAACGGATTGAATGAGGTAAAGATTACTGCCTTTGCCTACAATCAGGATAAAGATGCTATGGTTGTAGGGTACGACAACGGAAAGCTGGATGTGATAAAACAGAATAAAATTAATTTAATCGTTGATATTCCTTTTGAACAGAACTATCAGGGAGATAAGAAGATAAACCACATCTACACGGAAGGGAACTATGCTGTCCTTTCTATGGATTTTGGAATTACCATTTTTGATTTGGAGAGATTAGAATTTAAGGAGACCTGTTATTTTAGACAGGGGTTTACTTATTTTAAGGTAAACCGTTCCGTTATACTCGACAACATTATATATGCTGCCTCCGGCAACGGTATCTATTCTCATGTTATTGATGGAATGATTCCGAACTTTTCAGCATGGGATTTATATGGAGCAGGAATTAATTTTAACCACATTACAAAAAACAATACTACTCTTATTACCGAATCCAACAACACAGTGTCAAAGAGTGATGATGTAGGTGCAACATGGGAAAATGTCGGGTTTTATCCTAACCTGAATGATATTGTATCTTTACCAAACTCCATTTTGATAGTTCAACAAAATAATATTACGACATTAGATGAAAATTTTATCAATGTAAACTCGACTTCTTATACAGATAATTTAAACACCGGATTCTATTCTAATGGAAATTTATATGCCGGAACCCAACTTAAAGGGTTATTAAAGGGGACGGAATATTTGGCTCCCGACGGTCCTTACAACAATTTTTCTTATTCTTTAAATATCGTTGATAACCGGTTATGGGTTGCTCCGGGAGGCAGAGACCTTGCTTATAATGCTCCTATTCCTTATTTTTATGGCTACTATCATTTTAATGGCAATAACTGGGAGCATATTGATTATACCCAAGTTAATAACGAACCTTTTATAATGCAGGTAGTTCCTAACCCCTCCAACTTGAGTGAGGCTTATGTCGTATCTTATGGAAATGGTCTCCTCAAAATGGTTGATAATAATTTCTCTACAATATATAATCATACCAACGCTCCTTTTTTAGAGATTGAACGCCTTACGGGAGGGGCATTTGATAATAAAGGAAATTTAATAATAGTACAGTCTTGGGCTTTAGAAAATGGTAATGATGCCAATAATGCTATTGTTATTAAAACTCCTGATAATCAATTTAAGTACTTAAGTCTTTTATCTAAACGTATTGATCTGGCAGGCGGAGCCATGAAGCCTTATATTGATCCTAAAGGATATATCTGGGTTCCTTCTCCCAGAAGAAACGGACTGGTTGTCTATAAATATAACAATACTCCTTTAAACACTGCCGACGATGCCATTTATCTTATAGAAAGTCAGGAAAACTTGGGAAGTCTTCCCACTAACAGTATTTTATGTTCAACTATTGACAACTCGGGAACTGCATGGATTGGGACAGATGCCGGACTTCGGATCTTCAGAAACCCTTATTCTGCCTTAGAGAGTGGAAGTTATAATACGGAAAGAATTGTCGTTATACAGAATGGATTGGGAGAGGAAGTTTTGCGGGAAGCCCGTATCCATGCCATAGCCGTAGATGCGGCAAACAGGAAATGGATCGGGACTTTAGGCTCCGGTGTTTTTTATTTATCTGAAAATGGGGAAGTTACATTGAACAGATTTACTGTGGATAATTCTCCCCTACCCTCTAACTCGGTAACAGATATACAAATAGATAAAACAGGAGAGGTATTTTTTGTCACACCTGCCGGAATTGTTTCTTATCGTGGGGATGTTACTGACACAGGTGATGAGTTTGGTGATATTGTTGCTTATCCTAACCCTGTCAGACCGGGATATGCCGGAGATATTACCATACGCGGTTTAGCTCATGATGCTTATGTGAAAATCACAGATGTTGCCGGAAATTTAGTTTATGAAACCCGTGCTCCGGGCGGAGTGGCTACATGGAACGGGAACAATTTCAATAACAAACCTGTTGCTTCCGGAGTATATTTGGTTCTCATGAGTAATTCTGACGGAAAAAAGCACGCTACCACCAAAATCGCTATTATCAGATAAAAAATGATGCGGAATACTAAGGCTTTTATCCTCTCTTATCTAAAGTATGGAGATTCTTCTTTAATTGTAAGATGTTATACGGAAGAATACGGATTCAAAAGTTTTATCTTAAAAAACTCCTTCTCCAAAAAACAGAAGAAAAGCCATTTTCTTCTTCTTTTAAATGAGGTAGACATTACTTTTTACCCAAAGAAAAATAACTCTTTAGAGCTAATAAAAGATATTTATCAGGGATATGTTTTTAAAGATATTCACACGAACATCATAAAATCTTCTATTATTACTTTTATCGGGGAAATCTTAAATCAAACGCTTAAAAATGAAGAAACTCAGGATATTTCTCTATATAATTTCATTAAGAACAATCTAATATGTCTGGACAGTAAGGAAACTCATTTTGCGGATTTTCACCTTTATTTTTTGCTGAAATTTTCCAAATATATCGGGTTCTACCCTTTAAATTCCAATTCCGAATTTCCTTATTTTAGCTTAAAGGAGGGTACATTTTCTTTGAAAACCGATAATTTATCAAGGGAAGGAAATGCTGAACTCTGGAACTTATTATTTATCTACGATTTTAATCTAGCCGTAAATTGCTTTACTTCTTCGCAACGGACACAAATGCTGGATGAAATACTCACTTACTATGAAATGCATTTAACTAATTTTAAAAAGCCTGTTTCTCTTGATATTTTACGGTTAATATTTGAATAGGTTTACGTTTTCAGGAGATTACTCCACTTCCCAACAATTCGTCTTCTATGTACCATGTGGCAAACTGACCTCTGGTAACGGCTGATTGTGGTTCCCGAAACCGGATAAACACTCCTTCCTCAAACAGGTATAAAGTGGCTTTTTGTAACGCCTGCCTATATCTGATCCTTACCTGCACTTCCAGAGGTTTTTCTAATTCGGGTTTCAAATCTTCTCTAACCCAATGAACTTCCTCTTTTTTAATAAATAAGGCTTTTTTGAACAATCCGGGATGTTCTTTGCCTTCTCCTACGTAAATAATGTTATTTTGTACATCCGTGTCCAGAATAAAACAAGGCTCTACGTGACCTCCGACACCTAACCCTTTCCTCTGTCCGATGGTGAAATAATGTGCTCCCTGATGTTCTCCGATTATTTTACCGTCTTTTTCTTTATAAGTGATTGAGGTTGATAAATATTTCAACTCATCTTTCAGGGTGTCGAACACGGGTGTTTCTTTTTTGTATTCTTGAAAGTCAGGAAATATTTCAACTATTCTTCCTTTTTTGGGCTTTAATTGCTGCTGTAAAAAATCAGGCAAACTTACTTTCCCTATAAAACACAATCCTTGTGAATCCTTTTTATCGGCGGTAATCAACCCTGATTCTTTTGCTATTTTTCTTACTTCGGGCTTAGTCAAATCACCGATTGGAAATAAGGATTTTGACAACTGATATTGATTTAACTGGCATAAAAAGTAGGATTGGTCTTTATTCTTATCAATCCCGGCTAAAAGTCTGTAAATTGTCTTTCCTTCCTGTTTGAAAGAACTCACTCTCGCATAGTGTCCTGTGGCTACTTTATCTGCTCCTAATGATAATGCTGCCTGCAGAAAAACATCGAATTTAATTTCTCTATTGCATAAAACATCGGGATTGGGAGTTCTTCCCTGCTCATATTCGTGAAACATGTAGTCTACAATTCTTTCTTTGTAGATGTCTGACAAATCTATTACCTGATAAGGTATTCCTAATTTTTGAGCGATCAAAAGCGCATCATTGCTGTCTTCTATCCACGGACATTCGTCTTCAAGGGTAAATTCCGCATCATTCCAATTCCGCATAAAGAGACCTATCACTTCATGTCCTTCCTGTTGCAACAGGTATGCTGCAACGCTGGAATCAACTCCTCCTGATAATCCTACAACTACTCGCATTTTTTTTACCTAATTAAAAAGCATACTCTAAAGAATAGGGTATGCTTATTTTCGTTGTTTTTCTCTATCCTTTATTTGGCGGGGGCATTCTCCGGATATCTGGCAACAGAGAGTTCTCTTGAAATCGCTGATTTTTCAAACTTAATTTTCCCTGCCATAGTTTCCACGATAACGCCATCGTCCGTAACTTCTGCTACTTTCCCATGTATCCCGGAGGTAGTCACTACTCTTGCTCCTTTGTTAATGGTATCCTGAAAGTTTTTCTCTTGTTTTTGTCTCTTGGTCTGAGGTCTGATAAAAAAGAAATAAAATACTATAAATAAAAGGATCAATGGTAGAAAAGCCATCCATCCTCCTCCTTCTTGTGCTTGTTGTAAAACTATTGTTAACATATTTGAATTCATTTTTTAGTTGATTTTTGCCTTAAATTTAATCATTTTAGTTTCAAAATTCCCTGAAACGGCAACTGATTTATAAACGGTTCCTTCAAAGTTTGAGGAATCAAAAGTAACTGTGATGGAGCCTTTTTTGCCGGGCGCAACCGGGTCTTTTGTATATTTAGGCGTTGTGCACCCGCATGAGGGTCTGACTTCCGAGATGATCAAAGGTCTTTTTCCTACATTGGTAAATTTAAATATATGGGTTACTTCTGCTCCTTTTTCTATTTCTTTAAAGTCATAGGTCTCTTCATCAAATTCAATAATGGATTCTTCTGTTATTTTTAGACCTCCGGTATCACTTCTTTTTCCCTGAACTTCTTCCGTTTCTTTTGTAAAGGCATCCTCTTTTTTATGGCAACTGCTTAAATTCAATGTTACCACTATTATCAAAAATACCGTTACTATTTTATTCATTTACAGGTAATTTGTAATTTAAACTTTATCCATATCTTTTGCATATCTATCCAGAATACCATTGATAAAGACATTGCTCTTAGAGCTTGAATATACTTTAGCCAACTCGATACATTCATTTATCACTACTTTTGCAGGAACTTGCGGGAAATGGTTGAGTTCTGTAAATCCCATAGCTAAAATAATTTTATCTATCTCCGCTATCCTGTCTAACTCCCAATTGTTAGACCTCTCTTCTATTATCCTTAAACTATCCTGATAATACTCAATGGTGGTTCTAAACAAATTTTGGGCAAATGAAACTCCGTCGTCTGTCCTTAGGACTTGAATCAATGTATTAACATCTTTTCCTTTTTCCAGAGATTTGATTGTTTTTAATGTCATATTGTTGGCAATATGCACATCATCCGCCCAAGATAATTTTAATTCTTCAAACCACTCATACATAACATCGTTACTTGCTATGTATTTCAAAAATAAATTTAATACGATTCTTTTATCTAATTCGAAATCGGGTTCTTCATTTTGCATATACTCCGAATAGCTTCTGGAAGTTTGAAGTTTTTTGAAGATCATGGCAGGATAATTATTATTCAAATGCCAGGATAATTCCAAATGTTTGTCTGAATGTTCTTTTCTTGCTTTATTATTTTCTAATAAATCAAAAATTTCATTTTTGACAAACTTAAGATTCGGATTCTTCTCCTCTTCTGTTGCAAATCGTTTTTGCTTTTTTCTTTCAATTACTTCGAGAGCATACTCTCTTACAGCTAACAGTAGATTCAATTCATAGACATATAAGTCATAAATTTCTGCTATTGACTGAAACATTCTTTTTTCTACGTATTCTATTTCATTCCCTCCTATGTTATATGCATAAAGGGCTTGTAGTATTTTTTCTCTAATTTGTCTTCTTCCTAACACAATGATAAACTTTTGAGAACTTTCTGATTAATAATTTAGTGTTAATATATCTATATATATGTTGTTTTACTTTTCGTTCGCACCTGCACCTGGACTAACCGGTGTCTGTTGTTCCGTACCGACCGGTTGGGTTGTTTCCTGTCCCGGTGAAGTATAACTGGTTGGTTCTGCTATCAACACAGATGCGAAAATTGATAAAACCACAATGACTCCGCCAAGAGTCCAAGTTGCTTTATCCATAAAATCATTTGTCTTCTGGACGCCAAACATCTGGGTTCCGCTTCCTCCGAAGGTAGAACTTAGTCCTCCTCCTTTCGGATTCTGTGACAAAACAACCAATATTAATAAGATGCATGCTATCATTACAAACACCATTACTATTGTGAAAACTGCTGTCATATTATTTTGAGTTTTTTATCTTTTTAATCTTTTTAATTTCTGATGCAAAATAACTACTTTTTTCTGGATATTTCAAACTTAATATTTTGAAAGCTGTTATTGCTGTCTCATATTTACCTTGTTCTACATATAATCGGGCTAAGGTAATGGTCATCAAATTGGCTATATCCTTTATTTCATCTTTTTTAAATTCAATCTCTTGTCTTAATTTTGCTTCCTTCTTAGGCGTTGTAATCTTAGGATTATTTTCTATAAACTTAGCAATTACATCCCTTTGTTTTTCTTCCGTAGAAACCTTATAATTAACCGAAATTTTTTGATTTGACAAGGAAACCCACTGATTAAAAGGCAACTTTTCTATCGGAGCTATATTATTCTTGTCGTCATCTCCTTCTTTCGACTGTATTACTTGTACTTCTCCTGAGCTTATTCCATCTTCTTCCGGAATTAATTCTGCTTTCTCTTCTTTTCCGAGTAAAGGTAATGCTTTTTTATTTTCTTTAGGCTCTGTTTCCAAAAAAATATTCGTTTTTTCAGGATTCTCAGATGTAACTTCCTCTTTTTCAGGTATGTTATTTGTATTTATAGATGCCTCCGGATGGTTTTCTTCAACAATGGTCTCATTTGAAAATAAATGAGCGATTCCCAGCTTATCTATATAGGAATCCGGACTTTGCTCTTCTTCCGGCTCTTCATCTTCAACTACCGCAGGTTGTTCTTCCGTTCTATCCTGAATGTCCGTATTTTCAACTGTATTTTGTATTTCGGGAGAAACTTCCGCAGTAATTTCTACTTCATCATCTTTTAAATTCACACTAAATTCAGGTTCGTCATTTCGGAACTCCCCTAAATTATCATCCTTCTCCTCACATACTGTATTTTCTTCTTCAATAACTTCTTCTTTTACTTCTTCTTTAACACTATCTTCCCATACTTCATGTGGAATTTCTGATCCTTCGGGTCTTTCCGTCTGATCTAAGATATTTTTTATTATTTCGCCGTGTGTTGAATAAACAGCAAGCCTTTCTATATCATCTTCCAACTTCTCTAATGTAAAACGCTGTTTCCACCGTAATTTAAGAACCTGTAACGATTGCGCAAAGGGATATTTACTTAGTGCTTCTTTAATACAATCTTTATCTGAAAAGTTTAAATTTTCGGGATATTTTATTACTTGTATGATTCTGTTAGTATTCATTTTTACCAGTCGGCTACTATTGCTATAAAAATTTGGTCTATAATCCTTTGATTTATTTTTTGTGCCAGGTCATCTTGAACATCAATTAATAATTCCGTGCTTGAATAGTCCTCATAGTCGGAAAAAGTTCTTTCAAAACTTTTTTCGGGTTGTATTTTATTCTCATACCTCACTGCTACTGTTATAGTCAGCCTATTCTGCGTAGCTTCATCGGAACCGCTTTGAATATTTACGGGACTTGTGTTAAAATTCGTTATTTCTCCATCCAGAACAATATCCGGTTCGATATTGGTCTCTTTCAGTTTTGTTCTTTGGTTAAACCTGTTTTGTAAGGCAGTGGTGAAATCAACGCTCAAATTAGGACTTTGATAGGCTGAGTAATTGGGAAAAGATTTTATCTCAATTGTCTTTATGCTGGGGTCTAAAGATGACCCTGTAAATGAATAACATCCTGATAAGGTTAATGTTACCACTCCAAAAGCTATACACAAAATCTTATTCTTCAATGTCATATTGTTTTATTTTCCTATATAAAGTCCTTTCTGAAATACCTAATTCC
>JAISSC010000054.1 GCA_031273305.1 Flavobacteriaceae bacterium
TTCCTTATCCCAAACTCAGGTTAAATTATTATGAAAATAAAAACCTTTTTAACTTTCAATTCATAAAAAATTTAACCCCTGCTATACCAAGATAAATTAAAGCAAAAAGACCCTTACAAATCCACATTTTTTTCTTATGTTTGCAAACTAATTTTTTACATTGGTTTTAAAAAGAAGATGAATAATAAATTTCAAGAATATAAAGGATTAGACTTAAATAAATTTGCAGACGGAATCTTAGCTTTTTGGAAAGAAAACAACATTTTTCAGGAAAGTATAAAACACAGAGAAGGAAAGTCCCAATATGTCTTTTTTGAAGGTCCTCCTTCAGCCAATGGAATGCCCGGAATCCACCACGTTATGGCGCGCACCATCAAAGATATTTTTTGTCGCTATCATACCCTGAAAGGGAAGCAGGTCAACAGAAAAGCCGGATGGGATACTCATGGGCTGCCTGTGGAATTAGGAGTAGAAAAAGAATTAGGAATCACCAAAGAAGACATCGGGAAAAAGATTACCGTAGAAGAATACAACAAAGCCTGCCGTGAAGCCGTAATGCGCTACACAGGAGTTTGGAATGAACTCACCGAAAAGATCGGATATTGGGTAGACCTGAACGAGCCTTACATCACATACGAACCCAAATATATGGAAAGCGTATGGTGGTTGTTGAAACAAATCTACAACAAAAACCTCCTCTATAAAGGTTATACCGTTCAACCGTATTCCCCCAAAGCCGGAACCGGACTTTCCTCTCATGAATTGAGCCTGCCCGGAGCCTATCGGGATATTACCGACACTACTATCGTTGCTCAATTTAAGGCGGTAAAAGAAAGTACCGACTTATTCCATGATATAAACGGAGATGTATACTTCCTTGCGTGGACAACCACCCCCTGGACTTTGCCCTCAAACACGGCATTAACAGTAGGAGCCAATATTGATTATATTCTGGTGAGAACATTCAATCAATATACCTTTGAACCGGTTAATGTAATTTTAGCTAAGGATTTGATTAAAAACCAGTTAGGAGGTAAATTTTTCCCTGCGGAATCCGATAAAGATTTTCAGGACTATAAACCGGAAGATAAAAAAATACCGTATAAAGTCCTTTCCGAATATAAAGGAAAAGATTTGATCGGAATTAAATATGAACAATTGTTACCCTGGACTTTACCCTATGAAAATCCGGAGGAGGCTTTCAGAGTAATAGACGGAGATTTCGTTACAACTGAGGATGGAACAGGAATTGTTCACACAGCACCCACTTTTGGGGCGGACGACGCCAGAGTCGCCAAAGAACACGGAGTTCCCCCTATGCTCGTATTGGACGAAAACGGAAATCCGGTTCCACTGGTGAACTTACAGGGTAAATACATAAATTCATTACCGGAGCAATTCAGGGATAAATACGTTCGAAATGAATATTACAAAGATGATGAAGCTCCGGAGCGTTCCGTAGATGTGGAAATCGCCATTTTGTTAAAAACGGAAAACAAAGCCTTTAAGGTAGAAAAATATACTCATAATTATCCTCATTGCTGGAGAACCGACAAACCCATTTTATATTATCCGTTAGATTCATGGTTTATCCGAATCCCTCAGGTTCGTGACCGTATGGCAGAACTCAACAGAACCGTCAACTGGAAACCGAAATCCACAGGAGAAGGACGTTTCGGAAACTGGCTGGAGAATGCCAATGACTGGAATCTTTCCCGTTCCCGATACTGGGGTATCCCTCTTCCTATATGGAGAACCGAAGATGCTAAAGAAGAGATAATTATAGGCTCTCTGGACGAGCTGATGACAGAGATGGAAAAATCCGTCAAAGCAGGCTTTATGCATAAAAACATATTTGAAGATTTCGTTGTAGGGGATTATTCCAAAGAAAATTACGATAAAATTGACCTGCATAAAAATATAGTAGACCAAATTATCCTGACCTCAGAAAGCGGAAAACCTATGAAACGGGAATCCGACCTGATTGATGTCTGGTTCGATTCGGGTTCCATGCCCTATGCTCAATGGCATTATCCTTTTGAAAATAAAGCCCTTATTGATAACCGTATCTCATATCCGGCTGATTTCATTGCCGAAGGAGTAGACCAAACCCGCGGATGGTTCTATACCCTACACGCCATCGGGACGATGGTGTTTGATAGTGTTGCATTCAAAAATGTGGTTTCCAACGGACTGGTTCTGGATAAAAACGGAAATAAAATGTCTAAGAGTAAAGGAAATGCAGTAGACCCTTTTAAAACCCTTGACCTATATGGTCCGGATGCTACCCGCTGGTATATGATCTCCAATGCCCAACCCTGGGATAATCTTAAATTCGATTTGGATGGAATTGACGAAGTCCGTCGGAAGATATTCGGAACTTTATATAATACCTATTCCTTTTTCGCTTTATATGCCAACGTAGACGGATTTACCTATCGGGAAGAAGATATTAACTTCAAAGACAGGAATGAGCTGGATCAATGGATTTTATCCGAGTTGACGATTCTGGTGGGAGAGGTAGACAGTTTCTTTGCAGATTACGAACCTACCAAAGCTCTACGGGCTATTAATACTTTCGTTATCGACAACCTTAGTAACTGGTATGTACGGCTATCCCGTAGACGTTTCTGGAAAGGGGAATATTCTCAGGATAAAATTTCCGCCTATCAAACCTTATATAAATGCCTGACTACGGTGGCTAAACTAATCTCTCCGGCAGCTCCTTTTTATTCGGATAGATTGTATCAGGATTTGAATAAGGTCACTCAAAAAGAATCTTTTTTATCTGTACATCTAACCGATTTTCCTGTAAGGGAAGAGGGCTGCATCGACCAAAACTTACTGGACAGAACCCGCCTTGCGCAACAGGTTACAAGTATGGTCTTCTCCTTAAGGAAGAAAGAAAATATCAAAGTGCGCCAGCCTTTGCAAAAAATCATGATTCCTGTATTGGACGAGAAAGATAAAGCTGATTTGGAGGCTATCATTCCAATCATCAGGCAGGAAGTTAATGTGAAAGAAGTGCAGTTGTTGAATACAAAAGAAGCCTCTGACCTGATTATAAAAGCAGTAAAACCCAACTTTAAAACCTTAGGTCCAAAACTGGGTAAAGATTTAAAAACCGTTTCCGAAAAATTGCAAAATTTTTCTCATGAACAAATCCTGAATTTCGAAAGAACCGGGAAAATTACCATTCTGGACTATGAACTAACGTTGGAAGATGTAGAGATCAGAACTCAGGATATAACCGGATGGCTGGTAACTTCCGATGGGAAACTGACTGTAGCTCTGGATATTACTATCACTCCCGAATTAAAATCCGAAGGAATTGCACGGGAATTGGTGAACCGAATCCAGAATTTGAGAAAGGAGAAAGGTTTGGATGTTACAGATAGAATTTTCTTACAGATCCAATCCGATAAAATAATAGAAAACACAATCAAAGAAAACAACGAATATATCTGCTCTGAAACTTTGACCGAAGATTTTACCTTTGTTGGTGAGATTCCCGAAGGGATAGAGTTGGATATTGACAATACTAAAATTAAAGTTTCACTTAAAAAAGTATAAGCTATGGCAGAAGACAGATTACGATATTCAGACGAAGAGCTTGAGGAATTTAAAGCTCTTATCCTGGACAAAATAGAAAAAGCAGAGAACGATTTAACCATGTTGAAAGAGGCTTTCGTAAACGATTTAAACAACGGAACCGATGATACTTCTCCTACTTTCAAGGCTTTTGAAGAAGGCTCCGAGACCATGAGCAAAGAAAGCAATGCTCAATTGGCTGCTCGTCAGGAAAAATTTATCCGGGATTTGAAAAATGCTTTGGTAAGAATTGAGAATAAGACTTATGGCATCTGTAGAGTAACAGGAAAATTGATTGGTAAAGATCGGTTAAAAGCCGTTCCTCATGCAACTTTGAGCATTGAAGCTAAAAATAAGCAATATTAAGAATGAAAAAAGTCTTGTGGATAACTTTTAGTATCCTATTGATTGATCAGGCTTCAAAAATTTATATAAAAACACATTTTCATTTGCATGAAGAGGTCAGGGTTTTTGACTGGTTTTATCTGACTTATGTCGAAAATCCGGGAATGGCTTATGGAGTTCAATTAGGAGGCTTTTTCGGAAAGATCGGACTGAGCGTATTACGGCTGGTATTAATCGGATTTATGGCTTATTATATCAACATTTGGTCTAAAAAAGCCACTTCATGGTTATTCGTCATTCCTGCCGGACTGATTTTTTCCGGAGCTATCGGAAACCTGATTGATAGTATATTCTATGGAATTATGTTTGATTCGGGTACTACCTATGATGTCGCAATTAAAAACTGGAACGGATATTCCGGAATATCTAAATTGAATTTCGAAGGATATGCTCCGCTTTTTGGAGGTTGTGTGGTAGATATGTTTCGGTTCCCTCTGATTGATAGCTATTTACCCGACTGGATTCCCTTCTGGGGAGGAGAAAGAATACAATTTTTTAGTTATATCTTTAATGTCGCAGATTCTTCCATCACACTGGGAGCCTTATTTTTAGCCTGTGTATACTTCTTTAAACCCCAATCTTTTCCTAAAGACTGGTTTAGATAAGGATAAAATATTCATGACAGTAATATTTACAAAATATAGGAGCCGTCTCAAATTGAGAGGCTTTTTTGTTCTTTTATCTTAGAAGCGGCAATAAAAAATATATATAAATTTTTGTCTATATAAATTTTTGTTTATATATTTGTACAGTTATCAAGTATTATGAATTCAAGTTCATTGAAAAAGACGTTAGAACAAGACGGTTGGTTTCTTGACCGAGTGAAAGGAAGCCATCATGTTTTCAAGCATCCTATCAAGAAAGGAATTGTGGTATTGCCTCACCCAAGAAAAGATATTCCAACAGGAACGGCAAACTCAATTCTTAAACAGGCAGGGCTAAAATAACCTTGATTTTATATACTAAAGTAACAATTCTTTTTTTATCATGAAAATAATTGATGTATTAGTAAAAAAAGGCGCAAATGGCGTGTATTGGGGTACTACCCAGAATATACCGGGAGTGATTACTGCTGATGGAGCCACTTTTGAAGAAATGAAAACAAACTTGTCTGAGGCTTTGGAACTTGCCAAAGAATCTGATGACAGTTATGCTGATTATGGCTTAGACTTTCATTTTAAACTCTCCCTGAAAGACTTTTTTACTCACTTCCCGGAACTTAAAAAATCGGAAATCGGTCAGCGAGCCGGCATCTCTAAAACCCTTATGAGCCAATATCTATCAGAAAGAGAGGTATATATATCTTATGACAGGGTAAAGGAAATAGAAAAAGAAATTCATCTACTGGCTGATGAATTAAAAACTGTTTCTTTTGATTAAATGAATAAAATAAATGGAACTTAAATATAGATATGAAAACGCTTAAAATTATTATTGAAAAAGGAGAAGAAATGTATGCTGCTTATCACATAGTTACAAAATTACGTTTTTTAAAGTGTCAAAGTCAGGTGATTGCTTCACTACGCTCGCAATAGAATGAGATTGCCACACTCCACTACGTTCCGTTCGCAATGACCTCATGAACAGTTGATTACGTTCACAGATCGCCGACCTGCGGTTATGAAAATCAAGCCATTCGGGCTTCTGCTTGCGATACCATACCTATTTGATGTAGTAAAAAATTATAAAATATTGATTATCACATAGTTGCAAAACAAGGCTCTTGAAAGTGTCAAAGTCAGAAGTTTTACACAACTATTGCAAATCGGAGCCGTCTCAAATTGAGAGGCTTTTTTGTTTTTATAATATTTCCTTTGTTTTTATAATATTATTGATAATCCTGATAGCTGACAAAACTTATTCCTTATAATAGTTGCCCATAAAATAAATTGTATCAATAATCTATTATCTTAAAAAAAAATTAGTTTATCTCATAGTATTTTGCTGTTTTTTATCCAAAAATTAAAAATATGAAAAAACTCATAGTATTTTCTCAAAAAAATAGCGTAATTTTGTTATAAGTTGTTATTGTAACACTTGTAAAAAAAACTATTAACTAAAGCCTTATAAAAATGTACCGAACAGCGATTCTTATATTATTTATGATGTCCCTGTCTATACCGGCTCAGAATCATAAAGTTTTTCCCGTAGAGGAAATTAGCCCCGAATTTAAAAGTTCCTCACATTTGAAGATTGTTACCTTTATTCCTTCGATTTCAGACCAAACAGAATATGCTTCTATGATTGTGCAGGCGTTTAAAAATTACTTCGTGGAGAAACTTGCTTTTGCTCCTGAAGATAGAAACAAAGTTAATATTGATATTATTTTTTGTACTGAAAAACTCATTGATTCCATTGACAATCAAAATAATACAAAGATTGAAGAAATGGATATGCTTCTTTTTCTTGATGATTTGGATGATAAAACCGCTTTAAATAATATTTCTAACAGTCTTTTAAATACTCAGGGTATGCAGGTTTTTTATCCAATAAGTACAGAATTAAAATCTCAGCTACAACTCCCTTTTTTGGAAAACCTTAATGCGGATTCTGTCTTATTCTTATTGGATGAAAACAACGTTATTGTATTGAAAGATGAGCATTACAGAGGACAAGGAGAACATTTGAAACCTTTGGAGCATAAAATTAAGGAACTTTTAGGACTTCCTTATCCTGAAATAACTCCTAATCAGGTTTCTCTTAAAGTTGGAGATAAAGCACCTGATATACTTTTAGAACTTCCTTATACTCAAAAAATAACCCCTAAGGTTTCTCTTATACCCGGAGATAAAGCACAAAAAATCTCTCAATATCTCGGAAATGTATTAGTGCTGACCTTTTATCCTGCGGCTTACAGCGGTATATTTGATATTTCCAAAATGATAAAACGGATTCATGTAGACCAAACGACCAAGATGTCTTGCGCCATGCATATCGTTTCCTTTGACGGACTATCTTCCAAAGTCGAAACGACAAATACTCGAACAGTTTATTTTGCCATCTCGGAATCTACTCCTGAAATACTCCAGAAATGGCAGGAATCATTGAAGACTTATCATGTCAGATATTTAAATGATCCGGACTATTCAATTTCTCAGGCTTTCGGTGCTTACAATCCGAAGGGTTATAACAACCGAATAACTGTTATTATAGACAAGAACGGAAATATTGCATACATAGATAAAGAGTATAATCTAAATAAGGAAAGTGAAATTCAGTCAATAGTTGAAGAGTTGCAAACTACTTTATAGAGATAAATTTATCCATCCGAAAACCGGTTAATCTTTCAAAATTTTACAATAAACCGTACATTTGCAGGATTAAAATTAAATTATGAGAGTTTTAACAGGGATACAAAGCACAGGTACTCCCCACTTGGGAAATTTATTGGGAGCTATTATCCCGGCTATTAGATTAAGTAAAGACCCTAAAAACGAATCTTTTTTCTTTATTGCCAATTTACATTCCATGACCCAGATAAAAGATTCAAAGGAATTAAAACAAAATACGTATGAGATAGCGGCTACCTGGCTTGCCTGTGGGTTAGATACATCCAAAACTTATTTTTATCGTCAATCCGATATTCCTGAGGTGACGGAACTTATGTGGCATTTGTTATGCTATTATCCATATAGCCGTCTGGCTTTAGCTCATGGATTTAAAGATAAAGCCGATCGTTTGAAAGATGTAAATGCAGGTCTGTTTACCTACCCTATATTGATGGCTGCGGATATTCTTTTATACGATGCTCATGTTGTGCCGGTGGGTAAAGACCAGTTGCAACATTTGGAAATGACACGGGAAGTAGCTCAACGATTTAATCATACTCATGGGGATGTTCTGGTTCTTCCTGAATCTAAATTACAGGAAAATACGATGTATGTTCCGGGAATCGACGGGGGTAAAATGAGTAAGTCGCGCGGAAATACTATCCAGGTTTTTGCACCGGAAAAGACATTGGAAAAACAAATCATGTCTATCGTGACTGATTCCACGCCTCTGGAAGAGCCTAAAAATCCTGATACCTGCAACGCTTTTGCTATTTATAAGCTGGTTGCAACTCCGGAGGAAACGGATACTATGCGAAAAAATTATCTTGCCGGCGGATATGGATACGGACATGCGAAAAAAGAATTATTTAAGGTTCTTTTACGTGAATTTGGAGAGGCTCGTGAGAAATACAGTTATTACATGGATAATCTGGGTCTGTTGGAAAATATCCTGAAAGAGGGAGCTGAAAAAACGAGAAAAATTGCAGCTAAAACCCTCAAAAGAGTGAGGGAATCATTATACTTTGAATAAAATGCTATACAAAGGTTGTTTAACTTTCGTTCAATAATTCCGCTAAATCTTTAACATATATCTCGGAACCTTTTTCTTTAACCTTGACACCATCTGTCAACATTGTATTACAGAAAGGACATCCGGTTGCTATTATGTCAGGATTTAATTCCAACGCTTCTTCGGTTCTCTCTATATTAATATCTTTATCTCCTTTTTCAGATTCTTTGAACATTTGAGCTCCGCCCGCACCACAACATAAACCGTTTTGCCTGCATCGTTTCATCTCTATCAAATCTGCTTCCAGTTTGGATAATATCTCTCTGGGTGCATGGTATTCATCATTGGCTCGTCCTAAGTAACAGGGATCGTGAAAAACAATTTTTTTCCCTTTGAAAAATCCGCCTTCTACTTTAAGTCGACCTTCGTTTAATAAGGACTGTAAAAATTGGGTATGATGTAAAACTTCATAATTACCTCCTAATTGAGGATATTCGTTTTTTAAGGTATTAAAGCAATGTGGACAGGCAGTAACTATCTTTTTTATCTCATAAGCGTTTAGTACTTCGATATTCATCATCACCTGCATTTGAAACAAAAATTCGTTACCTGCTCTTTTTGCAGGATCTCCGGTACATCCTTCTTCCTGCCCCAGTATGGCAAATTCTACGTTGGCTTTTTGTAATAAAGCGGCAAAGGCTTTGGTTATCTTCTTAGCTCTTTCATCAAAACTTCCGGCGCATCCTACCCAAAATAGTATTTCGGGAGACTTTCCTTCCGCCATAAATTCAGCCATTGTTTTTACAGGTTGTTCCATTTTTCGGTTTTTTATCTTAATAAATGTTAATTAGTAAATGTAAGGTTATTATTCTATCCCGCTAACTTTATCGCCCCTGCCCGGATTGCCGAAGTGCGCTGTTGTTTTCAATATGGGTCATCATCATGTTCGACATTCTATCTCTTTAGGAATAATATAAACCTCACTTTTCTCTTGTAACAAAAATACCTCTTATTTCTCAGAAAAAAAATAATTACCCTTTTTTTCTTCTGATTAAGTCAGGAAACCGTTTTCCTGACGTTGACACTTTCAAGAGCCTTGTTTTGCAACTATATGATAGTCATTATTTTATAATTTTACTACACCAAAATGGGTGTCGCAGGCAGAAGCCTGAAAGGCTTGATTTTCATAACCGCAGG
>JAISSC010000076.1 GCA_031273305.1 Flavobacteriaceae bacterium
CTCCATCATTAATGTAGAGGGCTTTTTGGATTTTCACCCCAATTTTGTGGCAGATGCCTTTGAGAAAAGAGGAATACGGGCTGTTATCAGCTCTTTCAATCTTCCTGAATTAGACAGACTACGAAAAAGCCCCAGTGAGTTCAGGTCTGTTAATTTAGCCAGAGTTCTTGATAAAGAGACCAATCTTCAAACTTTGGCACAGGTGTTTATTGACCTCAGTAAGGACAGTGATGTCATTGTCTTTCCGTCCTGTATCGGATTGGAAAATACGGAAATCCTGCAGCAATTGGTCGAAAGAGTAGGAAAGCCTGTTTATCTACTGCCAACCCTTCCTCCGTCCTTAGTAGGAATACATATACAACAATACTTACAGGAATATTTCAAAAAACTGGGAGGAATATATATGCTGGGCGATAACGTAACCCATGCAGATATAGAAGAATATAACGTATCTAAAATATATACCTCCAATCACGGAGATATTCCTTTTATCCCGGATAATGTGATCCTCGCTACGGGGAGTTTCTTCAGTCAGGGATTAATTGCAGATATGAATCGTGTGTATGAGCCTGTCTTTAATCTGGACGTAGACTATCTTTCCAACAGGGGAGAATGGTATGACCCCAACTTATTTGAAAAACAAAACTATCAACGGTTCGGAGTAAAAACCAACTCACTTTTTAACGGAATGAAAAATGACAAACCTATTGATAATTTGTTTGTATCAGGAGCTATCCTTTCCGGATTTAATCCCATAAAAGAAGGAAGCGGTGCCGGAGTATCCATACTCTCTGCTTTATATGTCGCCGAACAAATCTTAACCAAAGAAAAATCTCATGAACCTGTTACTCAATAAAAGCGATAATAACTTTGAACAATGTATAAAGTGTACCATTTGTACGGTGTATTGCCCCGTGTCTAAGGTAAATCCTGATTATCCCGGCCCTAAACAAGCCGGTCCCGACGGAGAAAGATTACGGTTGAAAAACCCTAATTTTTATGATGAATCACTAAAATATTGTATCAACTGTAAACGGTGCGAGGTGGTTTGTCCTTCCAATGTAAAGATTGGAGATATTATTCAATTGGCACGGATAAAATACGGTAATAAAAAACCGACACTTCGGGATGCTATCCTTGCTCACACTGATTTTATGGGAACTCTGGCTACTCCTTTTGCCCCGATTGTAAACACCCTGACTTCCTCCAAACCGGTTAAAAATTTATTAGACCCGCTTCTGAAGATAGACAAAAGAAGAAGCCTTCCCAAATATTCTCCGGGAACTTTTAAAAGCTGGTATAAAAAGGTGGCAGAACAGCAGGAACTTTTCCCTGACAGGGTTTCTTATTTTCATGGATGTTATGTAAACTACAACAATCCACAGTTGGGGAAAGACATGATTAAAGTACTCAATTCTTTAAACATCGGAGTTCGGCTACTGGAAAAGGAAAAATGTTGTGGTATCGCTTTAGTTTCCAACGGATTTATAGATAAAGCCCGAAAAAATGCAGAACTTGATGAAAGGGAGATAAGGAAATCTGTAATTGATAAAAAACTTCCGGTGATTACTACATCTTCTTCCTGCACCTTTACCATACGTGATGAACATCCTCATCTTTTAGGTGTAGATAACAGTAAAGTACGCAGTCAGGTGGAATTAGCCACCCGGTATATCTACCGGTTATTGAGCACAACAAATGCCACACTTAAATTTAAAGATAATCCGCTAAAAATAGCCTATCACATTCCCTGTCATATGAGTAAGTTGGGCTGGGCTTATTATTCGGTAGAATTAATGAAGCTCATTCCGAATGCAAAAGTAACGGTATTGGATTCCAATTGTTGTGGTATTGCAGGAACCTTTGGTTTTAAAAAAGAGAATCACGAAATTTCCAAAAAGATCGGAGACCCGCTTTTCAAACAAATTGAAGAGGGAGAATTTGATATAGTAGCCACCGATTGCGAAACCTGTAAATGGCAAATGGAAATGTTTACCACCAAGCCTTGTGAACATCCGATTACCCTGTTAGCTAATGCTTTAGAATAACAAACATTTTTTTGAAAGAAGTGAAGAGATATTAATTCAACCTGAGTTCGGGATAAGAACGGAGCACGGCTTTGCGAAGCAAAGCCGTGCAACAAGTTGATATACAGTAAATTGTAGTCGCCATTGATGAAAGGAATGACGTAGAGACGTCCCAATTTGGGCGTCTCCACCCAATTCAGGTGTCTTCACCCAAACATAATTCCCTGCATATAAAATCATTACGCCTCCATATACGTGGCGTTTTCACCCAATTTCCTCCTGACTTTGACACTTTCAAGAGCCTCGTTTTGCAACTATATGATAGTCATTATTTTATAATTTTTACTACACAAAAATGGGTGTCGCAGGCAGAGGCCTGAAAGACTTGATTTTCATAACCTCAGGTCGGCGACCTGCGGGCAACGACAACCAATGACACCGTCTGAAAGGCGGGACTAGTCTTGCCTTTCAGGCAAAGAGTGGGGGTACTCTCCGCAGGTCGCTGACCTGCGGTTATGAAGATTCCGCCCTCCGGGCTTTCAAAAATCATTTAGGGTGATGCATAGTCAAAGTCAGGACATGGAGATGCTCAAAATTGGGACGTCTCTACATCGTCGTTCCTCCTCACAATGGTATGATATTGCTCACATCGGTTATCAACGATAAATTACAAACTGCTGTTTATCAATGGTTTGTTTCCTAGTTCCTCCTCGCAAAAACAGGGAAACGCACTTATTTCTCTGTTCATTTTGTAATAAATAATATTTTTATATTGCTTTATTGAAAAGTTTATTGTAGCTTTACATAGTAATTTTATATATAATTTTACATCGTAGATTATTAACTAAAACTTTACAGCTATGCCAAAAATTATCTACATATTTTCTCACACCCTTAAGGCGATGGCACAACTGCTTGATTATAAGCAATTTACCCCCCCCCCTCCGCATTTAGCATCCGGTAGTATTTATCTTGCCCTTGTGGTAATAATGCTCGGAACTTCCCACGTAGAGGCGCAGGTAACCATTGGTGGTGACAAACCTCCGGCAAAGGGAGTTATCCTAGACCTTAATTCCGACACCAAAGGTGGCTTGCAACTTTCGAATGTGTTTTTAGACGACCTGACGGAAATCCCTGAAGTTTTGTCGGCGAATCGGAAAGAAGATCAGATCAAACATGATCTTACAGGTGCGGTTGTTTACAACACCAACCCTTATGTCGAAAACGGAAACGGTGAAGGCATCTATGTGTGGAACGGTGAGAAATGGGACTACTACCTTAGTGGGAGAAATATTGATAATCTTCCTATAAGAACTATTATACCTATGCCACTAATAGTACCACCAGAACTATCCGAATTAAACTTTGCCATAGGTGAACTTGGTGATCTGCAAATATCCTATAGATTAGCAGGGGACTTTGGAACTACTCTTTTCCCGATTTTAAAGAATAACGGGAGTACACCTATAACCATAACATACTATGCCTTCAGGCTTGACAAAAACCAGACACAATATCCTTATACCATAACCAGAACTGTAGATATAAAAGAGGATGAGAGTGAAAATATATTTCAAATAGGTATCAATGATAACCATATTGGATTACATTACAGGTGGTGGATATATAACCCTGAAACCCATAGAGAGCTGGAGTTTGAGACATTCCAAATAACGGCAGATAAGATGATATTAAAATATATAACGAAACAACATCCGGATATAATACCATAGGACGATCAATAATTTAACAGATAAAAAATGAACAGACTAAACCATATATTTTCTAATAGCTCTGAGCGAGCAACACAGTTGTTTGATCATAAGCAGTTTGTCTCCTCTCCGAGAGTTTATTGTATCTGTCTTGCCTTTGTGGCAATGGCGTTCAGAGCTTCCCACGTAGAGGCGCAGGTAAGTATAACCATCGGTGACGAGGAGCCTACGGCTCCGGCAAAGGGAACCCTCCTCGACCTTAATTCCAACACCAAAGGCGGGCTGTTGCTTACCAATGTGGAATTATCCGACCTGACGGAAATCCCCAACAGTTTTCCGGGTATGTCCGAGATATACGAGATAGGAGATGAGGATGAGAAAGCTCTGGCTTTAGCTGATGCCAAAGAGAAATTTAAAGGTACTGTTGTTTACAACTTAAACCCTGATGCAGAAAACGGCAAAGGTATCTATATCTGGAGCGGCACGGAATGGAACTACTACATTAATGGGAAGCCCGACTATGGACCTCTTCCTGTAAGAACTGCTATATCTATGCCA
>JAISSC010000111.1 GCA_031273305.1 Flavobacteriaceae bacterium
TGATTTTCATAACCGCAGGTCGGCGACCTGCGGGCAACGACAACCAATAACACCGCCTGAAAGGCGGGACTAGTCCTGCCTTTCAGGCATAGAGTGGGGGTGGGTACTCTCCGCAGGTCGCTGACCTGCGGTTATGAAGATTCAGCCCTCCGGGCTGTCCCAAAAATCATTTAGGGTGTCGCATAGTCAAAGTCAGGAGTATTAGCTTATTCTGCTGTATGAATATTAGCTTATTGTGTTGTAAGACTATTCATAACTTTATTATATTGCACCATTTTTAGCTTATTCTGCTGTGCGAATATTAGCTTATTCTGTTGTAAAACTATTCCTGATTTTGACACTTTCAAGAAGTTAATTTTGTAAATATATAATAATCAGTATTTTACATTGCTTGTTTGAATGGCGCATTGTCAAAATCAGGAGATAAGCATTAGCTTATTATGTTGTACCATTTTTAGCTTATTATGTTGTGCGGTTATTAGCTTATTCTGCTGTATGAATATTAGCTTATTGTGTTGTAAGACTATTCCTGACTTTATTATATTGCACCATTTTTAGCTTATTACGTTGTGCGGTTATTAGCTTATTCTGCTGTATGAATATTAGCTTATTGTGTTGTGGTACTATTTATAAATATTTAAAGTTTTGTCCGCTTTTAATATTCTTTAAAGAATGGTATATCAATTTAATAACATTTTCCACATCGTTCTTGTGTACCATTTCCACCGTAGTATGCATGTACCTGAGAGGAAGGGAGATCAGGGCGGAAGGAACCCCTCCGTTAGAATAAGCAAAAGCATCTGTGTCGGTTCCTGTAATTCGGCTGGAGGCATGTCTCTGAAAAGGAATTTTATTTTTTTCTGCGGAATTGATAATCACTTCCCTTAAATTATTTTGTACGGCCGGAGCGTAAGAAACCACAGGTCCTTCCCCACATTTTATCTCTCCGTGTTTCTTTTTATCTATCATGGGTGTAGTGGTGTCATGAGTAACATCCGTCACAATAGCAACATGGGGTTGGATAGTTTGGGCAATCATTTCTGCTCCTCTCAAGCCTACTTCTTCCTGCACGGAGTTGATAATATATAAACCATATTCCAAAGTATCATTATTCTCTTTCAAAAGGCGAGCTACTTCCGCAATCATGAATCCGCCTATACGGTTGTCCAAAGCACGGCAGACCAAATAAGTATCATTTAAAGTAAAAAACTCGTCAGGATAAGTAATAATACAACCTACATGGATTCCTAACTTTTCCGTTTCCTTTTTAGAAGTTGTTCCGCAGTCGATCCAGATAGTTTCGACTTTGGGGGCTTCTTCGGTTCCGGTATAATTTCTTGTGTGAATGGCAGGCCAGCCAAATACACCCTCAACGATTCCTTTTTTTGTATGGATATGTACCTTTTTAGAAGGGGCTATCATATGGTCAGAGCCTCCGTTCCTGATAACGTAGATCAATCCGTCATCCGTAATATAATTGACAAACCATGATATTTCATCAGCGTGGGCTTCTATAACTACTCTGTAATCGGCTTTTGGGTTAATTATCGCATAAGCCGTACCGTAATTATCCGTTTGTATTTCGTCAACGTAAGGTTTAATATAATTTATCCATACTTTTTGACCGGAACTTTCAGCTCCCGTAGGAGAAGGTGTATTAAGATATTTCTCTAAAAATTTTGCAGACTTTTTATTCATTACTGAATCCTTCATATTTTTTTATACAAAGATATTAAATTTAGGAATAGTTTTTGATAAACTTATCTCATATGTATGAAAGGAGCATAACCTTATTTGTCTTATTATTTTTTTGTATCATCCGAGCGCAAGAAGTCGATTCTTTATCCTATAATGCCTCTAATACGCCGATATATTTTAATTCGGATTCTGTGATGCGATATGAGTCAACTCGTGTTCAAAATTTTGAAGACAGTATTTTAGTGGATTTGAAACTTATTAATGTATACGGGCTTCCTAAATTTAATGGAGAGATAGATAAAAGGCATTACAATTGGCTGAAAAAGAAAGTATACAGATTGTATCCTTATCTGACATTGGCAGTGGAGCAATATAATAACCTGCAGGATTCCATGAGTTTTAGTAAAGATAATGCCGACTTCAAAAAATACGTGAAGAAAAGGCAAAAACAGCTTTCCGAAGAGTATGAAGCCAAATTGAAAAGCCTTACAAAAACGGAAGGTAAAATTTTTTCAAAGTTAATGTACCGTTCGACAGGTAAGACCGTTTATGAGATCATAAAAGAACTACGAGGCGGTTGGTCTGCTTTTTGGTGGAATACAAAAGCAGGGGCTTTTGATATTGACCTGAAAGAACCTTATGATCCTTACAATATCAGAGATGATGCCTACGTGGAAGCAATTCTTTTGCGTGCTCATCAGTTTGGGGAATTAAAACCATTAAAAGAATCAGAGTATTAATTATTTATGAGAGAATCAATAGTTTAGTATAACCTCAGGCTATTGAGAGGTTGGGCATTTTTATTATAAACATTTTGTTATCGAATTTTCTTAATGTATTTTTGGCAGGATTAAAGGAAACTAAATATCAAAAAATGAAGAAAATTCTCACTATATTATTTTCAACCAAAACAGCAGCCGTACTATTAATAATATATGCCGTAGTTATGGCTTGGGCTACATTCGTTGAAAATGACTATGGAACCTATGTGGCAAAAGCACTGATATACAACGCAAAATGGTTTGAGCTGATTATGCTCCTCCTGATACTTAATTTCATAGGAAATATTAAAAGATACCAGTTATTATCATTAAAAAAATGGCCGGTTCTGGCTTTTCACCTTTCATTTATCTTTATATTCATCGGGGGAACCATTACACGGTATATCAGTTACGAGGGTACTATGCACATCAGAGAAGGAAAAACGAGTAATGAGATAGTTTCCGATAAAACATTTTTTAAAGTGCAGATAGCTAATAATGTAGGAGAATCAAGGGCGTATAACGATATTCCTTTTGTTCTTACTCCGGAAAAAGTACCTCTTTTATTAAAACCTTTTCAGAAACAGTTTAAGTCCCGATATGAATTTTTAGGGAAAGAGGTAGAACTTGAAACTACCGGATATATACCTATGGCTCAGGACTCTTTACAAATATCCCGAACGGGGAAACATGTATTTAAGATAATAACCATTGGAGAAGAAGGAAGAGAAACCGTATATATTGAAGAAGGTACGGCAAAACGAGTGGGAAATGCAACAATTGGCTTTAATGTGACGATTCCCGAAGCTATTACGGTCACCCTAAAAGACGGAGAAATGACAATATCATCGCCTATGATGGGGCGGCGTATGGTCATGACAACTCGTGAAGAACTTGCAGTGGAGGGAGAAAATAAAGTACAACCCTTACATTTGGCAAGTCTGTACCAGTTTCCGAATGTCAGTTTTGTAATTCCGACATCGCCGCAACAAGGTAAAATAATCTACTACGCAGGAGATAAAAATAAAAACGCCGGAGACCCCGATTTGATCTTCATGAAAGTATCTACGGATAAAGAGACAGCGGAGTTTTCGTTTTATGGAAAAAAAGGAATAACAGGAGTGCAAAAACAGGTTTTGATAGACGGATTGCAAGTATCGGTAGGATATGGTTCCAAAATTTATAAGACATCTCCCTTTCATCTAAAATTAAATAAATTCATTATGGAGCATTATCCCGGCAGCAACAGTCCATCCTCCTATGAATCGGAAGTATCTATTGTGGATGAGGGAAAAGAAGTTCCTTACAAAATTTATATGAATCATATTTTGAATTATAAAGGGTATAGATTTTTTCAGTCCAGTTTTGATCCTGACCTAAAAGGAACCGTTCTGTCCGTAAATCATGATTTTTGGGGAACAACGGTCACTTATATAGGATATGCTTTATTAATAATAGGGATGTTTGTGACCTTATTCTGGAAAGGAACGAGATTTTGGAAGTTGAACGACCAGCTAAAAAAGATAGCCGGAAACAAGAAATTTTATATGACTGCCTTGTTGTTAATGAGCCTGTTTTCTTTTTCTCAAACATCTGATAAACAAGATATAAAAGAAGAAAAAACTCACGTACATGCATATGGAACGGTGCATACGGAAGACCATGAAGAAATTCCACAGCAAAAACCTGCGCCTACGGCGGAGAATGCCCATAATCATCCGAAACAGGATATGACCGGTCTTATCCCTGAAAAACCTTTAGATGGGGAAAGTTTTGCTCAAAGCGTACGAATACCGAAAACACATTCCGATAAGTTCGGAGCTTTATTAGTTCAGTCCTTTGATGGAAGAATTGAACCAACCAATACATTGGCTTTGGAGATTTTACGTAAGTTATATAAAAGCGATGAATTTTATAATCTGGATGCTAACCAGTTTCTGATCTCCATCTCCATCGACCCTATGTCTTGGGCGCAAATGCCTATAATTAAGGTAGGGAACAGAGGAGGAGAAGAATTGAAGAAAATAACAAAAGCGAATGAAGAAGGGTATACGACATTGATGAATCTGTTTCCGGTAGGTGCTGACGGTGCGCCACAGTTTGTTTTGGAAAGTGAATTTAAAAAGGCGTTTTCCAAAAAGCAGGCAGATCAGTCGAACTACGATAAAGAAGTAATTGAGCTGAATGATAAACTACAAGTAATGCAGGCGATAATTAGTGGTCAGTATCTGCGATTTGTTCCCATACAAAACGATTCCAGACATACATGGACATCCTGGATGACCCCTGATTTCAAAACGGATGACATTGCCGTAGAACTTATAGGAGGTTATTTCAGGGCTGTAATTGTTGCGGAAAAGAGCGGAAACTGGGCACAAGCAGATGCACAATTACAGAAAATAACAGATTATCAGCATAAATGGGGAAAACAGGTAATTCCCTCTCAGGCTAAAATTAATTGGGAAATAAGATATAACCATTGGGATGTATTTTTTAAGATAATGATCTTGTACGCTATTTTAGGGATAGCTTTGTTGATAGTTGCTTTTACTAAATTGTTTTTAGATGAATCAAAGATAATTTCCCTTATAGAATACCTGTTGTTAGGTATTACCAGCATTGGCTTTCTGGTACATGCCTTTGGCTTGGGGGTACGTTGGTTCGTATCGGGGCATGAACCCTGGTCTAATGGATACGAAGCGGTTATGTTTATAAGCTGGGTTAGTATTCTGGCAGGGTTTTTATTATATCGTAACCGTAATGGATTTATTCCCGCAGCAGGTTGTTTGGTAGCAGTAATTCTGATGGGATTTGCACACGGAGGAGACCAAATGAATCCTCAAATTACCCCGCTGGTTCCGGTGTTAAAATCCTATTGGTTAATGATACATGTCGCTGTGATTACTTCCAGTTACGGATTTTTCGGATTAAGTGCCCTGATAGGAGCAGTAGTGCTGACGTTGTTTATCTTAAATAATAGGGAAATATCGGATAAAGTAGAAAATTCTATCCGGGAGCTTACCATTGTTAATGAAATATCTTTAACCATCGGAGTTTTTCTCCTCACGATAGGGACTTTTCTGGGAGGAATATGGGCTAATGAAAGCTGGGGACGTTACTGGAGTTGGGACCCAAAAGAAACATGGGCTTTTATCTCAGTGATTATATATGCAATAGCACTTCATTTGAGATTAGTGCCCGACTGGAGAGGGAAATATATCTTTAATCTGGTGTCGTTATTGGCTTTTTCATCCGTAATTATGACCTATTTTGGAGTGAATTATTACCTTTCGGGGTTGCATTCATATGCGCAAGGAGACCCAATTCCCGTTCCGATTTGGGTGTACGTAGTAATTGGAGCCGTAATTTTATTAGGAATTGCGTCTTACTTTGCCCATAAAAGACAATTTGGAAAGTAGGGTTTTAGTGTGAAAATTCATATCCGTTTACTTTTTATTCTTTTCGATTAATTCAAGGGCGTTGAATTTGCAGGAACTCAGACAGTCTCCGCAGGCGGTGCAATTATCGGGGTTTTTTACAAAAACGAGTGCCCTTTTTTCCTCGCTTACTCTGTCTAATACGTTATGATGACACTTTCTCAGGCAACGTTGACAACCTGTACAGCTGTCAACAACAACGTGAATTATCTTATTTTTCCTCTGTTTTTTACGATAAATTCCGCCTACGAACCAAAGTAAAACCACTGCACCAACTACGATATAAACTACATTCATCTTTTGAGTATTAAAATTTTTACTTCTATTTATGAAATTACTCTCTATTTATATAAGACAACTTAGAAGTAAAAATATTTTAAATCGGTGCAGGATATTTTTGTTGTTGGTATGGTCAAAGTAAGGAA
>JAISSC010000175.1 GCA_031273305.1 Flavobacteriaceae bacterium
AAAATACAGCCTAAAAAATGTCCATTAGAGTACAACGTCTAAAAAATAGCCTAATTTTTGTCCATTAGACCTAAAACTTCAATCTTTCGAAGTTGTTTTGTAAATTATAAATCAGGTCTTTTCTTTGTATCTTGATATGCATTAAACACGGCTTTTACAAGGATAAGATTTTGTGTTTCATCTACTTGATAGAAAATAACGTAGGGATATTTTTTCAAAGGCAACCCTCTAAAATCCTTATAATAGATTTGGAAATAAGGATTTTGCTTTATCTTATTCAAGGTCAGTTCGTAATCTTTTACAAAATTTTGGGCTGCTTTTACGGAAACTTCTTTTTTGTAATAAGCAATAGCCTCTCTTACATTGTTTTTTGCAATAGGAGAAACCGTTATATTAAAGCCCATATTCTTTCTTTAGTTCCGCTATGAACTCATCGTTATCCTGATATTCGGAAAGAGGCAGATTATCCTGACTGTCGAGGATTTTCTTCTGTTCATCAGATAATTTAAAAGGCTCTTTTGTATCATCAATACCGGGATATTTTTTCTTCATTTTTTCCCAGACTTTTATCGGGATAAAAACACCTGTAGGAACTCCGTTATGGTCTTGTATTACTTGTGTTTTCATTGGTTCTAATTTTTAGCAAAAGATTGTTTTTGATGAAATTATACTGCAAATATAAGAAAGTATATTGTATTTTGCTTACCAAATTAAACAAGAAATTTTCTCGCAAACATAGGATAATACGGGTATTTTACTACATGGTTATAAAAGACAGGGGGCTATTTGGTTCTTTAGTATAATAATTATATTTTTGCTTATAAAATTTGTAGGTATGCGAAAAATCATTTTAATTTCGATTTTAGTTATTATAGGCTTGGTGAGTCTCTTTTCTAATCATTTGTTTTCGGAAAGTGCGTCCAAAGCCATTGTTCATGGGGTGGAATTTAATTCGGCGGATGTTGCCTGGATGCTGGTAGCTTCCGTTTTAGTATTTTTAATGACTCCAGGAGTAGGTTTTTTCTACGGAGGGATGGTAAATAGTAAAAACATTATCAGTACTATTTTTCAGAGCTTTATAGCGATGGTAGTCATCACGGTCGTGTGGTTTATTTTCGGGTTCGGACTGGCTTTTGGTCCCGACGTAGGTGGAGTTATAGGAAATCCGCTTCCTAACTTATTTATGCAGGGGATAGGCACTACCTCCGTATGGGAAGGTGCTCCGACCATTCCTATCTTATTATTTGCCTTGTTCCAGTTAAAATTCGCTATTCTTACCCCTGCCTTAGTCTCCGGAGGAGTCGCCGAACGTATTCGTTTTTGGGGATATTTAGTGTTTATCTTAATGTTCTCTATCTTTATATATTCACCCTTAGCCCATATGACATGGCATCCGGAGGGAATCCTGGCGAAGATGGGAGTGTTGGATTTTGCCGGAGGAACTGTGGTACATATGAGTTCAGGTTGGGCAGCATTAGCCGGAGCCATATTTTTGAAAAAAAGAAGAGATACCACATTAACGGCAGCACAGGTTCCATATGTTATTTTAGGAGCCAGTTTATTGTGGATAGGCTGGTTTGGATTCAACGCAGGTTCCTCGTTTGCAGCAAATGAACTGGGAGTGTTGGCTTTTTCCAATACTACGGCAGCATCTGCAATAGCCGCTTTAACTTGGGGATTTCTAGAGAAAATTAATAATAAAAAACTAACCTCCGTAGGAGTATGCGTAGGAGCAGTAGTAGGTTTGGTAGGTATTACTCCCGGAGCAGGGTATGTCTCGCTGGGGCATTCACTTTTCATAGGATTATTCACCAGTTTAATAAGTTTTTATGTAGTCAGGCTCTTCCATAAAAAAGGAGTAGATGACACGTTGGACGTGTTTCCGTGTCATGGAGTAGGAGGGATGGTAGGAATGCTCTTAACCGGAATTTTTGCAGACAAGACGATTAATGAAAGCATACCCGGAAGTGGATTATTTTTTGGAGAAACAACATTATTTTTTCATCACTTTGTCGCCATGATTGCAGTATCCATATTTGCATTTTTCGGAACCCTGTTTTTATTCTACATTATAAATAAAATAACTCCATTACGAGTTGACCCTGAAAAAGAAGAATTAGGATTAGACCTTTCTCAACATGGTGAAAAAGTTTTTGATAACGGATAAGTTCAATTAATAAATGCAACAAAAGTTAAAACAGACAGCCGGTAATTATATCTTAATCTCATGAAGATCAGTAAGATGATATTGGATTATGTTTTAGCTTTTTGTTGTTTGGTTATTTTGATCGTCCCACTGTTCCTGCTTTTTATCCTGACGTCATTGGATACAGGTAAAAACGGAATTTTCGTGCAAAAAAGAATAGGTAAAGACGGAAAAAGTTTTTACTTATATAAACTACGGACGATGAAAGGTTCCTATGCCTCATCAATAACCACCTCAAAGATGCATATAACCTCACTTGGGAAATTTTTAAGGAAGTATAAGCTGGATGAATTGCCCCAGCTGATCAATATAATTAAAGGAGATATGTCGTGGGTAGGACCACGACCGGATATATCAGGATATGCAGACAAATTAACAGGAGAAGACAGAATTATCCTTTCCGTAAGACCGGGAATAACAGGGCCGGCACAATTAAAATATAGGAACGAAGAAAAAATTATTTCTCAGGTTGAAGACCCAGAGGAATATAACGACCGGGTACTATGGAAAGATAAAGTAGAGATAAACAAAGAATACATAAAGAATTGGAGTTTATCCGGAGATATAAAATACCTGTTTAAAACTTTTTTCTCATAATATGGGTATGGTCGGGACAGATTGAAATACTTTCTTTAAATTGTACAAAAAATATATAATGATAAAATTGGTTATTTTTGATTTAGACGGAACTTTACTTAATACGATTGACGACTTGGGAAATTCCTGTAATTATATATTGGAAAAATATAACTTTCCCGTTCATCCGTTAGAGTCCTACCGATACTTCGTAGGAAACGGAGTGAGCAAACTGATAGAAAGAGCATTGCCCGAAGCAGAGAGGAATCCGGGATTTATTGAAGAATTAAGGAAAGAATTTATAGAATATTACAGTAAACATTCGGAAGACAGGACACACCCTTATCCGGGAGTTATAGAAATGCTTAAGGAATTGAGGTCGGGAGGAGTGAAATTAGCCGTTGCATCCAATAAGTTCATATCTGGAACACAAGCTCTGGTACAAAAATATTTTGGAGAGATTCAGTTTGTTTCAGTATTGGGACAGAGGGAAAATATTGCCGTAAAACCTGACCCACAGATAGTTTATGACACTATGAAGGAATCGGGAATACAAGATAAGAATGAGATTTTATATGTAGGAGATACCGGAACGGATATGAAAACGGCAGTTAACTCCGGGATAAAAGGAATTGGTGTACTTTGGGGGTTCCGTCCGAAGGAAGAACTTGAAGAAACAGGCGCAGTTTATTTAGTTGAGAAAGCAGAAGAGATTGTGAGAATAGTTAAAGACAACTCGTAGTGGTTTAATTATCAACTACTTTCCCGAAAAGAAATAAAAGGACAAAAAAGGGTTGGAGAAAGTAAAAAAATAGTATTTTTGCAGTTCAATTAAAAAGGCCGCATAGCTCAATTGGATAGAGCGTCAGATTACGGCTCTGAAGGTTGGGGGTTCGACTCCTCCTGCGGTCACATATAGATAATTTACCGGGTATAGACACCTAATTTGGGCGTAATATACTGTGTGTGAGGTCTTTGCGAGCGGAACGTAGTGGAGTGTGGCAATCTACTGTTTATAATGAGATTGCCACGTCGTGCCTCCTCGCAAAAACAGTAGCGAAGCAACCACGCAAGGACAGGTTTACGCCAACAATTCCAACAACAATAATAACGTGTAGATGCCCAAATTGGGATGTCTCTACATCGTACCTCCTCGCAATATAATGAGATTGCCACACCTGCGGTTCGCAATGACGGGCTAACATCCTGTATGTAAGGCTATTACATGGTTAAAGTAAACTAATCCTCAGAAAAATCAACGATTAGTTTTCTATATCTTTGAAGTAATTTGGATTTAGAAAGCATCCCGATATATTTTTTGTTATCAATTACCGGAAGATACCATGAGTTTGTTTTATCGAAAAGTTTAAATATCTTTTCGTTATCCTCTCTCAAAGAAAGGGTTGCAGGAGGTCTGGACACCACATCCATCACCTTTAAACGTTCATATTTTTCCTTGTTGAACAGGATTTCCATAATCTCATCCAGAAGAATAATACCGATAAAATTTCCCTCTACATTTTCGACTACAAAGAGGTTCTTATTAGACTTGGGAATAACCTCCTTAATGAATCTTGACAAGGTCATGGTTAAGGGAACCCGGATAAAATCCTTTTCGATAAGGTCATACATATTTATCCTCCGGATGGCTTCTTTATCCTTATTATGAGTGATCATTTGATTCTGCTTTTTCAGATTATACGTATAAACGGAATACTTATCAAACCGATACTTTACCAGATAAGCGATAGAAGAAGTAATAATTAAAGGGAACAGTAATTTATATCCGCCCGTGATTTCCGCAATTAAAAAGATAGAGGTCATGGGAGCATGCATGATTCCTGCCATAACGCCTGCCATCCCGACCAGAGTAAAATTATGTTCGGAGAGTTTCACCCAGTTGAACAGGTTAATAGTTCTGGAAAACACAAATCCCAGAACTCCGCCCGTAAATAAGGCCGGTGCGAATACTCCCCCGATTCCTCCCGAAGCAGTCGTGAAGCTACTCGTAATAACTTTAATAAACAGGATTCCGACTAGGAAGATAATAAGAAAATAATCATGAGTTCTCAAAGGATAAAATAAAGAATTATTAGCTATACTCTCCGGATTATCGTTCATCAGGTGTTGTAATCCCATGTATCCCTCTCCGAATAGTGGCGGAAAAATAAAGATAAGAATACCCACAACAGAGCCTCCTGCAATGGCTTTTACATAGATATTCTTTTGTTTTGAAAATTGCTTTTCAATCACACGGCTCACCTTCGTAAAGTAAAGAGAAAAGAATCCGCAGGCAATACCCAATAAAACATAGAACGGGATCTTTGTTTTATCAAAAGGTTCAAAGATGGCAAAATAAAAGGAATTGGTATCTCCTAATAAAAAATAAGAAACTAAGGCTCCCGTAGTGGATGATATAAGGATAGGTATCATAGACCACATGCTTAGGTCTATCATTATGACCTCAAGGGAAAAAATAATGGCTGCTATGGGTGCTTTAAATATTCCGGCAATAGCGGCAGAGCATCCGCAGGCAATAAATAAAGACCTTAATTTCAAATGAAGATTGAATCTTTGGGCAATAGTAGAACCAATGGCTGCTCCGGTATAAACTATTGGAGCTTCTAACCCGACCGAACCGCCGAATCCTACGGTTAAACTACTGGATACGACCGAGCTGTACGTGTTTTTTTTATCTATTTTACTCCGGTTTTTGGAAATAGCATATAAAACCTTTTCCACTCCATGACTGATATTCTCCTTTACGAAATATTTTATGTATAAAACAGTCAGGATAATGCCTATCGCAGGGAGGACAATAGTCCAGTAGTTGTAACGTATATTTTCGTTATGATAGATAAACTCTTCGGTAAGCCCTACCAGATTTTTTAGAATAACGGCACTTAGTCCGCCGATCAATCCGATAAGCGTACTAACCAGATAGACAAACATTTGAGGATTTTGATACCGGAATTTCCTAATGATAATAGTATACTTTATCCTCGCTTTTTTTACTATGCCGAAGATCAAAAACCTTATATTTTTTTTAGAGGTCATTTATTTAGTCATTAGCACAGGGTTCGTTAATTGTACTGTATTCTACTGTTGTTTCCACAGTTCCGAGAGTGTTTTTGTAGATGGAATATACCACTGCAAAAGAAAAGGGCAAAGTAAATATAAGACCGATGATACATAATAAAAATCCCAGTACTTTACTGATTAAAAAAGATATTATCAGAATTAATAACACCTGTCGGAATCTTATGTTAACTACCTGAAAACTGGATTTGACAGCCTGTAATAAAGGGACATCATCAATAACGATAAAAGCTCCGGCAAGAATAAAAGCAGGAGTAAGATAGATAGCAGGGATAAAAAGCAGGAACATGCTTATAATCATGACAATCGTAAAAACAAGAGTCAACCCTATCAAGTTTAGGAACTTATTTCCCTGAAAACCCTTAAATAAGTCTTTAAAAGAAGCCGCTCCGTTCTTGTCAGCCTGATAAGCGCAAAAAATAACGCCGGCTCCCATAGGATATATCAATAAGGACACTAAAGAAGATAATAAGGTTTTTTTTATAATCAAAGGATTGTTGATATATTCCTGAAATTGTGATACCATTTTTTGAAAAGCATAAGGGTCTTCACTTAACCTCATGATGGATTCACTAAATTCAGAATCAATACTATGAGTCCCCAGAATATTGGAAAAAAAGGTAGTGACTAAATTATTGAACAAGTAACTGAAAAGAATATAAAAAATGCCGTAAAAGATTATTTTTTTCCAAATAGTAAAGCTATCTTCTAAAATTTTACTTAAGGGCAGCTCATATCCACGTTCTTTTAATTTATCAATGCGAATTTCCAGAGAGTTTTTCATGTATTAGATGTTATTAATAATGCGTATAATTATAATGCAAAATTACAATTAATTCCCCATATAAGAACCGTTCAGATATTGCTAAGAATACAAATAAATTAAGTACAGGCTCCCGTTGTGGAATACGGAATATCTTCTTGTTATCTATTTAAAATTCATTATGTAATAAAAAAATAATTTTTATTATATGAAGAAAAATCACTATTTTTGTATCTATAAAAAACTTTATGAAAAAACTTTTATTCATTTTAGGGATTTTAATATCAGTTACTTTTTCTGCACAAGTGTTGGAAGAAGATAATTATGACAATTATACATCAGAAAATATAGGAGATTATACTGATGGAACAACACCGGGTCAGGGGGATATGTATTTGGACGGCGGAAGTCTTTCAGATTATCAAATTGTAGAAACAGATGAAGAACATGGAAAGGCTTTGCAGATCACAGGATCCGGTACTACTTCTTCTACCGGAAGAACTGTGTATAAATCAGATCTGAAAGATAAATGGGAACAGAGGGAACCGGAAAATAATATTTTAGCAGTAAGTATAGATATTTATACAAGCGATTATTCCTCCGACAGGTTTATAGGTTCGGCAATTATTGATCAAAACGGTCATGAAATTGTAGGTATCTATTATGATAATTCAACAAGACAACCTTTTATAGTTTCATGGGTATATGCTCCGACTTGGGAGCATTTTACCAATCTTAATCTTTTTCCTGATTTGAAACCCACCTATTTTCCGGAAAATACATGGATAACTCTGGCTTATACATATGACCATGAAACAGGAGAAACTAATTATTATTTAAATGGAGATTGTTTCTACACTGTCCCGAATCCTGAACTGCCTTATTATGAAGGAGTTCCTGGTCTTATTCCTTCCCGACATGAGATTCGTAATGTTGCTTTACCTTTTAGTACGACCGGAGATGAATTAGCAGCAATTGTAGATAACTATAAGATAGAAGCCATAAAAAAGGATTTAGGTACGGAAGATTTGGTTTCACCAAACACATCTCTAACTACAATTTATCCAAATCCGGTAAAGGATGTTTTCAGGGTTAAATTATCAGATAAATTCGGAGATTCTAATGTAAAAGTAATTATTACAGACTTTTCAGGCAAAATAGTAAAACAATTTACCGCAAACGCCGAATCTTACGATATTTCCGACTTGACAACCGGTGTTTATCTGGTTACTTTCGATAATGGTTC
>JAISSC010000227.1 GCA_031273305.1 Flavobacteriaceae bacterium
GGGCAGTGTAAAAATGCTGTTTAACGTGAGTCTGGATAAGCAAGAAGTATATAAACCGGTTTAGGATGGGGCAATAAATCATGTTCTTAAAAATACTATTTAACATAATATAAATTATAAGCATTTTAATTAAAGCAAAAATAGTAATTATTATTGGTTGATAAATTATAATGTATAATTTTACCGGGAAATTAAACTACCTTTATTCTTTTCTTATTTTAACTAAACTCAACTATGTACAGTAAAAAATTATCTGTTCAACTGTTAGGCGAAATGCTTTACAGATACGGAATTACTGATATGATAATTTCGCCGGGTTCCAGAAATGCTCCTCTTATTTTGCATTTTTCCGGTTACAAAAAATACAACTGTTACAGCGTAACAGATGAACGTTCCGCTGCTTTTTTCGCTTTAGGAATGGCGCAATCCGTGCGAAAACCGGTAGCCATTTGTTGCACCAGCGGAACCGCTTCTGCCAATTATTATCCTGCAATTATTGAGGCTTTTTACCAGAACGTTCCCTTATTGGTTATCACTGCGGATCGTCCGGAAAGTTTTGTAGATATTTTTGACGGTCAAACCATACGGCAAAACAATATTTATCAGAATCACATTTACGGTTCTTTCCAACTATCCGAATCGGAAAGTGACCAGGATAACACCTACAACTTCCTGACCATAAAAAAAGCCGTACAAACCTGCATTTTAAAATCGGGACCGGTACACATCAACATTCCTTTTTCGGAACCTCTATACGAACAAACCGATACCATTGAGGTAAATATTGAACATTTAACCCTCCCGAAAAGAATTTTCGATTCCGAGAAATGGCTCTCTTTACTTTCCCAATGGAATCATTTTGAAAAGAAGATGGTTTTGGTAGGAATGCAACAACCCGACAAAGAACTGAACCATTTACTGGAACAACTGGCAACAAGGGAAGATACGGTAATTTTAACGGAAACCACATCAAACCTAAATTCAGATAAATTTTATCCTAATATTGACCGATATATTTTCCCGTTCGGAGAGGAAAAAATGGAAGAATATAAACCGGAGTTGCTTTTAACTATCGGGCAGAATGTAGTCTCAAAAAAAGTTAAGGTATTCTTACGTAAAGCCCAACTAAAAGCCCATTGGCATCTGGATGAGTTCTGGCATCCGGATACTTTTTTTGCTTTATCCGGGAGAATAGAAGACCGACCAGTTACCTTTCTGAAAGAACTGGTAAAAGTCATTCCCCGAAAATCCAATTATTCATCAATTTGGAGACGAATGAAAGATGAACGAAGAATTAAGCATACCGAATTTTTAAAAAATATTCCTTTTTCCGACCTCAAAGTGATTAAAACTCTGGATGAGAGAATACCCGATTTTTATAATATTCAGGTCTCCAACAGTGCTATGATTCGCTATGCTCAGTTGTTTACTTTCAATTCCAAAAATAAAAATTTCTGCAATCGCGGAGCCAGTGGAATCGACGGAGCAACTTCCACAGCGGTCGGATTTGCCACAGCGGACGAAAATCCAACCGTGTTAATCACCGGAGATGTCGGCTTTTTTTATGATTCCAATGCTTTATGGAATAAATATATCCCGTCAAACTTCCGTATTATCCTGATGAACAACGGAGGAGGCAATATTTTTAAGATTATTCCCGGCCCGGATACGGCGGATTCTCTGGAGGAATTTTTTGTAACCAGACACAACCGTACGGCTAAACTGTCGGCGGAGGAATATCATTTTGAATATAAAGAAGTAGACGATCAGGAGGAATTGGAGAAATATTTACCTCTGTTCTTTTCGGATTCCGACAAACCTAAATTATTGGAAATAAACACCAAAAATTGTGAAAATGCCAAAATACTCAGGGACTATTTCACCTTTTTAAATCAGACATAAAGGCAACAATGGCTTGTTTCGCCTACGCACAACGACATGTGGGTGAATTGCCACTTTTTTATTTATCTGTGTAAATTTGTATTGTAATTACTAAAAATAAATATCATGAAAATTACGATTTTAACTCCTATGGATGTCGAACGAGAAAAAATGCTGGATGCTTTTCGGGAGGTTTCCTCTTTGAAACATTCCTATGAAGTAATTAGTTCCGGAATCGGGAGGGAAAATACGGCAAAAGGATTGTTGAAAAGTCCGGAATCGGATATTTGCGTACTGGTCGGATTTACAGCTATCGTGGGCAAAGAAAACTCCCTGCCTAAAGAGTTAAAAAAGGGGGAATTGGTTGAGGTTGTAGCTTCTTCTCTTTTCGGATATAAAGGGGAAATTTTTGAGAATGGAAAATTGAAATTATCCTCCCCTAAAACAAATTTACCTTGTTTGTCCTCCTTAACTTCGGATAAATTCGTAACTACTACGGATATTCCGATAGGCACTTTGATAAATATGGAAGATTACACTTTTATGTGCTTAAAAAGACCTCAGGATTTTATTATCCGGATTATTTCAGATTTCTTACCACATAAAGAGGAAATTGATTTTTTTAAAGTCATTGAAGATATTAAGTTTACCAAAGTTATTGAACTTCTGGAAAATTTGAAAGAGGAATAATGTTTAATATTTTTAAATTGTATTATTTGCGGGGGAGACTACATTCCCATCCTATGCGATATGGGCGATAATATTTAAAGATAAGTTTCACTCCAATTAAATATTTTTCTTGTCCTTGCCTACGCCAATCATCAAGGGCTGGTATATTATTTCCACTCATTTCTTTTACATATCTATAAATTTTCAAATCAATCAGCTCCATTATTAAACACATATGTTAATAACAAAAAAACACCAAATACATTTAAATCATCTTTTTCATCAAAAACAATCTTAAAATGCTTTTTGGATATGAATGAATAGGTAATCTCCGCTACTCTTTTAGCATTTATGTACATCTCTCCTACTTTTTTTCTATACGGGAAACCCAATAATTTAACTTCTACAATATCTTTATCATCTATGATTAAACAATATTTACCTTTAACTTTTTTAAGCTCTATCTTACTTTTTAATTTACTATCAATAATTTTCATCTTTTCATAACATAGAAAGTAAAAACAAGTTAATTTTAGTATAATTTCATCTTTTCCTTCTATTTCCTTGTAAAAATTTAAATGAGCTTTTAATATATTATATCTTACTTTTATATCTAAAGTATACTTTAAAATATCTTCTTCATAAATATTCCAATCATATTTCCCTCCTGTTTGTAATATCCAGTTATTCTTCATCTTTAAAGATTTGCATATATTCCAAGAAGCAATTTAGCTCCTACAGATAATTCTGTTAGAATCTCTTCTTCCTTTGATTCCAACTCTTCCTAATTGTCAAATTTCGCCAAATTTATTGCCCCCAGTTTTAAGTAAAAAGAGATGAGATAGAATAATCCGTAAGTGGCATCTTGATTTTCATTTACAAATATACCCAGCCACTGTCACTATCAATTCTCCCTAACTTCATTCTTTTAATTAATATCCGTTTTCTTAATTTAATATTAGGATGGCTCTTAACTAAAACATCACTCAATGGCAATTCTTTCCAATCTAAAGGAAAGTAAATAGCTTCAATAACTTTATTGCTTTGTGGATGTATTTTAACTATTATCAATTCAGAGCCTACACTATTTACATCACCTTTTTTACTCTCGCCATTGCGTTGTCTAAGAAATCTATATACCGTATAATCTCCTTTTCTTACATTAAAAACATTATTTAATAAATTCTCCTTACCTATATAATTATTGATTGAGTCAATTAAATTATAATTAAAATCAGATTCATCAAACTTATCTAATAAAATAAAATCTCTATCCGTTTGTGAGTATATTGCTGTTTCAATAAAGCATAATAGTAAAAACATATACCAACGCATAATAAACTCCTTTTTTAATTATCGGTATACATCTTAGTAATGTTTATCACCCCCTTACAACGCAGCCTCTTCTTTTCTTATTTCATCTAATTTATTCCGCATTTGGAGAACTCTATATGCTTCTTTTAACGCCTGAATGATTGCCTTGTCTTTTTTATCGTATCCATATGCCTTTTCCAAATAAGGCAAAGCACCTTTAAACATTTCTCTTCTTTCTGCCAACAAAACGTCATATTTCTGCTGGTCTGATTTTGTACTACCCAAAGCCTGCATTTTTTCTACAATTTCTTTATCAGGAGATAAAGACAATGCTGCAAGATTCAGATATGCAGCGGCATAATCCGATTTAATACTTAATACCTTATTATAATATTCTCTTGCCAGGTCATATGTTTGAGCATCCTTTCCATACACCACTCCTAAATTATATAAAGAAATGTAATCGTCAGGATTCTTCTGTACAGCTTCTTTCAGTTTGACAATATATTTTTCAGTCTGTCCGGTCTGATAATACAACTCTCCTGCCTGAGTATTTAAGTTGGAATCATTGGGTAATTTTGACAATCCTTTTTCCGTTATAGCCAAAGCCTCGTCATATTTTTTATCAGTGCTTAGCAGGGCAACTGCATAATTATAAATATCTGCTTCCACAGATGGGGTTTCTTCTTTTTGAAAATCCGTAAATCCGGAATTGGAAGCCGCTTTGAACAGCTTATATTGTTCTTCCGAAAGCCCCACTCTCTGTCCGTTTTGTACAGCCGTATAAGAGGTTTTTTGTCCGGTATATCCCTCATTAATTAATTCCTTATATAATTCCAATGCCTTTTCATTATTATTTGCAGCATGATAAGCAACAGCGGCATAATATTTAAATACACTGTCGTCACTGCCTGCGGCTTTTGTCAAGTAATGAGCTTCCAGAAAATTGTCGGCTGCGTTTGCATAATTTTTTGCATTGTATTCTGTGGTAGCCTTATTGGAAACCTCCTGCCTTTTTTTATCTAGAACAGGAAGAACTTTTTGGATATAATCAGTTCCTGATTTGGTTTCCTTTAAGCCTGAAAAACCCTCAGTCTGTAATTTATCCGCTTCCGATTTGGAGAGTACAAAAGCCTTTTCCTTAGTGTTTTTATTCCTTAAAGAATAAACCGGTCCCTTTTCATAAGCAGAAAGCGTTGAAAAGGCTTTTGCTGCTTCAAAGGTCTTGCCCTGTTCTAACAAGGAATTTCCCTTTACATATAGATACTTGGCATATGCTTCGGGGTCTATACTTGTTACTTTAGCATTTACCGTTGATTCTACTTGTTGTAATAAAGTCTGTGCCTGAGCTTTATTTCCTCCTTCGTATGCATTGAAAGCATCTTTAATTTCTTTTTCCTGTCCGGATGCGACCAAAGCGATCAGGACAGCTAAGGATACTGTTATTTTTTTCATATTTTGGTTTTTATTCTTGAGATTCAGTATTTTCTTCCTGAGAAACATCTCCAATATCTCCATCACTTGAAATTTCCGGTGAAATTCCTTCTGTCTCTTCCTCCTCTTCCACTCCTTCTTCTTTTTCTATCTTGGTAATGGCAGCTATTTCATCATTATTTTTCAGATTTATCAACTTCACTCCCTGCGTATTTCTTCCCATCACCCTCATTTCTGAAACAGACATTCTGATTGCCACTCCCGATTTATTAATG
>JAISSC010000021.1 GCA_031273305.1 Flavobacteriaceae bacterium
GAGACGGATTGACGGCGTTGTTACCTCTATAATGGCGCACAACCGATGTATGGTTGCCGTGGTAAATACTTTTTCACCTACAACTAATTTCGAGGACATACTGAAACTTTTTTAACTAATTATTTGTAATGGAAATATACAGATATATAAGAAATAGAAGAAGAAGGGAAGCTGTATTATCCTTTGGGGAAGATATAGACTATATATATAATGGAAATAACTAATGGGATTTTTTAATAATTTATTCAAAAGAAAAACTAATACCAGAAATGATATACAAAAGGTATTTAATCATAGCAGTGATTATCTTACAAATAGAGACGCAACCTCTTTTGCGGCCATTGATTTAATTTGCTCATCTTTTGCAAACTTATCAGGGTACTTTTATGACAGGTATACTAAACAATCTATAAAAGAACACCTACTTTATGATTTGATTTCCAATCCAAATTATGATGAAGCAAAATTTACATTTTTCTACAACTCCGCCATTGACTACTTTAATGGCAACGTATTCTGGTTCAAGTATGATGATAGCGATGGTAATATTATATCTTTATTTAGACTTAATCCATCAGTTGTTAGGGTAAACCGCAATTTACAAAATCAAAAAATATTTTCTTACAACGGTGTTGAGTACGACTACAGAAAAATACTCCATATTCCATCTAGGTACGGATACAACGGCCTAATTGGAAAATCAATTTTTAGTGAATGTAGTAAAATATTTTCAAATACATCTGAATTAGATGACTTCATAAATAATTCCTTTAATAATTCTGTTGGCAATAGATTAATTATTGATATAACCAAAGAGTATCCAAATATAACTGAGGAACAGATACAGCAATTAAAAAATAAGTTTTTACAAAACTATGCCGGAATAAAGAACGCTGGTATGCCCTTAGTTAAATCTGGAAAGATAGAATACAGTAAGATTGAAACTGATTTTAAAGATAACAAGGCAAATCAGCTAATTGAGAACAGACAATTTCAGGAAAAAGAAGTTGCTAAACTATTCGGCGTTCCCCTGCCTCTATTGAACGGAACGGAAACTACTAATATCGAAAGTTTATATACCATTTTTATTGAGAATGCAATTAGGCCACTAGCAACACAATTTGAGCAATCCATAAATAAACTTATTCCGTTTGGTGAACCAATTTATTTTGAGTATAGTTATAATTCTCTGTTGAAAACTTCATTACAGACTAGGGTAGACGCTTACTCAAAGCAAATTATGAATGGAATTTTAAGTCCGAATGAAGTCCGCCGTAAAGAAAACCTACCAGAGATTGAAGCTGGCGACACGCTATTTGTTCCTGCAAATTTAATGCCCTTGCGGGATGATGTTATTGATTCCTACATGGCAGGATCAAAGATTAAGGAACAGTTGGTAGATAATGACCATCCTAACATTGGGGACGATAAGGTATAATAATGGAACAAAAAAAGATAAATGTAAAACGTGCCACAACTGATATTTGGTTAAAAGAAAATCCTATATTAGAAAAAAATTCTATGGGTGTGGAAATTCTTTTACCAAGTAAACTTCTTAAAATAAAATTAGGCGATGGTATTACTAATTGGGTTTCATTACCTTATTTTATAGATGCAGAATTATCAGAACTGCGTGCCAATGAAATAATAGATAATTTTCAAGTTGAGAATGGAACCTTTATTCCCGTTGCTGATAGGTTTGCAATGTTCGACCGTAATAAAGGCCTAAAATCTTCCAAAACACCAGTAGATGATGACGATGTAGTTAGGTTGGCAGATGTTGCTACTGCCATTGACGCTACTGATGTCCCAACCCCAGATAAAGTAGCAAAGTATAATGATGATGCGGGTCTAAAATCTGATAAGGTCCCATCTGAAAATAATGACGTAATACGCCTTACAGAATTTGAAAATCATACAACAAGTGATTACGCGCATAATGCGACTTCCACACCGACCGCAAATAAAATCGCAATGTATAACGAAAATAGCGGTTTAAAATCTGGGAAAGTAGCAATTGAAAATAACGATGTAGTTAGATTTTTAGAGTATGATAATTCTGTAGCAGATATAAATACAAAGCTTGCTACATTAAACGGCGCATATATTCCCCTTGACCCTTATAACTTTGGTAAAACATTAGTTGAAACCGACCCGGATGATATTATTATCTTAAATACCTATGCCATTGCGAATACGCCTAATGCGACTTCAATGGATGATGTATTAAATGATACGGTAATTATAAATTTATTTGATAATTACGAATATGTCTATAACAAGGACCAAGGAATCTGGGCTAATTACAAAAACGGCTTTTTAACGATTGCCACTAATAATCATTTAGGCGTTGTTAAGGGAACTGAACCGCCAGCCGACCCTAGTGATGATTCAAAAAATACTTTCATTCAAATTTTATCTAATGGAAGTATGAAGACAATAGGAGAAGCCGGAAAGATAGATACCGTTAATTTACGAAACCCAGATAATGATAAAAATGTAAACACCCACATAACAATGACCCAAGCCGAGTATGACGCCATCACCGATAAGAACACATTAAACGGATTACAGATAACTCTTACCGATGTTGAATATCCAGACGGCGGATTAATGATGGTTCCAGATTATGCTAATCAGGAAACAATAAACAGAATAAGTACTGTCAGTGGAACTTGGACGGTCGATAGGGTTGGATTTATTAATGCTCGCTTTGACCAGGGAAATGCTAGCTGGAGGATAGATGGGAAAGATTTAGGAAATAATCATAGTGAACCTAATAAAATCTTTATACCAGTAATGCCAAAGAATGTAGTATCCATGTCTGTCAACTCTGGTTCTCCGACAAATATATACTGTTTCTTTATCCCTCCCAAACTGGTACAAAAACTTCCCCCTATTATTGTAGAGGGGAATGGCTCATACAGTTATGATGAAATCGAAACAAATGAAACTTGGGTTGACGGAAGTACAATATACAAGAAGACATTTTATAGAAGTAATAATCTTCCAGCAAGTACAACAGAAAATATTGCTCATGGAATTACTAATTTAGGAATAATAATTGATGCCAAACTAGTATTTAGAACTAGTAACAATACATCTTGGGGAATTGGTCCTGAAAAGTATATAGGAATATATGTTGATTCTACTAATATAGCTATAAACTTGAGTTCTACGTATACAACTCCATCACCTCATTATGTAACTATTTGGTACACAAAACTTTAGGAGGATAATATAATGTCAAAGACTTTCATCATAGAAAACGGACAAGAGATACCAGTAGGAAGTAGTAGAGGAATATATACTGAGCGCAGTGCTCCTCATTGGATAAAGACATTCAACGTACCAGTTGGGTACGTTATCAATGGAAATAAAGAGATAATTGAGCAACGATGGACGTGTCCAAGAGACGGCACTTACTTACTTAGGTTTGGATTATTACTTGACCCCGCTGCTAATCTAACTCTGTGTACATACTATAAGAATGGCGCTTTTCAGTATGACAATTTATTTGGTTTTAACTCTACTTATGCTTACTCCAGTTACTCAATAATAGTTGACCTTGTAGCTGGTGATGTTATTGCTCCTGGTTTTAGAGGAACAGCCGCTAATACTACTGCTGGAATAAGTAATATGGAGATAGCACAATTATTGGTGTCAATTCCCTACATAGTAGCCGACAACTCTGCCCTCATATCCAGCCCGGCACAGGGGGATGTATCGCTTAGACAGGACGGGACGGCTTTTGTAAATGACAACTACTCTTTTACAGAACAAGCAACTAACCAGAGGTGGGTAGGCGGACAAATAATCTACAAACAGACTTTTGATAGAGGTGCTTGGAACTTCGATACAACATGGACTGACACTGGAATAGACTTACCAGTGGGGTCGATGATACTTAACAACGAAGTTTGCTCACAAAGCTCAGCATTTGGTGGACAGATACTGAACAGGGGTGATGTTGAGTTCAGAGCGGACGCTTCTGGGAACGTCTTCTCATGGACCCCAGCGGCTCATAACTGTTCAGCATGGTGGCCGACACTGTATTATATTAAAGGATAGATGATGAATATATTTAAAAGAATTATCAAAAGAATTAAAAAACAAAATTCTTATACAGAAAAATCATTAGATAATGCCGACATAATTATTTCTGAAAATGAAAAATTAAATCGACAACAGAGAAAAAAGCGGTTTGAAAATTGGTACAAGGAAAGAAATAAATAGGAAAGGACTATATTATATATGAAAAAGAAACAAAACATTACTTTCAAAAATTTAGAATTACGGGCACAAGAAACCGAAGGGAAAAAATATATTGAAGGTATAATTCCTTATAACAGTAGGTCTGTTCCAATGTGGGGAGTAACTGAAATTATAGATAGAACGGCATTTAACAAGACGCTAAAAGATAAAAATGAAGTAAGGGCACTGTGGAATCATGATGACTCTCATATATTGGGAAATACTAAATCTGGTACTTTGGCTCTAGAAAATACTGATGATGGCTTAGTGTGTAGATGTGAGTTACCAAACACTACCTATGCTAATGACTTATTTGAAATTATTGAACGGGGTGATGTTAAAACAATGTCGTTCGGCTTCAATCCGGTCAAATGGAGTGATAGTGAAAATGGAAAATTAAGAACACTAAAAGAAGTAGCACTACAGGAAGTTTCCTATGGTGTCACATTCGCCGCCTATCCAGAAACGAATTCAAAAACGATAATGAGAGGTTTTATGAAAAGAAATATTGATATTGAAAGTATTAATGAAATACTTGAAAA
>JAISSC010000144.1 GCA_031273305.1 Flavobacteriaceae bacterium
CAACGGCTTTTGTTCCGGCTTTGGTGGTTTCGGGGTTGCCATCTCATGAGTTTCTTTTTGTAGGATTTCTTCCCCAAAAGAAAGGAAGACAGACCAAGCTAAAGGAATTATCGCAAGAAAAGAGAACTATAATTTTATATGAAAGTCCTCATAAGATCATCTCGACATTGGAACAAATCGTGGAGTTTTTCGGAGAGGAAAGGAAAGTTAGTTTGAGCAGGGAAATTTCCAAAATGTATGAAGAGACTTTAAGGGGTAAGATAACAGAAGTGCTGGAAAGATGTAAGGAAAAACCATTAAAGGGCGAAATAGTTTTATTAATTGATGGAAAATAAGTACATTTAACTCATGATATCAAATCGGTGTAAATATGCTCTGAAAGCCTTAATTTATATTGCACGGCAAGATAAAGATAAAAGTGTATTATCATCTGAAATATCAAAGGATGAGAATATTCCCAAGAAATTTTTAGAAAATATTTTGAGGGACCTTAAAAATGCACAGTTTTTAACGAGCAAAAGAGGGGCAAGGGGAGGATATAGGCTAAACAAAGACCCGAAAAATGTTACGTTAATCGAAATAATCCGGTTGATGGACGGGCCAATAGCTTTACTTCCCTGCGTTTCCATTATGTATCATCAAACTTGTGATGCCTGTAAGGCAGAAGAATCCTGCGACATACGGAGTGTTTTTGTTGAGGTGCGGGATGCAACACTGAATATTTATAGAAAAACTACCTTAGCTAGTTTGGCAAGACAGGAAAAAAAAATTACATTTGCAGAAAATAGTTAAAATCGGGGCTGTAGCTCAGTTGGCTAGAGTGTTAGACTGGCAGTCTAAAGGTCGTGGGTTCGAGCCCCATCAGCTCCACTTTTAAATATCTACCTGCAGAGAATCGTATAAACTTCGGTGATGATCAATTACCGGAGTTTTTTGTTTCTTATGGTATATACATTGGTCTGTATCGGGAGGTGTATTCATTAGTTGAATCTGAACTACAGCTATCAGAGAAGTTTATGAAGATACAAATAGTTTTTCTTCTAACTTTGTAACACATAAATTTCAATATGGACATACGGTTTTCAGACGTCATAAATCTAATACAGCAATCACGAAACAATGCCATTCGTGCCGTTAATGCCGAACTGATAAACCTGTATTGGAATGTGGGCGAATACATTAGCAAAAAGGTTGAAAGTACCGAATGGGGACAGTCGGTTGTAAAAGAATTGGCACAGTACATACAGCGTAACGAACCCGATATAAAAGGATTTTCGGATAAGAACCTTTGGCGAATGAAGCAGTTTTATGAAGCCTACAAAGACATTCCAAAACTCTCGGCACTGTTGAGAGAAATTAGTTGGACGAACAACCTTACGATTTTAAGCAGAACAAAAACGACAGAAGAAAGGGAGTTTTATTTACGCCTTACCATTCAGGAAAGATACAGTTCACGAGAGTTGGAAAGACAAATAAACAGTGCTGTTTTTGAGCGGGTTATGATAGGTAACGCAAAACTCTCAGCAGTGCCGAGAGAATTTAATGCCGACATAACAAAGGTATTCAAAGACAGTTATGTATTTGAGTTCCTGAACCTGCCCGAACCACACAACGAACCCGACTTACAAAAGGGTTTAATAAAACAGATGAAAACCTTTATCCTTGAACTAGGCAAAGATTTCATTTTTATTGATGAAGAATACAAGGTGCAGGTAGGCAATAGGGATTTCTACATTGATTTGTTGTTTTATCATCGGGATTTGCAATGTCTGGTGGCGTTTGAACTGAAATCAGTAGAGTTTCAGCCAGACCATTTGGGGCAACTCAATTTCTATTTGGAGGCATTAGACCGTGATGTAAAAAAGAAAAACGAAAATCCAAGCATTGGTGTTTTGCTTTGCAAAGGTAAAGACAGTGAAGTGGTTGAATATGCGTTGAGCCGTTCCCTTTCCCCTACAATGGTTTCTGAATACCAAACACAATTACCAGATAAAAAACTATTGCAACATAAATTACACGAGTTGTTTGAAAATAGTGGTACAGAGGAATAGAACAGTGTAAGTTCAATTAGTAAATGCAACATCAAGCTAAATGTTGTCATAAAAAATTTGTTTCATTATTGGTTTAATTATTGTAAGTATACAATAAAAATGATAAACATATCGTTTCTTACAAAACTATAATTTATCCATTTATGTTATTATAGGCAGTCGGTTTAATTTATATATGATTTATCAAAAACTTAACAACAAATAAAAAAAATTATGAAAATTTTTTTAAATATAATATTCTTTTTCTCATTCGTCACCTTATCCTATACACAAGATAAAGGAAGATATACCTCTTTTCTAAATGAGGAAGGATTAGAGGGTTTTTATGACGAGTCCGGGAAAATAGTAATTGAGCCTGTATTTGAAAATTATACACTTGCACATTATTGGGATGATATTATTTCTGTTATTGAATTGGATGAGAAATCATATGACACCTATTTTCTAACAAAAAACGGAGAAAAAAAACATCACGACAGTCTATATTTTTTTGACAATGCTCCGGATTGTGAAAGCGAAGGCTTTATTCGTTTTCGTGTACAGGAGACAGATAAAGCCGGTATGTTAAATGCCAATGGAGACATTTCTATTCCTGCTATATACAGTGATATACTTAACGCAAGAAATGGATATGTCATAGCATTAAAGGACGCAGTAAAAAAATACTGGCATGGAGACAAAGAAAATGATGGCTGTAATCATTATAGCTGGGATGGAGGAACAGAATATCTGCTTGATACTTCCGGAAAGGTAATTATTGAAAATTTTAATGATTTTTATAGCTTGAATATATATTCGATAAAAATAGAAGATAAAGAAGGAAAAGATAAAGTTCGTAGATATTTCAAAGGTGTAGATGGTTCTTTTTATTCTTTTATTGACTACGAAATAGAATTTAAGGAATGGATAAATAAAAAATTTATACCGGCACTAAGCTCAAAAGAAGAATTAAGAGAATTGGTACATCCGGAGATCGTTTGCTGGGATGAAGAAGAAAAGTGTTATGTAAGAATAGACAGAGACAGTTACCTGCTTTCTAATTATAATTCAATTATCAATATGTTTAAGAACACAGACGTCCTTAGTGCAGATCATCCTGTGTTCTTTA
>JAISSC010000190.1 GCA_031273305.1 Flavobacteriaceae bacterium
AAAAGAAATACAACATAAATTGAATAGCAGACCTAGAAAAAAATTGAACTTTAAAAACCCTAAACAAATTTTTTATGATAACTTAGCCAAATGTTGCATTCGTTAGTTGAATCTGCGAATCGTTTTTCATTCGGGAAATTAGCCGCAGGTTGAGATGTTTTTTGTAGTTTTGTATTAAAAAGTATAATGGCATTATTGGCACCCTCAATTCTTTCGGCAGATTTTGGAAATTTAGACCGGGATATTGATATGATTAATAATAGTGAGGCTGACTGGTTTCACATAGATGTGATGGATGGAGTTTTTGTTCCTAATATCTCTTTCGGATTTCCGGTTTTGGAAGCGGTAAATAAAAAAGCAAAAAAGATAAAGGATACCCATCTGATGATTGTAAATCCTGACCGGTATGTTGAAACTTTCAAAAAATCGGGAGCGGATTATCTGACAATTCATTATGAGGCTTGTGTTCATCTTCACAGAACCGTTCAGGTAATCAAAAACGCAGGAATGAAAGCGGGAGTAGCCCTGAATCCTCATACTTTCATACGCCTGTTGGAAGATATAATTCAGGATGTGGATTTGGTATTGATCATGAGTGTAAATCCGGGATTTGGAGGACAGAAATTTATTGAAAATACTTATGGGAAAGTAGCGGATACTAAAGACCTTATCATACAAAAAAATTCTTATGCATTGATAGAGGTTGATGGGGGAGTTACTTTAGATAATGCAAAAAAACTGGCAGACGCCGGAGCAGATGTGTTAGTGGCAGGAAGTACTGTTTTTAATGCGGAAGACCCTCTGCGGATGATAAAGGACTTAAAAGAGAGGATAAAAAGTTAGTATTTTTGCGGGTAAATGAGATATAAGAACATTCATTTTATTGTTAACCCTATCTCGGGAAAGGGAAAGGGAGAAAAGGTAGAGAATCGTATCAGGGAGCTTTTTTTGGAGGGTAATGCTACAATTAAGGTAACCGGCAAAAAAAATGACGGGTTTAAGTTTGCTCTGGAATCTGTTAATGAAGGAGCCGACCTTATAGTAAGTTGCGGAGGAGACGGAACATTTAATGAAATTGCCTCTGCTTTGGTGGGGAAGGGGATACCTCTGGCTATTATTCCTATCGGGTCGGGAAACGGACTGAGCAGGCATTTGCGCATACCTTTTCATTATGAGGAAGCATTACAACTTATTTTAGGCTCAGGACAGGTAATTAAAAATATTGATTGTGGAAAGATAAACGATATGTATTTTTTCAGCAATGCAGGTATCGGGTTTGATGCGGAAACGGTGAATATATACGCACACCAGAAGCAAAGGCAATTATTGGGGTATATAAAATGTGTTATGCTAAGTATTTTTAACTATAAAGCGGTTAAGGTTTCCGTTGTTTCCGAACAGGAAAAATTTTCGGGAGAAGTTATGATGCTGAATATCTCCAACAGCAATTGTATGGGATATGGCTTTTCTATTGCTCCCAACGCATCCTTAGAGGACGGACTGTTTGATGTTATCCTGATTAAAAAATGTTCATGGTTTACCTTTTCATGGATAGGGCTTGGGTTCCTTATCAATAAAAACTTAGGAAGAGGAAAAAAAATATTTAATACGGAAAAACTGGAAGTAGAAGTCTCGGTTGATTATATACAACTGGATGGAGAATATGCTCCGTTGCAATCTAAATTATTGAATATATCCATACTCCCAAAGGCATTACCGATATTGGTGGGATAATTTTATGGGGTTACGCTTGCGAATCCCTTTAGGGATTCAAGCTCGGTAGAAAAGGATAACGTCATAGTGTCCGGCATGCCATCGGTATGCTACAAAGTAATCATTATTCCTCTAAATAATTATTTATCTTGTTTACCAACCATGTAACCCAGTTTTCGTCTTCATTCAGACATTTTATGTAGTGAAATTCTTCGCCGCCATTGTTGATGAATAATTCCTTGTCGGCAATTGCCAGTTCTTCTAGTGTTTCCAAACAGTCAGATACAAAAGCGGGGGCAACTACGGCTATCTTTTTTATTCCTTCGGATGGGAGCCTTTCCAGAGTTTTATCCGTATAAGGTTGTAGCCAGGGGTCTCTGCCTAAGCGGGATTGAAAGGACTGTTTGACTTGGGATATGTCTAACTCCAATTTTTCACGTATTTTTTCAGTTACGTAATAACACTGATGCCTGTAACAATATTTGTGAGATTCTTTTCCTGATTCAAAACAACAGGCATTATCCAGTCGGCATTGTTGGGTCTGGTCGGTTTTAAAAATATGTTTTTCGGGTAGTCCGTGATAGCTGAATAAAAGCATATCAAAATCTTCAGGCAACTGTTTTCTGATATTGTTACTTAAGATTTGAAGATATTCCTCGTCATTATAAAAAGGAGACAGAAAGCTCAATTTCAGGTCTGAAAAGTGTCTTTTTTGTACTTCTTTTGCCTTCTCCACGACTGTTTCCGTAGTGCTCATGGCATATTGAGGATAAAGAGGAATCACCAATACATCGGTAACTCCTTTGTCTTTTAGTTTTTGCAATCCGGTTTTAATGGAAGGTTCCTGATATCTCATGGCTAATACTACGGGATTTTGTATCTTCTTTTGAATCTCTGTTGTTATCTTACGGGAAATAACAACCAATGGAGAGCCTTCATCCCACCATATGCTTTGATAGGCATGGGCAGAATCTTTCGGACGTTTAGGAAGTATCTTGTATTCTACTATCATTTTTCGGATAGGCCATGGGGCATCAATCACCCGTTTATCCATTAAAAATTCACGTAAATAAACCCTGACATCTTCTTCTGATGGAGATTTTGGTGATCCTAAATTAACCAAAAGTATTCCTTTCATTCTTTTTAATTAAAATGTGTTTACAAAAATAAAAATCTCTGATTAAAAACGTTCTTTTTCCAATAGTAAGAATTAATACCGATATTATGAAATATTTTTAAAAAAATTACACTGAAAAGTAACATGATATTTAACACGTAAATGTATGATTCCCCGAATTTTTTACAGGTAATCTTGAGAAAAGTTGAATTTACCTCCACGAATTTGAAAAATTACAGTTGCTTCAAACATGTTTTTTATATTTAATGAATATAAAAAATAGTAAAAAAAGATGCTGATTAATTAAATCAACATCTTTTAGTAATTTAGTCGTAAACTTAATTATTACTTTTCGGATTTCTTTTTCTTCTTTGTTTTTTCTTCCTTTTTAACTTCTATTTCCTCAGATTCAACCTCCTCTGTTTGTGGTTCTTGTGGTTCTTCTGTTGTTTTAGATAAATTATCCGTATATGCCTTAATGCTCTCCTCAGTTATAATTGTATTTTTAACCAGAATATTATACCATGTAAAGAGTTTTCTCAAATCGGAATCGTATACCCTGTCTTCTGCATAATCCGGTTGAACTTCCGTCATTAAAGTTCGGAGAGTTTGAGAATCTTTTTTGTCAAATTCTATTTCTTTGTAATTATATTTTTTAGAAATGGCTACCAATACGGAAATTAAGGACGTTTCGGATTCATGGGTGTAAATAGAAATGTTCTGTAATAAACTCACCTGACTATTTGCAGGGATGGATAATTTCTTCTGATTTACCAGATCTTTTACAATAAATCCGTTTTTGGTTTGTGATAATAATTCAAATAAACCCGGTTTTCCTGTAATGGTAATGATTTTAGTGAGATCCATATATATAAATTAATTTTTTTTGGTTATTCTTTAATGCGAGTTAAACTTCATTTTGTATTCTACGTCTACTTTACCCTTACTTATGTCGGTTAATTTCCCTTTTAATAGTTTCTTCTTTAAAGGAGATAACAGGTCAGTAAACAATATTCCTTCTATGTGGTCATATTCATGTTGTATGATTCGTGCCCTTACATCATGGTAAGTTTCCGTTTTTTTATTCCAGTTTTCATTATAATATTCAATGGTGATGGTCTCCGGGCGTTTAATATCCTCCCTGACGTCCGGTATGCTTAAGCAACCCTCGTTAAATTTCCACGGTTCTCCTTTTCGTTTAGTAATTTTAGGATTAATAAAAACTTTTTTGCAGTTTTCTAATTCCTCCTTGATAGAAACATATTCTTCATCTTCGGCAAGGGGAGTGGCATCTATGACAAATAAACGAATATTAATTCCTACCTGCGGAGCCGCCAACCCGATTCCATGTGCTTTATACATGGTTTCAAACATATTTTCTATTAATTTGTTCAATTCCGGGTAATTTTTGTCAATCTCCACGTTTTTTCTTCTTAAAACAGGTTCGCCATAGGCATATATTGGTAAAATCATAATTTTATTTTTTCTCTAAATAGGTTTGGAGAATCAAAGTAGCACTTACTTTATCCAATAAATGTTTACTTTCTCTCTTCTTCTTACTTTTCCCGCTTATACTAATGGCCTGAGCTGCAATTTTAGAGGTAAATCTTTCATCTACCCGTTCTACAGGAATTTCAGGAAAAAGAAGATTGATTTTTTTTATGCATTTCCGGATAGAATTTTCAACTTCCGATAATTCTCCGTTTAAACGAATAGGTAATCCTACGATTATCTTCTCAACAAGATTCTCTTTTGTGTATTTTTCCAGAAACGGAAGTAGATCCTGAGTTAAAATTCCCGTCAACCCACTGGCAATAATCTGCATATCATCAGTTTCCGCCAATCCGGTTCTCTTTTCACCATAATCAATAGCCAGTATCTTAGACATACATTTTGAAAATCTTAAAGGTTGAAGATGTCTTTAATTTTATCTACGTAATCAAGTTTTTCCCAAGTAAATAATTCCACCTCGATTTCTTTACTCTCTGCCTTTCCATTGTCGCCGTTCCGTTCAAACCTTTTTATAATTTTTTCGTTTTTTCTTCCCATATGTCCGTATGCAGCCGTTTCCGCATAAATAGGATTTCTTAACTTTAATCTTTTCTCGATGGCATAAGGTCTCAAATCAAATAATTTTCCGACTTTTAAGGCAATCTCTCCATCAGAAAGATTTATCTTGGAAGTTCCATAAGTGTTCACATAAACGCCGCAAGGCTCTGTAACTCCAATAGCATAGGAAACCTGTACCAAAACTTCATCGGCAACACCGGCAGCTACTAAATTTTTTGCAATATGACGAGTGGCATAAGCGGCTGAACGATCTACCTTAGAAGGGTCTTTTCCTGAAAAAGCTCCTCCTCCGTGCGCTCCTTTTCCTCCGTAGGTATCTACAATGATTTTTCTTCCTGTTAGCCCTGTATCTCCGTGAGGTCCGCCGATTTCAAATTTTCCCGTAGGATTGATATGATAGGTGATATTCTCATCGAATAAGGCTTTAATATCTTCTTTGGATTCTGCTTTTACTTTCGGAATCACTATGTTTTTTACGTCTTCGGCTATTTTGGCTAAAACGATTTCCTCATCAGGGTCAAACATATCATGTTGAGTAGAAAGCACAATAGTGTCAATACGAATGGGTTTGTTATGGTCATCATATTCTATTGTGACCTGAGATTTAGCATCGGGGCGAAGATAGGTCATGGTTTGACCCTCTTTCCTGATACTTGACAGAACCTTCAGGATACTGTGAGATATATCTAAAGCCAAAGGCATATAATTATCTGTTTCGTTGGTGGCATATCCAAACATCATCCCCTGATCTCCGGCACCTTGTTCTTCTTTGTTTTCTTTATCAACTCCACGATTGATGTCCTGAGATTGTTCATGCAGGGCGGATAAAATACCGCATGATTCTGCTTCAAACTTATATTCGCTTTTTGTATAACCTATCTTCCTGATGACATTTCGGGTGATTTGCTGTAAATCAATATACGTACTGGATTTGATCTCCCCCGCTAATACTACCTGCCCTGTGGTAACCAAAGTTTCACAAGCTACTTTGGATTCCGGATCAAAAGCTAAAAAATTATCTAAAATAGAGTCAGATATTTGATCTGCTATTTTATCCGGATGACCCTCCGATACCGATTCGGATGTAAATAAGTAAGGCATATTTTTTGATTTTATATTTTATGTAAACGTTGCAAATTTAAGAACATTAATTAATACATTTGCTATAGAATTAAGATTAATTATCAAATTTTATGAAAGCAAATAAAATAGTAATATTGTTTGTAGCAGCTTTGTTCACAATTGCTTGTGCTACTAATCCGCTAACCGGAAGAAAATCATTGAGCTTAATTTCCAATTCTCAAATATTGCCATCTTCGTTTCAACAATATCAGGAGGTTTTATCTTCCAGTAAGGTAATTACGGGTACTTCTCAGGCTAAAGAGGTGAGTGAGGTGGGAAACAGAATAAAAAATGCCGCAGAAGCATATTATAAATCCATAGGACAAACTTCTGCTCTGGATGGTTATGAATGGCAGTTTGTGTTAATAGATGACCCAAAGACGGTAAATGCATGGTGCATGCCCGGAGGGAAAGTAGCCGTTTATACCGGAATTTTACCTGTTTGTAAGGACGATACAGGCTTAGCTGTAGTTCTGGGACATGAAATAGCCCATGCGCTGGCAGGACACGGAGCCGAGAAAATTTCACAGGCTTATGTAGCGGAAATAGGAGGACAGTTGTTGGGAGGAGTAACCAATAATGAAGCCCTACGGAATGTAATCAATGAATATTATCCGGTTGCAAGTGGAATAACTTTATTGCGATATGGCAGGAAGCAGGAAACAGATGCAGATGCTATGGGAATATATATTATGGCAATGGCAGGATATGACCCCAGAGAGGCTCCGGTTTTCTGGCAAAGAATGGTTGAGACTACAGGTTCCCGCAATACCCCCGAATTTTTATCTACTCACCCTGACCCTCAGAACCGAATTGCCGACCTGAATAAAATTATGCCTAAAGCTCTTGAGTATTATAAGGCAGCTAAATAACGTGAGTTAGGTTTAAGCACATAGTAATTTTATTTGAATTGGAATATGATGAAAGATAATTGAATAATGTCGCACACCTATTCTTATGATTCATGCAAGTTCAAAATCACAATTTTTTTCATAATATTTGTAGCTTAAAGGACATTTTTCAGGTTAAAAATT
>JAISSC010000193.1 GCA_031273305.1 Flavobacteriaceae bacterium
AAAAGAAATACAACATAAATTGAATAGCAGACCTAGAAAAAAATTGAACTTTAAAAACCCTAAACAAATTTTTTATGATAACTTAGCCAAATGTTGCATTCGTTAGTTGAATCTGCGAAGTCTGTTAGTTATAAATATGAATACGCCCTTGAGTTGGTTGATAATAATGATGACCGAATTCAACATCTTTTAAGTTGCGGTGTCATTCGGCAAAATGGCAATAATCTTGAGATAGGCGATTTGTTTTTGCAATTTTTCGAGCAGGTTTTAAATGCCCTTGTGCGTACCTGTAACCATTGTTGCTCATTTAGATTACTCTTTTTGCCATTAGGGACCTTCATGTAGATTCCATTAGCCTGCGCTTGGGCTTTAATAGTCTCTGTTTCTTCAGCGTATTGGAAAGGGATGAAATTATCCAAAGTCACATCTACGTCCTGCGATTCCAGTTGTTCCAATTCTTCCCTTGACTATGAATTATTCCATAAAAATACGAAAAAGTAAGCGCATCACAACTGTATGAAGAGTTTGAGCGTACAAAAGTAAGCTGGTAACCATGTTGTAAAGTTAGCTAAAAATTTTGTAAGCGAGCCACAACCCATGCTCTCCAGCAACTCTTTTCAGGTTTGTTGTTTTTAACTACCTTAGCTAGCAAGAAATTAGAACAATGAATATAGAAGAATTTAGAGAATTTTGTTTACAGCTTCCCGGCGTAACCGAGTGTTTCCCATTTGATGAAGAGACTTTGGTTTTTAAAGTTATGGGTAAAATGTTTGCCATGACCGGTTTATACAGTGGTTCTTTTACGGTGAATCTGAAATGCGAAGAATCTTATGCATTGGAGCTAAGGGAGAAGTATATCGAAGTTCAGCCCGGATATCATATGAATAAAAAATATTGGAATACCGTAGACTTTGAGGGCAACTTACCGGATGAATTTCTGAAAGAGCTGCTTAAACTTTCATACAGCGAAGTTGTCAAAAAACTAACGAAGAAACAAAAGGCTGAATTACAAAATTTTGATAACTAAAAATCTTATTATATCTTAGCACTATGATTATTACCGGATTTATTTCTAAGAATATTCCTCCCCTAAGTGAAAATGACAGGGTTAAAAAGGCATTGCAAATAATGTCAGACCTGAATTTGACGCATCTTCCGGTTGTTGCAAGGGGGAAATTGATAGGGAATATAAATTTAAAGATAGTTAAAAATCTGGATGAGGAAGATATGATAAAGGATCATTTGATAGAGTTGGAACCGTTTTATCTGTTTGAAAAAGCAATTATTTTTGATTCATTGCCTATTTTTAGTGAAAATGAGACGAATATAATACCCATTATCAATACCAAAGAAAAGTTGTTGGGAGTTGTTCTGGAAGAAACGATAATAGATGAATTGGCATCTATTCCTTTCGTCACGGAGTTTGGAGTTTTCATGACTTTGGTCACCCCGATCCAGAAATATTCCATAAGTGAGATTTCCAATATCGTAGAAAGTAATAATGGTAAAATTCTGGGACTGGTAGTAATAAATGCAGAAGAAGAAACAACCCAAATTACGTTAAAAATAAGTGCAGAAAATATAAATTCCATAGGAGACACCTTTGAGCGTTTTGGGTATCAGATTTCCAATAAATATTTTGAAGATTCCAAAAGGGTGCTTTTAAAAGACCGGTTTGACCAACTCCAAAAGTTTATGGAAGTTTAGCAAAAAATTGATTAGATAATGAAAATAGGAATATACGGTCAGGTAGTTAAGGAAGAAGATAAAGAACTGCTTCAAACTTTTTTCCAAAAGTTAGAAGAAAAAGAAATTACCCTATATGTTTGCGACATCTACATAAAAGAACTGTACAAAGTATTAGGATATAAAAATTCCAATTTCTTTTCTTTCACCAAGAAAAAAGGATTACCCAAAGATACTCAATTACTGTTTACCTTTGGCGGAGACGGAACTATACTTTCTGCAATAACTTTTATTAAAGATTCCAATATTCCCATAGTAGGAGTAAACACGGGCAGGCTCGGATTTTTGGCGACTCTCCAGAAAACTGAGATATTGAAGGAATTACCCCGAATATTGGACGGGCAATGCAGCATCAGTGAACGTTCCCTGCTGGAAGTACGCAGTCCCGCTCATAAGGCTCCCTCTTATGCCATAAATGAAGCTGCCGTGATGCGTAAAGAAACTACTTCCATGATAACTGTGGATACCTTTGTAAACAACGTTTTTTTGAATACTTTTTGGGCAGACGGATTAATTATTTCCACACCCACAGGCTCCACCGGTTATTCACTGAGTTGTGGAGGTCCCATTATTTATCCTAAGGCGGATATTTTTGTAATTACCCCTGTTTCACCACATAACCTTAATGTAAGACCGTTAATATTAAAGGATGACGTCAAGATAAGGTTAAAAATTCATAGCCGTTCCGAGAAATATTCCCTGTCATTAGATTCCCGGTATAATACTCTGGATGTTGAAGATGAGATAGAGATAAGAAAAGCCGATTTCAAGATAAAGATCGTTAAATATAAAAACTACTCATACTTTAAAAATCTTCGCGAAAAACTAAACTGGGGAATTGATTCCCGAAATTGACAATCCAATCGTAAAGTATTGATTTACTGCAAATAATATCGCTTTGTTTATAACTTCTTAATATCTTTTCAGACGTTGTTCAATCACTAGTTCCAAATATCTCTAATTTTAATTCAAACAAAAAATTACCTGAGAAAAAGCTCAACTATTTAAAATTTAGAGGCTAAGCAAAACGCAGAATAGTTAAACTTAGTACAGAAGTATGAGGAATCAGGAGAGTTGAAAATTAATTTCAATTCTCTTTAAGACGATGTACGGGGCTTTCGGAGTGAAATTAAATAAATTAAGATAAATACTAAGTTAAAAAAAGATGGCAATATTTGATAGAAGAATTAATTACAAACCCTTTGAATACCCTGAAATTCTACAATTTACAGAGGCTATTAACCGCGCATACTGGGTACATTCAGAAGTGGATTTTACAGCAGACATACAAGATTTCCATTCCCATTTAGAAGAGAGAGAAAGAAATGCCATCAAAAACAGCCTGTTGGCGATTGCACAAATAGAAGTAGCAGTGAAGAGTTTTTGGGGGAATATTTATCAGCATTTTCCTAAGCCGGAGTTTAACGGATTAGGAAGCACTTTTGCCGAATGTGAATTTAGACATTCGGAAGCCTATTCTCGTTTATTAGAAGTTTTAGGATATAACAATGAATTTGAGAAATTATTGGAAGTTCCTGTTATAAATGAACGAGTAGAATATTTGGATAATGCATTAAAATACGCAAAATCTGATGACAGGAAAAAATATGTAGTCTCTTTGATCCTGTTCACTATCCTTATTGAAAATGTTTCACTGTTTAGCCAGTTTGCCATCATCCTGTCCTTCACCCGCTTTAAAGGACTGATGAAGAATGTAAGTAATATTATAGGCTGGACTTCCGTAGATGAGCAGGTACACGCCAATGCGGGAATTTATCTGGTGAATAAGATAAAAGAAGAATACCCTGATTTTTTTGATAAAGATATGGTTGAACATATCAGAGATACGGTTGAGAACTCTATAACAATTGAAGGCAAAATTTTAGACTGGATTTTTGAACAGGGAGAAGTAAATACCATAAAAAAAGAAAATCTGCTCAATTTTATGAAATTCAGGGTAGATGAAAGCCTGCAACAAATATCAATAGAGCAACTTTATTACGTTTCAGCAGAACAATACAAACCCATGGCCTGGTTTGAAGAAGAAGTTTTTGCAAACAGTCTGGATGATTTCTTTGCAAAACGGCCTACAGAATATACTAAACACGATAAAAGTATCACGGAAAACGATTTATTTTAAATGGGAAATTTTCATTTAATTAAAGCAAGTTTTTTATATCTGGAGTTTTCGGCATCCATAGAAAAAGAGATTCCGACGAATTTGGAAAACAAGACCCGGCATTTTCAAATTCTGGAAGAACTGGAAAACAGAATATCTGCTTATCTGCAAGAATTTGACTTAACAGAGTTCTATGAAATGCCGTTTATAGATTCCGAAGGAAAAGATAATGGATATTTTCTCAGGAAATTGGCTGTAAATAAGAAATCCGGATTAAAAGGAAAATTAGAATTAATGGTTAAAAGATTAGACTAACAACTATGAACGAAAAACTTTGGTGGAAAAATTCAGAAAGTGAACAGATTTTAAATAGAGGCTATCTGTTAAAAGGAGAAACAGTAGAAGGAGCCATTGATCGGATTACGACCGCTGCGGCACAAAGATTATACAAACCCGAACTTAAAGAAGCCTTTCAGGAAATGATAGAAAGAGGATGGATGAGCCTTAGCTCTCCCATATGGGCTAATATGGGAACACAGAGAGGCTTGCCTATTTCCTGTTTCAACGTCCATGTTTCAGACAGTATTGAAGGAATCACGCACAAACTGGGAGAAGTGATCATGCAAACCAAGATAGGGGGAGGCACTTCCGGATATTTTGGAGCATTGAGAGAAAGAGGTTCGGCAGTTTCCGATAATGGAAAGAGCAGCGGAGCAGTAAGTTTTATGAAGCTCTTTGATACTGCTATGGATACCATATCTCAGGGAGGTGTCCGCAGAGGGGCTTTTGCCGCATATCTGGATATAGACCATCCCGATATTGAAGAATTTCTGACCATTAAAGACATTGGAAATCCCATCCAAAATTTATTCTTTGGAGTTTGTGTTTCCGATTATTGGATGCAGGAAATGATAGATGGAGATATAGACAAAAGAAAAATATGGGCAAAAGTATTGGAAAGTCGTCAGCAAAAAGGATTGCCGTATATTTTCTTTTCGGATAATATAAACAAGAACAAACCTCAGGTATACAAAGATGCAGGATTGGTAATTCATGCCTCCAATTTATGCTCTGAAATTATGCTTCCATCTACCGTAGAAGAATCCTTTATCTGTTGCCTGTCTTCTATGAATCTGGAATTATATGAAGAATGGAAGGATACGGAGGCGGTAAAACTGGCAATTTTCTTCTTAGATGCCGTCTTACAGGAGTTTATAGTAAAGACGGAAGGAAATTATTACCTTTCTTCCGCTCACAACTTTGCCAAAAGACACAGGGCATTAGGGTTGGGAGTATTAGGCTGGCATTCTTACTTACAAAAAAACATGATTCCGTTTGAAGGAATGGAAGCCAAGCAAAAAACAGTAGAGATATTTAAATACCTTCAGGAAAAATCAAATAAAGCAACCGAAGACCTTGCAAGAATCTACGGAGAACCTGAATTATTGAAAGGATATGGAAGAAGAAATACCACCCTGTTAGCTATTGCTCCGACGACCTCTTCTTCTGCAATTCTGGGACAAACTTCTCCCGGAATAGAGCCTTTTAGCTCTAATTATTATAAAGCAGGACTATCTAAGGGGAATTTTATGCGAAAAAATAAATACTTGGACACATTACTTACAGAAAAAGGAATCAACAACGAAGACACATGGAGGGGAATTATGCTTAACGGAGGCAGTGTACAACATATAACGGAGTTGACCTATGAAGAAAAGCAAGTGTTCAAGACCTTTAAAGAAATCAGTCAACTGGAAATAATTCAGCAGGCAGCCATCAGGCAAAAATATGTAGATCAGTCACAATCATTGAATCTGAACATTCCTGCGGAACTACCGGTAAAAGAAGTAAACAGGTTGATTATAGAAGCATGGAAGCTGGGAATTAAAACTCTGTATTATCAAAGAAGCCAGAGTGTTGCAAAAGAAATGGTTGTGAATTTGGTTAGCTGTAGTAGTTGCGAATCGTAGGTATAATTTTTGAACTATGATTTTAAAAAAATTTCAGGATAATGCAAAGTTGTATGAATATTTAAAGGAATTTGTTTCTGAAGAGAAATTGCAAAAGATTGAAATTCTGGCAAATTACAGGACAAATTTTGTTGCTCCGGTGATAGAAGATATTTATCAGTTCAGAAATGCAGGAGCCATTGTACGAAGTATGGAAGCATTCGGATTTCAGTCTTTATACGCACTGGAGAACCGGAATGTATTCCAGCCGGAACCCGCAGTATCGCGAGGCGCAGACAAATGGATCGATATTACTTATATGCCTTCCGGACTGGAATCCCTGCAAAAAATTAAAGATAGAGGCTATCAATTGGCAGCAATTTCTCCTGAAACAGAAGCTATTGACATTCACGACTTTGAATTGTCTCAACCCGTAGCGTTAATTTTGGGAACTGAATTTAAAGGAGTTACAACAGAAACATTGGAATTTGCAGATGTCTGTATTAAAATTCCCATGAAAGGATTTACCCAAAGTTTAAATGTCTCCGTTGCCGCCGGAATCTGTTTTTACGAGATGAGAAATAAACTGGAGAACAGTAACCTGAACTGGAAACTGACCGATGAAGAGAAAGTAATATTAAAAACAAAATGGGCGATTAATTCCGTAAGTTCCGGAGAAGAAATTGCCCTGCACTATATTAAGTCTTTGGAAGTATGAAAAAGAATCTGATTTTAAGTATGAGTTTTATATCGGGAGTTTTACTTCAAGCCCAAAACATAGAAGAATCCACATATATCGAAAAAGATAAAGATATGGAAGCCTTTAGTTTTTCCATTCCTGTTTGTAATAAGGATGTATTAGTAGACGTCTGGAAAACTTTCATAAAGAAACAGGGAGGAAAAGTAAGAGGAGGCATTGTAAATAAAGTCAACGGTTACGATATTAAATTTGTTCGCGGAGGAGAAAGTTGGAACGGATATTTTGCCTATAGCTTTAATGACGATAATACCCAGACCATTTTTGTCTCTTTTCAAAACATACTGGGACAATTTATAAACTATCGAATACCTGAAAAAGAGGCTGTTTTAGAGGCTTTAGAAGAGTTTCGGTTAGATGTTCAAAAATCCTGTACTCTGGATGACCTCAACAACGCAAAAAATTACAGTATTTCCTTAAGCAAAGAAAAAATACGTAATTCCGACAGGATTATATATCTGGAGAAAAGTCTGAATAACGATCGCTTAAAAATAGAATTGAACAACGGACAAAGTCAGGCGAGTATAGATAAAATTAAGCAACGAATTATTTCCAATGAGGCAGAGTTACAGTCTCTCGAAAACAGGAATATAGCCATAGAAGAAGAACTTGAAGCTCAAAATATAGTTATTCAGCGTTTTCAACAAAGAATGGATGAGCTGGAAGGAGGAATAATTCCTGACGAGGATATTTCCGAAACCAATTTAGATGATGAAGATATTACTTCCGAGACGGAAGATATTGTAGAAGAAGAATAGAGAGGGATGCATGAATGTGTTGTGATTTGCTTACTTTTCGCATATATATCCCATAAAAACAATGCACAATTAACAAAATAAAAAAGCCCTGCTAGGACAGGGCTTAACTTACTAAATTGTTCTAACTTAAAAATAAATAGCTCCCATATGAAGATAACCATTCCTAGTTTAAGGCAAAAGTACAAAATCCAATTTATAATCGCAAATAACAAATAATTAATTTTTTTATGTGAAAAATATTAATTGTTTAATGCTATTTTTAGTATATTTGAGGAATAATAATTAACGTATATTAAATAAAAATTACATTAACCATTAAAATTATTAATTATGAGAAAATTGATCTTAAAAGTATTTTACAGTTGTTTGTGCATAGTGAGTTCATTAAGTTATTACAGTTGTAACGATGATGCCAATCCCGCTAAAGAGGACACAACACCAATTACTCAGGAAGAAAAAATAGCTCAATTTGAAAGAGAATTTATTAAAAACTATTATGATACAATTCCGTCAGGTGATGGAGTAATCAAGTTGGTAGGGTATAAGACGATTTATACCGGTGAAGAAAAAGATGAATTTAAAGATTTTTTGAAAAGCCACAGAGATGAACTAAATCCATCTAAACATAATTATTATGCAGAAGACGGTTCTTTTATAAGGGTTTATTTCCCACTGAGTGATGCCATAATTGATTATAATGAACAAAGTTATGAAGCTGATGAAAACGGAATTGTTTCCGTAGGGTATAAAAAAAGTAATAAATCTACGGAAGATAATTATATTAATTTAGTAGGAAGGAAGAGGTCTGAGAATGTGGTAGGTACGGAAGCGAATATCATCGTGGGGAATAGAATAATCTTGGAAAAGGAGATCAAAAGGACGGCTTCTTATAATGAAAATGGTGCTTATGTCTTTGATTTAGAGGAGAAAGCAATGTGTGGGCACGAAGACCACAATACTTCGAAAAAAACGAATGCTCACAAGGTCAGTTGTGTGGATAATCATATAAAGGATGGGATAAAAAGGAATTGTAGTACTGCCTTTGGAATTTATAAGGGTAAAAAATGTGCATTTCAGTCAGATGTTTGTATGGATTATAACGGAATCTTTTCAAATTGTAAAAATAATGGCAGTATAATTAATTTCTTGGGTAGTGATTGCTCTTATGCATTAGCTAAGGGTCATTGCTGGAATGAGTTATTATAATATAGCCCATACAACTCTTAACGTGGACACATTAAATATTTAAAAAATGTATTCTGTAGGAGTTTTCCACGCTTGGGATTTTTTGATGGTAATAATACTTACAGGTTCTTATTTTGTATGCCCTAAAAACATAATAGAAAAGAAAAATGAGTATATAAAATTCTTTTTAGTATTTCTCAGTATTTTTTTCTTTGTGTTCATTATAGTAACAAATGTAATACAGGATGAAGATATTACCCATTCACTAGTTTATATTACCCTAATCCCGGCGTTATTTTGTTTCCATATGCTGTATCCGTTCAAGACAATAAAAAGGAACCAAAATTTAAATTTTTTTCTGTTGTTTCTATCCTTATACATCATTGCAGTACATGGACTAATATATATTTTAGTATTGTTTTCTGATATGTAAAGGTTTTATATCCATATTTTACGCCTCTTGTGTCGACCGTACATTTGGTAAATTATCAGGTAGTCAGGAGTATTGCAGAGTGGGATTAAATTAATAACTTTGTAAAAATTTTTTAAGTATGGACACAAAAACAGAATATATTCCTTATAAAGTTCGAGATATTTCGTTAGCTGACTGGGGGAGGCTTGAGATTCAACTGGCAGAAGCAGAAATGCCGGGATTAATGGCACTTCGTGAAGAATATAAGAACGAACAGCCTCTGAAAGGGGCAAGAATTGCAGGTTGTTTACATATGACCATCCAGACTGCCGTTTTAATAGAAACCTTGCAGGCATTAGGAGCAGAGGTCACTTGGAGTTCATGTAATATTTTTTCGACTCAGGATCATGCCGCTGCCGCTATTGCCGCTGCCGGTACGCCGGTTTATGCATGGAAAGGAATGAATGAGGAGGAATTTGACTGGTGCATTGAGCAGACCTTTTTCTTTGGAGAAGACAGGAAGCCTCTAAATATGATTTTGGATGACGGAGGAGACCTGACCAATATGGTATTAGATAAATATCCGGAATTAGTATCCGGAATTAAAGGACTATCCGAAGAAACAACTACCGGAGTTCACCGATTGCATGAAAGAGTTAAGAACGGAACATTGCTGATGCCTGCAATTAATGTAAATGATTCCGTTACCAAGTCCAAGTTTGATAATAAATACGGATGTAAAGAATCCGCAGTGGATGCCGTACGTCGGGCAACCGATCTAATGATAGCAGGAAAAGTAGTAGTAGTAGCAGGATACGGAGATGTTGGGAAGGGTTCTGCGGCATCATTCAGAGGAGCAGGAGCAAGGGTTATTGTCACCGAGATAGACCCTATATGTGCCTTGCAGGCGGCTATGGACGGATATGAGGTAAAGAAGATGGATAATGCAATTCCAAGAGCAGATATTGTAATTACCTGCACGGGTAACTGTGATATTGTACAGGGAAAGCATTTTGAAATGATGAAAGATAAAACCGTAGTATGTAATATTGGTCATTTCGATGATGAGATTGATATGGCGTGGTTGAATAAAAACTATGGAGACACAAAAATTACCATTAAGCCACAGGTGGATAAATATACCATAAAAGGTAAGGATGTAATTGTATTAGCCGAAGGACGGTTGGTGAATCTGGGATGTGCCACCGGGCATCCGAGTTTTGTAATGAGCAATTCTTTCTGCAACCAGACACTGGCACAAATTGAATTATGGCAAAATTCGGATAAATATGAAAACAAAGTTTATACCCTTCCGAAGCATCTGGATGAAAAAGTAGCCCGTTTACATTTAGCTAAAATAGGCGTAGAACTGGATGTGTTGTCAGACAAACAGGCTCGATATATCGGGATACCCATCGAAGGTCCCTTTAAAACCGATGAATATAGATATTAAAATTTTATGTAATAGATAAAAAATCCGGAGCTTTTCCGGATTTTTTTATTGATTTCGCAAGGTATAATGTTTACTGATAAATTATCTCTTTTTACCATCATTTATTAAAACTAAAACCTTACTTTTGTTTTCAAAAAAATAAGGATGTTAATATTGGTTATTAATGCAGGAAGTTCCTCCATAAAGTATCAGTTGTTGAACATGGAATCAACGACTGTTGTTGCGAAAGGGTTAGTAGAGAGAATAGGCAGTAGGGGAAGTACCCTGACACATAAATATCTAAAAGGAGATAAGACAGAGAAAGTAGAAGTAGAGCAGGATTTTCCTTCCCATGTTGAGGGGATGAAAACAATTGTTGACCTACTCACAGATGAAAAAATAGGAGTAATAAAAGACCCTTCGGAGGTGACAGCCGTAGGGCACAGGGTAGTACAGGGAGAAAGTGTAAAAGCTCCTGTTTTGGTCACTAAAGAGATAAAGGACTTTATCAGGAACATCAGTCCATTGGCTCCGTTGCATAATCCGGCTAACTTGTTGGGAATAGAAGTAGCCGAACAATTTTTCAAGGATATTCCTCAGGTTGTTGTTTTTGACACTTCCTTTCATCAGACGATGCCTCCCAAAGCCTTTAGATATGCCATCCCGGATAAATTTTATTACGATTATAAAATAAGAGTTTACGGAGCGCACGGAACCAGCCATAAATATGTAAGGTCTCAGTCCGTGAAACATTTAAATAATCCGGAAGCCCGGATAATAACGATTCATTTAGGCAACGGTTCGAGCGTTACGGCAATAAATAAAAAAGGAGAAAGTGTAGATACCTCGATGGGATTCACTCCACTTAACGGTTTGGTTATGGGAACCCGAAGCGGAGATATTGATCCGTCGGTTTTATTTTATATGGTAAGAGAGTGCGGAGTAAAGTTTGAAGAGTTGGATAACTTGTTGAATAAACAATCAGGAATGTTGGCATTAACCGGTAAAAGTGATGCGAGAGATGTCGGAGAGATGCATAAAGAGGGAGATTCCAAAGCCATTTTATGTCTTGACCTTTATTCTTACCGGGTGAAAAAATATATAGGAGCTTATATGGCAGCCTTAAATGGAGCCGAAGCTATCGTATTTACTGCCGGAATCGGGGAGAATTACTATCAGCTTCGTTCTCTGATATGTAAAGATTTGGAGTTTTTCGGAATAAAACTGGATGAAGTAAAGAATAAAGAATTAAATTCACCGGATCAGGTTGTAGAGATACAGGCGTCTGATTCTAAGGTTAAAATTCTTATTGTTCCGACCAATGAAGAATTGGAGATTGCAAACGATACAGTAAAATTGATACAGGAAAACGGATATTGATAACTGATGGTAGAGACGTCCCAATTTGGGCATCTCATCTGAACGTAACCAATTGTGCGTGAGGTCATTGCGAGGAGGACGACGAAGCAATCTCATCCTATTGCGAGCGTAGCGAAGCAACCTTATAACGAGGGGTTAGCATAGCCTGAAAGGCTTGATTTTCATAACCGCAGGTCGCCTATCTGCGGGCAACGACAACCAATGACACCGCCTGAAAGGCAGGACTGATTTTCATCCTAAACTTAGAAACTGTTTTATTACGGAGTGAAGAATTTTTATTTTTGATAGACCACTTCTACACCCTCTTGCTGTGGAAGAGTTTTTCTCCTTACTTCATCAGGATTTACATCGGCATTTATCTTTCCTTTGTTTTCAGCAACCCCGCATGTTAACCAATAAGGCAATATGCTGATAAGAAAAGTAAGACACCAGAATCCGATAAGTGCTATGGTTAGAAAAATTAAAAAACCTATAAATTTAGCAATAGGCCAAGTCTCAATATAAAGTAGTGTTACCATAATCCCGAATAATATTATTTAGGTCAAAAGTACTAATTTATTTTAGTTTAACAAAAATAATTCTATATTTTTTGCTAATGGCTGAGGTAATAATCTTCATTAAACAGGGTAGTAGCTCTCGGATGGTTTTTATTTTCCAGATAATCAATGAAATTTCGGTCTAGTTCATTCCAGTCGTCTTCATCGTAATAGTTTATATTAGTAGATAAAAAGGCGATTCTTACTGTGGATTCATCCGAGAGATAATGTTCATATTCATAGTCATAATTGTCTGAACATTTTTCATTTGGGGTTAGGTCAAAAGCGATAATTCCTACATCAGTACCGTTATATTCCGGTTCTTTCTCATCTTCTTTTTCTCCTTCGGAATAGAGAGAATGATCATAATAGGTATTATCTTTTTTAATAGTGAAATAGTAAACTTTATATTTCTTAGTATTAAAAACCAGTGTTCTCTCTTCCTTAAAAAATAAGGAATCTCTTCTCAGGCTGGAGATATAGTGATATTTATCATTAATATTTTTCATAAGAAATTTCTTGGCGATGTATGCAGTCAGGTCTTTTTCAGGATTAAAAATATCTTGTCCGAATTTTTTAGTATACTCATCAGTTATTTTTTTTGAAAGAATGATCTCTTTTATCAAAGAGAGGTATTCGTTTTGTGTCAGTTCAACAGGATTTTTTAATTCAGCCAATACCTTAAGAAGATAAATATCTTTGGTATTCCTTATCTTTGAAATTAAGCGTTTATAGTCAGAATCATTAACAACCGATAAAATATCCAGATAATCTTTAAGATTCATCAAAATATTGTAGGGGTAATATTCCGCCGAATAATAATATTCACTTACGTTATTGTTTTCATTATTTAAGAAACGTTTAAGGTCATTTTCGGCTTCGTTGAGGAAATATTTCCTATGCTTCTTTATATGGTTGGATTTGAGTTTATCTTCCGAGTTCAGTTCCTGCAGATAGTACATAATAGGAGCCTTATATTCATTAACAGATAAAAAAGATAAAAGGGCGGGAACGACAGTATTTTCAGAATTTTCTATGTTCCGGAAGGAGTAAAGAAGGCTGTAAACAGGGCTTTCCGAACTTGGAATGGGAGAGGTTGATTTTAACAATTTAAGAACCGTTTTCAGGGATTTTTTATTGTCTTTCATGGATACGATCTGATTCAGAATATCAAATTCCACATTTCCGTTATTCTTAAATTTCGGATACAGTTTTTCATAAAAATCAGATTGAGTTTTATCGTGATGATTCAGAACCTGCATTACTATTTCCAAAATTTCCGGATTTAAAGAATCAGGACTGCTGCTAAGCATAAAATTCTCCACCTTTTTATAATCGGTAGAAAGAGCCTTTATCTTGTTTAGCATAGGCTGATTTTTTTTGTTGTCTGCAATCCAGAGCAGAGAATCATTACTTATCGTATAACTCTCATAATCATCATCATTCGGAAGATTGCCGTCATCCTCAATTTGAGTATATGATTCCTGAAAAACAGGGCTGTCATCCGCTGTGGAATCGGCTACTGTTATCTTATCATAAAGCCTTCCGGTTTCTGCATTTTTTTTGTCAATACTTTCCGCATCATTGGAATCTTCCTTTTTTTCAGGGTCAAAGAACAGAATGTCGGAAAATATCTCTTCCGTCGAGGGAATGTTAAATTCCCGGTGTCGGTTAATAATATATTTTAGCTCATATATGCGGTTGTTTTGTGAAAAATATCGCAGTTTATAGGCTTGAGCCGAACTTTCATTTTCCAGAATATAATCGGAAAAAGGATATTTATTAGCAGAAATTCCGCTTTTTACAAATCTGAGCTTTTCAGCAGTGCAGGAATCAGGAGTAAATTGATGGCTGACAAATTCTTTAATAATATCTTCCGTATTCAGAGAATCGGTTTCCCAATAGTCGTTGTAATAAGAGATAGTCAGTTCCTGACCGTTTTCCAGTTTATAAAGAGAAGTATTTTCGTAATAATCAACCTTGTCGATCGCAACAGAGTCCTCAACAAGAGAGGATTCTTTATCTTGTTTAGGTCTGATGGGAAGGGGAATTGAATATCCGGCTTTTTTATTTTCGTATTTCTCTGTTTTTTTGTGCAGGGTGAAATCGGTAAGTCGGAATGAATTAAAATATCGGTTTTTGATAGCTTCATCAGCAGTAACGATTCCTATCAGGTTATAATGTGCTCCGTTGATGATTGTTTTCAGGTATAGGAATTTATTATCGTTGAGCGGGATACGGGTTTCGGAGTAAGGAATATCGTCGTTCACCAAAATGGGTTCAAGACTGTTACTGTTCAGGTTTTTTGCAAATTCGTGAGGTATCCTGACGAGTTCATAAGGTTCTTCCTCAGGCGAGATAACATCCATAATTTCGGAGTTGATAAAATAATATGAATTGCTGTTTTTATCATAAGCAGTAACATTCAATGACTGGTTTAAAGTATCCGAATCAATTCTATAATCAGGCAGGTTAACCGTATATCCTCCCGATTTGGGTGTGAAATCGGAAAATGTATTGGTATAGGATTTTAGTTTCAGGCTGGAAAAAACGGTATTTTTATATTGATTTTCGTAATTTTCGGTTCCGTATAAATTGAAAATATATACTTCCAGAGGAGTAAGGAATATTTGTGTATTCAGGCGTTCATCATTATCGTTTTTGCTCATGACTTCAATTCCGGAGTATCCGTTGTTGGTAATACGTTTTTTAGACAGTATTTTTCCCGGAATATTTTCATACAGCAGGCTATCTATGGACTGTAAAGAAAAGCGGTAACTGTTTTTGTCCAAAAAGTCGAAATGGCTGAACTTTGATATGGATAAAAAGGCTCCGTTGGGAATATCCATAGAGATCAGATAACAAGATTGTTTATTGGGGAAAGCAAAGAACTTGTTAGGTGCTTTTATGGAAAATTCGTTGTGTACGGTTGTATTTAACGGATGATTATAAAGCAGATCGTCAATGTTATCTTTTTGTTTTTTCCCTTTTTCCGTATATGCACCGATTAAAGGTTTCACGGTATATCCTTTGTTCTTCAGCTTCTCAATTATCCCTTTTTTCCCGGCTAAATGGGCTGCACCTACGGCAGAAAAAAGAGAACCTTTTTTCATCAAGCTGTCTATTGCTTTTACCATAACATCATTTCGTTCATAAAGGACATATTTGAGTATCCTATCCGGATAAGAGCCTTTATGAAGAGAATCGATAAGGTCTAAATCCTGCTTACGATAAGCATTTTCCATAACGGTCTGGATGGGCTGATCCTTTATTAACTTTTTCAACCATGATTTTCTCTTGGAATAGTAGTAATCATCATGAAAAGCATATTGATTTGCTTTCTCTATAAATCTTCGGGATTCCTTAGAGTCTTCCAGTCCATGAAATTTTTTATTTAATTTTTTAGCCGAACGGTAGATAAACATATCCAGATATGTATTCTCCCGAAAATTTTGCATTCCCGTATACCTGCGATATAATATACCATCTGCTATAAAATAATTAGCCTGCAACGCTTCCTTGTAGTTTTCAGGGGCTATGGGGTTTAGGTATAAAGAAGTATATTTATATGTATTGTAATCGTTGGAATAATAATTATAGTCTGTCGGATAATCTTCCATTTCTTCTTTCAGGCTGTCCATCCATAAAGCCGGGTCACTTTCCAGTGCAACTTGTTTCACGGCATGGAGTTTTTCAAAAAATATATCCGAAAGATTAAAAGCAATTTTCTCGCTTACGTGCATAGTCCCATACAGATAGGATTTTTCTTTCAACCCATTCCCTGAAATTTCCCATAAAAGGCTGGGATATTTTTTTTGTGAAGATAAAACAGACGATAATAGCAGGGCAATTATTGTTGTAAAATTAAAAATATTCTTCATGAACTTAATACTAATTTTGGCTAAATTAACTATTTTTGGGGGAGCTTACAAATTGAATGAAAATAAAAATTTATAAAAGGCAGGTAAAACAAATATTTTAACAATTCCCGATTTATCTTGTCAACATTGATATTCTTTATATGATTACCTTTTTATTCCGTACAATTTCATATCCTCCCAAAACTCCGTGTAAGATTTTTCCACTACTTCCGGGTTTTCAATCTTCAGGGGAAACAATAATTGCAAAGGAACGAAACTCATTGCCATACGGTGGTCATTATAGGTTTGAATAGCCTGTCCCGATATAAATTTTTCAAAAGGTCTCACGTCTAATGTACTTTCAGTGATCTCTACCTTTCCTCCGCATTTCTCAATTTCACTCTTAAGAGCCTGCAATCGGTCGGTTTCTTTGATTCTTAAAGTTTCCAGTCCTGTTATCTTTATCGGAATATGTAGCCCGAATGCCGTCACTGCAACCGTTTGAACAATATCCGGACAGTCGTTCATATCCAGTATAATAGAATCGGGATAAATAAAATTTTTGTCTCTGGAGAGGATAACTTCCCCATTTTTAAACAAAGTATGTACCCCAAAGTAGCTTTGGTAAATATCGGCGACTTTCCTGTCTGCCTGCAAAGAATCTTCGAATAAATATTTCAGGGTAATCTTTAGGTCTTTCCCCAATGCACAGAGAGAATAATGATAAGATGCTGATGACCAGTCGCTTTCAATAATAAATTCCTGTGGTTTTATTTCTTGCAGAGGAGAAATGATAATGGTATTTTTCTCGAAAGAAGAAGAAATACCTAAATTATTCAGGATTTGAAGCGTCATATTGATATAGGGGAAAGAGGTTATTTTCCCCTCCAACCGGATGGTTAGTCCGTTTTCCAGTCGACTTCCTATCAGGCATAAGGCGGTGATATACTGGCTGCTTACATTAGCCGAAAGCCGTACAGTGTTTTTAGTCAGCCTTTTACCGTTTATTTCCAGAGGAGGATACCCTTCGTTTCCCGTATAAGAAATATCGGCTCCCAGTTCTTTCAGTGCATTTACGAGGATTTCTATCGGGCGTTCCTTCATCCGTCCGGAGCCGGTAAGAATGGTCTTTTTTCCCTCCCGGATAGAGTAAAAGGCGGTTAAAAATCGCATGGCAGTTCCCGCATGATGAATATCTATCAATTCCTCTGTCGAAGACAGAGCCTTTTCTATTAACCGTGAATCCTGACTTTTAGAAAGGTTCTTAAGTGTAACGGGAGACCCGAATAAAGCGTTGAGCACTAACAAACGGTTGGTAATACTTTTAGAACCTGAAAGATTAATTGATATTTCCCTCATCTCACCTTAGTTTTTCATTATTTATATGCCTTTCCCTGTCGCGTTGGGTTTTTTCCTCAAGTCGTTTTTGGAAAGCCTCCTCCAGATTTATCCCTGTTTGGTTTGCAAGGCAGGTCAACACAAAAATAACATCTGCCAGTTCTCCGCCCAGGTCTTTGTTCTTATCAGATTCCTTTTCCGATTGTTCTCCGTATCTTCTTGCGATGATTCGGGCAACCTCACCTACTTCCTCCGTGAGTTGCGCCATATTGGTCAACTCGTTGAAATAACGGACTCCGTATTCCTTTATCCAATTATCTACCTGATTCTGAATTTCTATTAAACTCACTTTGTTGTTCCTGTTTTTATGTTAAGGAGGATACTTATCGCTTCAATTCCCACTTATAATGAAAAAATAAGATAATCATCAGGAACAAAAATAAGAATTTTATTATATCTCCCGACCCGCAGAGATGATTTTTTAGAATAAAGCCCGGTAGAGACATCCCAATTTGGGCGTCTCCCACGTTGTTATTGTCAGATTCGGACGTTTTTATTCACCCATAATAATATCCCGAACGAATGTAATATATTAATAAACAATAAGTTGCGCCTCATCATTGCGGGGTTGCCACGCTGCGCCCGCAATGCAGTGGAATGTGGCAATCTCATACAATTGCGAGCAAAGCGAAGCAAGGACACCACACTGCAAGCAAAGCAACCCTACACTTACAAATCAATGCTCTTTTATACAGCGCACATTCATACCGGTGCCACGACCTAAAGTCTGGTTGGTTATGGTAGAATTGCTGAATCTCATAATATGCGAGGAGGAACCGTCTGCTGTGCTGCTCCAGTACCAACCGCGTAGACCTAATCCAATGTTACCGATCCAATCCCGGAGCAATGTTGCGGGCAAAAAAAGCGTAGGAGTGTCTTCATAATCTTCATCATTAACCGGAATCGTTACTCCCGGTTTTGGAGGATATATCAACCAGCCACTAACAGTTGAGCTACCAACAGTTGTACCGCCATCATGCCATACCCATTTATTAACTCCATTGTAGCCCTCAACAGGAATGTCGGAGATATTACCACCGCCGACTCCATTTGAAATACCTTGCCATTCCTCAATAGAGGGTACTCGAAAACCATCAGGACAAGGGTCATTAATGCCTTTGGAGGCAGGATAATTATCGTCATAATTAGGTGACTGACCGCCCCAACGTCCAAGTTTACTATTAGTACCGTCAAGCCAATCTCCTCCAAATCCTCCATATGCTGTTACAAACTTATCTCCCGCCTCAGTGTACTTATCTGCCGGGACGGTATCGGTAGACGTATCGCTCCAAACTTTCTCGTGCCCATCCGTATTACGTCCCCACTGGTATAGGTCGCCGTAGATGGTTTTAAAGTCGAATGCCTCAGCTTCATCGGCATATGAGGCAGGTACTGTGAAGTAAGGATATGCCTTTTGTTGGTTAATGGTCATAGGCGTAGCACCGAGATTATAGGTCATAAAGTCTAACCATCCGGTAATTTCTCCGGAAGGACTATCCCTAAAAGCCAAACGACCGGTAGGAACACCGAAACCGCCGCCAATATAGTTCCATCCGGTGTCGCTCCACACATAGATGCCTTTGCCCTTTCCGAAAGAACTGTTGGTGTTGTAAACCATCGCACCTATAAAGGCATTTTTGGCAGCATCTAAAGCCGTTCCGCTCAAACCGGATATACCCGGAAAACTGTCGGGAATTTCCGTCAAACTGATTAATTCCACATTCGAGAGCTGAAGTCCGCCTCTGGTGTCGGAATTAAGGCTTAGCAATGAACCTTTTGACGGTTCCTTATCTCCGCCGATAGTTACCTGTGCATCTATGCAGGAAACTCCGAGCGTTATTGCCACAAGGGCAGGATAAATACGACCAGATACTAGTGCGTATGGGGGGGGTAAATTGCTTATAATCAATTAGTTGCATCACCCGCCCGAAACTGCGATAAAAAAAGTGGTATAGCTTTAACATTTTAGTAAGGTTTTTAGTTTATAATCACAATGTAAATATACGGCTAATTTACAATAATACAATAGGAAAATGCTATTTATTACAAATGGGCAAAAAATATATGTATGAATTTATCGTATTTGTGAACGGAACACAGTAGAGACGTCCCAATTTGGGCGTCTCTGTGCGTTATCATTGTTGAGATTGTCTACTATTCAACCCCCCTGATGGTTATTTTAATTATTTCCAGACATTCTTTTAGTTGAGCTTCTGTAATAACCAGAGGAGGCGCAAAACGAATAATGTTTGTATGCGTAGGTTTAGCCAGTAATCCGCCATCTTTCAGTTTCAGGCAGATCTCCCAAGCCAGGTCTTTATATGAAGAGTTGTTAATGACAAGGGCGTTTAATAATCCCTTTCCTCGTACGTATTCTGCAACTTTAGAGGTCTTACAAAACTCGGAAAGCTCCTCCCGAAATATGATGCCCAGCTGAAAGGCTTTTTCTGCAAGATGCTCGTCTTTAATTACTTCCAGAGCGGAAATGGCAACGGAAGCTGCCAGAGGATTTCCCCCGAAAGTAGAACCGTGTTGTCCCGGCTTGATGCAGTTCATTATCTCGGCAGAGGAAAGCACGGCAGAAACAGGATAAACTCCTCCGGATAAGGCTTTTCCCAGAATTAAAATATCCGGATGTATATTTTCATAATCGCAGGCGAGTAATTTTCCGGTTCGGGCAATTCCGGTCTGGACTTCATCTGCGATAAAAAGTACGTTTTTAGCCTTGCATACTTCATAGCAGGCATTCAAATATCCATCATCCGGAACATAGGCTCCGGCTTCTCCCTGTATGGGTTCCACTAAAAATCCGGCGATATTTGGGTTTTCACTCAGGACTTTTTCCAAAGCGGGTAGGTTGTTATAAGGAATTTTGATAAATCCGGGCGTGAAAGGTCCATAATGAGTATAGGCATCGGGGTCTGTTGAAAAGGAAACGATTGCAGTGGTTCTCCCGTGGAAGTTATTCTCACAAACTACGATCTGTGCCTGATCGTCGAGAATACCTTTTTTCTCATATCCCCATTTACGGCAGAGTTTTAGCGCAGTTTCCACCGCTTCGGCTCCGGTATTCATCGGGAGTACTTTTTCAAAGCCGAAATAACGGGTTACAAACTCTTCATAAATGCCAAGTTTATCGTTATAAAAAGCACGCGAAGTAAGGGTTAATTTTTTAGCTTGTTCCAGTAAGGTGTTTATAATTTTAGGATGACAATGTCCTTGATTCACAGCGGAATAAGCCGACAGGAAATCATAATATCTTTTTCCTTCCACATCCCATACAAAAACTCCTTCTCCTCTTTCCAGAACTACCGGCAACGGATGGTAATTATGTGCTCCGTATCTGTTTTCCAGTTCCATTATGTGCAGTGGGGACAAATTTGATTCCATTATCTTTACTTTTGTGATTTTTCCTGCGAATTTAATTAATTTCAGGTTATATGTTATCATTTTCTATAAAATAGGGCGACCACAGATATACCTCCCCGATGATATTTAGATAAAAAAACAGTCCATTTTTAACGAACGGACTGTTTAGTGAAATCTTTAGTATAAATTTAAACTAGTACCCATTACCAATTTAAGTAGTACTAGTAGGACAAATATATGAAAAAAAATAATTAACCTGAGTTCGGGATAATAAATTTAAAAAAGGTTCTACTCTGTATGGTTAAATAATTGAATTTTAAATACATAAAAGAATAATTATCGTTGTTGAGATTGCCGCACTCCACTACGTTGCGAGCGCAGCGTGGCAACCCCGCAAAGACGACGGCATACCGGACACTATGACGTTACACTTTTCTACCGAGCTTGAATCCCTGACGGGATAAAATCTGGCAGGCGTAATTAAGGCATCCCATCGGGATGTTAGCTCGGTAGAATGAACAATACCCCACCCATAATAGCACGCCGTTAAGTGTGTAACATAATTGTTGCCATTGAGATTGCCACGCTCCTGTTTTTGCGAGGAGGTACGACGTGGCAATCTGTTCCGCACACATCATATTCCAATCCAAAAATTACAATGTGCTTATCCCGAACTCACGTTAATTAGGATTGATTATTTTACATAAAAAAACATATAGAGTTCAGTTTAAGATAGTTGAAGGTTAGTTGAATGACGTTGTATTCCTCCGGAATATTATTATGGGTGGCAGGAAGGGGGTGGAGGTGTTGCGATTGTATTGTATAGACACTTAATTCGGGTGTTTACAGATAGAAAGGGATAATGTTATAGTATTTGGCATGCCATGATGGAGTGAATAATAATTATCTGAAATTCAATTAATTAAATATGTGAATTAGAACCTTTTTTTATTTCTATATCCCGAACTCAGGTTAAATATAAAAAAACCAGTCCATTCTTAACGAATGGACCGCAGATAATTTAATTATAATAAAAAACTTTTATTATGGTGACAAAAATACAAAAAAAATTATAAATACAAAAAAAAATTAGCAAAAAAATTAGCAAGCGCAAAATTAAGAGAAATCCACTTATAAAAAGACGGCAGCCTAATAGAATCCCGGATAAAGCACGTGGAGGAAAGCAGGTCTGACTACGCCATAGACACCTTAATCTGAGTATTTTTAGATCGTTGGGTTGGTATATACTTTACGGAAAAAGACCGGTTCATTCTTAACGAAGTGAACCGGTCAGGCATAATACAAATAAAAATTGTTCATGAGATAAAGATAGTTACAATCTTTATCCTAAATTGCAAATGTATAATTTTTTTAAATTCCCGCAATAATATGAGGACACTCACACAGGGACGTCTCTACACGGATAGCCCGACCCGCCGGAGGCACGCCAAAAAACAAATTGATAACTTAGCGAAATGTTGCTTTCATTAGTTGAATCTGCCCAAGAGATAAACAATATCCGGTGCAAAAATCGGAGGAATGTAAATTCGGATTGTTTCGGTAAAAGAACTAATTTTGTATGTATGAGTTGGGAATCGGAAAAAAGGAATTTTCAAGAGTATTTATGGCTGGAAAAAGGTCTTTCTGAAAATACTCAGTTGGCATATATCAGGGATATAGAAAAGTTGCAGGTATTTGCCGAAAATTATAATGAGCTGAATCCTAATGAGGTAGACCACTTATTTGTCCAGAATTTCGTTTATGATTTTGCCAAACGTTCCTATTCCGCAAAGTCGCAGGCGCGTTTGTTATCTTCCCTGAAGTCTTTTTTTAAGTTCTTACAGCTGGAAGAAAGGAGAGAGGATAATCCGACGGAGTTGTTGGAAAGTCCGAAGATAGGGTTGAGACTTCCGGATACATTGAACCACGAGGAGGTGAAAAAAATTATTGATTCCATAGACCTGTCTCAACCGGAAGGAGAGAGGAACCGTACTATTATTGAAACTTTATATGGTTGCGGTTTACGGGTTTCGGAGTTGATAAATTTAAAGTTATCGGATATGTTTTTTGAGGAAAATTTTATAAGGGTTATAGGGAAGGGAGACAAGCAGCGGTTGGTTCCTGTTTCGGACAGGACAATGCAGTATATTACCGTTTACAGGGATTTTATCCGTTCTCATCAGGAACCTAAGCCTAAATGTGAAGATATTTTGTTTTTGAACAGGAGAGGAGGGAAGCTGACACGGGAGATGATATTTATAATGGTAAGAAATGCGGCGGAAAAGGCAGGGATTAAAAAAAAGGTATCTCCTCATACGTTTCGGCATTCATTTGCTACGGTATTGTTGAAAAACGGGGCAGACCTGCGCTCTATACAGCAGATGCTGGGGCATGAAAGTATCACGACCACCGAAATTTATACCCATCTGGATAAGCAACAACTTAGAGACACGATTGAAAAATTTCATCCGTTTTATAGGGAAAGGTGAGGCAAACCAGTGTAAATTGTGAGGATGCTTCATCGTGCATCCTCACAATAGTATGAGATTGCCACATTTTTCTACCGAACTTGAATCCCTCACGGGATAAAGTTAGGCAGGCGTAAATCTTTGTAAGTCATTTGCTTCGTCGTGCCTCCTCGCAATGGTATGAGATTGCCACGCTCCACTGCGTTCCGCTCGCAAAGACCTCGTTATCAGTAAGTTACCACGTTTCACTTCATGTTTTTCTATTTTAAGCCGCTCTGTTCAATTCTTTGCCACCTGATTAATTAGTCTTTCTTGCAACGGACGCTGAAAGCTGGATTATACTTAGGAAGGGTGGAGGAACTCCTTTCCACGCCTGCTTGACCATTGCTTAATTTCCGATATCTACCATCAGTAACGGTAGTACCACTTGACCAAAAGTAGGCAGACTGTCCATATTCGTGTTGGGTACCTTCGTTACTGATAATTTCTATGTAACCTACTAACAAAGCATCGAAGCCATTAGTGTTAGCAGGCTTGCTTTTGCCATCTTGGGTAAAATTTGTGCTTACTATATTTGTTTGGCTTCTCATTTTAGTACCGTGATTACCATAATAATCACTAGTACTTGTATCCCAATCATCAATCCAATTATCGGCAATACCGGATATTGAATAATCGGTAGCACTTGCGGTAATTACTCTTTCCAACTGATTCCACTCAGCATCGTTCGGCAAATGCCAACCATCGGGGCAAATACTTTTGGTTGTAACAGCACTCCAATTGTAAAGCATACCGTAGTGCTTATATTCCTCCCAATTAATTGGGGCTGAATCAACTGGCGATCCTCCGTCCGTTGGCGGCCAAGCATAATATTGAAAGTCATGGGAACCCATATTGTAATGAGTACGCAAATTTTGGGTCATCCAACAACCGGCAGTGCCAAAGGAGCCGGTAAAATATTCTTCGCAATCTCGGCGATCGACAAGAATGCCGCCACAAGTGAAAGCAGAAGAGGAAGAATCTAAGGGTCTCCATTTTGTACCGTCCCATACATAGATGCCTTTGCCGTGCTCAGCACAATTGTTGATGTTGTAAACCACCGCACCTGTAAGTTTTTCTTTGGCTAAGGCTAAGGCTGTCTGATCATTCTCTATATCCAATATACCCGGAAAAAGAGACGGCTTATCCGTCG
>JAISSC010000080.1 GCA_031273305.1 Flavobacteriaceae bacterium
AAATTATATAATCCTTGATGCTTGATGATTCTATGTCAATTTTTTTATTACTTAATAACCACTCACCCCTAAGATTATAAGGGTATAGATCCCCAAAATCTACGGTGAATGATATGATCTTTTTTTTATTGTCGAGACTATCAATCTTATTAAACACTCTGTTTTCTTTAATATTGGATTTAACAACCTTATTTTTGGATAAAGAGATATAATATTCAATTATACCATCAGTAAATGCTTGTGGAGTGTTATCAATTAATTGATATGAAACAAAATAGCCCTCCAAAACCAAGTATTCTTGCTTTTTTCCTGTTACGACTACTTCATCAAGCTCTTTGCCGGGAGTCAAATAATTTGTAGGATTTATTTTAAGGTTATTCCAGACTATTTTTTTTGGTATAAAATCGGAATGTGCAATTTCAACCGTATCGGAATCCGCAATCTTAAACTCATTGCTTATATCTGAAATATCAATATTCCCGTTGATGTCACTCACTCCAAGAATTACACCTTTATTAGAAAATAAGGTTACATTTGAAATAGGATTATGAGTTAACTCGTTGATAAATTTAACCTGAGAATTTAACATTAAACTGTTTAACACTAAACAGTTTAATAAGAATATGAACTTTATTTTTTTCATAATTTAATATTTTTAAACAAGACTGCCTAAATCTTCTACTGAGTTCCTGCAAATTTAATTTTTTTTGTTACAACTGAATGATGAATTATTAAAGATAAACTTTAAATAATGTAATAATTACCATGTTCTTTAAAGTTCAATCATGTTTTTTAACTTCTCCTTTATAGATAATGGCAGACTTTCCATATAATTGACCCAAAATTCATCTTGGTAAGAACTTTTATCGGGTGAATATTTTCGTTTTTTTATTGTCTTTACCTCATCCGATTTAATATACTTATAGCGTAAAATTATTACATCTGAAAATTTCTCAATAATATTAAAAGAATCATCTTTTTTATGTTTTATTAAAACTTTTTGATAACGATTTTTTGATATTAATCTTTTCATTTCCGGAGTTTCAAGAAAAGTATCAAAATCCGGACTGTCATGACTTTCAGTTATAACATCTTGAAGGAATTGTACCCTATATCCTAAAAAATTATGAATTACTGTATCTCCAATAGCTTTGTCTAAGTCTAACTGAACTCTAAGTATATCATTTTTTAGATGAATATTACCTACAATTGAATCAGTGTATTTTTTAAGATATATTACGCTATCTTTTATTTGAATCAGATTTTTTTGGGTATTTAAAACGGAATTAGGTTGAAAGGTTGGTATATTGACATTTGAAATTGATAAGTCCAACCATCTCTTTTTATTTTTTTGGTTGTAGTAGGGGGATAAAACTCTATATTCCTTTAAAAAAAGGGTTACATTATTTTCTTTGGAGTTAGGAGGAGGTACAACACAATCAACGATAGCATCTACATATCCCGTTAAGGAATCGGCTTCCATAATATAATTTCTTACATAGGCTTCCACTACCAGAGCTTTATTTCCTAAGCTATTTCCGACTACTTCTATCTCTTTTAAACCCGTGTATCTTCGTTCTAACACAATAGAAATATTTTGCTTTGAATTATCAATATAAAGCGTTTTTTCTATAAAATTAGGAGAAAATAATCTTATTGAATCTTCTATATGTTTTATAGTTGCAGACCCGTCATAAGAAGAGGTAGAGATTAGTGCACCTGTATTTTTATTAAATATCTTAACAGATTGAATCGGATTGTCTTCTTCATCTACAATTTTAATATTTACTTGTGAAGATAAATATTGACTAATAAACAATAGACTGCTAAAAATTAGCAGCCTAAAGAGTTTAAAAACATAAATCGTTACCACTTTCGCTTCCGCTACTGTAACTGTCATAACCTTCTTTTATAGTTATTCCAAATACCTTAATGGTTAAACTATTCCAAAAATGTCTTAACCAGCCTCCTCCCTCTGTGTTTACTAATTCTTCAACACTAAGTTCTTGCAAATTTAATTTTTCTAAATTCATGATGATCAAATTTTTTGTTAAACTTTATTTAAAATATCGTTATAATTTTCGCGAAAAATTATAAGACAAAGGTTGGGGTAAAAATCCTGTTTTTCTAATGTTTTTAAGATTAAATTATTATATTTGCGACTAAATTATTTCTATTATGACTAATGCAATTGGAGAAAATATTAGGAGATTTAGAGAATTACGAGGATATTCTCAAGAATACATGGCTCATGAATTGGATTTAACGCAATCTGCATACGGAAAGATTGAGAAAGAGACGGTTAAGATAACTGTTGACCGATTACAAAAAATAGCGGATATTTTAGAAGTTGATTTAGCTAATCTTATTAACTCTAAAAATCAGAATATATTCAATCAGTACAATAATCAAATAGCTAACGCCAATGGACATGTTGAAAATCAATACCTTGAAAAAACAGAGGCATACGAGAAGCTCATTAAATCTTTGGAGGCTCAAATAGCTCTTTTGCAAAAGTTATTGGAGAAAAGTAAACTCTAATTCTCTCGGTTTAATCATCTCGTTATCAGACTATTAGGCTTTACAATCAAATATTGTGAAGGATCATCGCTTTGGTCTTTCAGGTGTATTCCTGTGGTTTTCAGGGAAAAAGCATGTTCTATTAACCATGCTAACTTGAAGGCAGATTTCAGGTAATCTAGTCCTTCGGGGCGGATGTTGGAAATGCAATTTCGTTCCGAGTCAAGTTTCCCTATTGCAGGGTTCCATGTTATATAAACCCCCAAACTGTCCGGCGAGGATAGTCCCGGTCTTTCTCCAATCAATACAACGACTAATTTAGCTTTCAATATTTCCCCTATCTCATCCCCCAAAGCCACCCTTGATTGTTCAGCCAGCACAATGGGAGCCGGCGATAAATTCAGTTGGGAGATATAAGGGATTAAATTTTTCAACAGGGGAGCAGCCTGTTTGTGCACAGCTTTGGAAGAAAGTCCGTCTCCTACGACAATTACTATATCCACAGGCAGATTACTTTCAGATTGCAGGAGGTCTTTACTCTCTTCCGAAAGTTGCCTTCCCAAGTCGGGGCGGGTGAGGTAGACCATCCTGTTCTTTGCTGCACTTGAGACCTCAATAAGAGGCAACCCGATTTCCTCTATTTGTTCTTTGAGCATTTTCTTATCAAAAGGCTGATGAACCGCATCTTTGGCTTGTGCATGAGCCAGACTGAATTTCAGCAATTCCCGCGTGGGAAGGCTGACGCCCGTACGTCCGAGAGCTATTCGGGCACCGGTAAATTCTCGTAAAAACGACCATGAATTTTTTTCGATTTGTACACCGGTAATTTCCACGTTAAATTTTTTTAATAATTAATTGTATTTAGTTAAATATTTTTCTGCTAAATTTATGCTTCCGTCTGCGTATCCGATGCTTAGTTCTTTAACAGGATCACTGTCGCTGTGGCTGGTCAACCATGCCAGCAGTTGCAATCGGCGTTGCATAATGAACGTATCAATTTCGTCGAGGTCGGTTTTTAATATAGGCTCTATCTTCTGGTAACCGATAAGCCAGTTTTCTATTAATTTCTCGGTGATGGGTTTAGCCTCGATGAAACTTACGGCAGATGCAAGGTCGTGCATGAACCATCCGAATCCGCAATCATCAAAATCTATTACCTTGATTATATCGTCCTCGATAAGTAGATTTGCCAGACGCAGGTCGGCATGTATCAATCCGAAGTTATGTTTGTTTTTTCCGTATTTTTCCAATCTTCCTTTTATCACGGCAGACGTTCGTTCTAACAGTTCCTTATCCTTCTTTGTCAGGTCTCTGGCGGCTTGCCATCGTCCCCAACGAGGATTGCTTCCGAGCATGGTATCATAATCCCAAACAAAACGGCTGAGCCTGTCGGCATGGTTCCACATTTTTGCATGCTTGTGGAGGTATGCCGTTGTTTCACCTAACCTGACAAAATGATTAACTATGGTCGCTTCATCTGTTTCGTCGGGAATTTTACCTTCTAAAAACTCATATAAGATACATACATAAGTATCATTTATCATCCAACTGCGAATCAGTTGGATATAACTTCCGTTAAGTCCTTTGATAGGGTCGGCTACGATCAGAGGCGTATAACTTTTTATCTCTTTCAGCCATAGCAGTTCAGAATCGAGTTCTTCTATAGTATGGTATCCCGGTCTGCTGATGCGCAGTACCGTTTTTTTGCCTGTTTTCTCATCTTGTATAAGATAAGTAATATTTTCGGAAAGTTGTAGCAGTTCAGCTTTGCAGGTCTTTTCCAAGCCATATTTTTTTAAAGCATCCTGAGCGAAACTATCAAATATATCTTTGTGTGTAAACATGTAATTTTAGTTTTATTGATATAATATTATTCTATTGCGGATAAGATAGACGTCTCTGCCTGCCTGATTCCTATACTCATACGTTCCAATAGTTCATCACAATATTCCTTTGTGCATAAGATACCCGGTTTAAATTGCAACACACTGTTGTCCAGCATTGAATAGATTGCCCAAACTCCGTTTTCAAACAGATGTTGCATTACGGGTATAGCTCCCTGCGTTCCGTGGAAAACCAGTCCCATAATAGTACCATTCTGGCGGATTTCCAGAAATGTATCAGGGTTTTCAGACTTAATTCTTTCTAATCCTTCTCGTAAGTATCGGGATACAAAAGCAACATTTTCGATAGTTTCCTTTCGTTGCAGTATCTCCAATACTTTCAGGGCGCATATACAACCCAGTTCTGTTCCTCCGAAAGTGGACATATGTGCACTTCCGTCTATCCGAAGCCATGAAGAGGCTTTTTCATTCATAATTACCGCTGAAATAGGATAAATACCGCCACTAAAGCCTTTTGATGTGACTATCATGTCGGGAATTACATCGTAACCGGTTATTGCCCACATTGTTCCGCTTCGTAAAAGCCCTGTTTGCACCTCATCGGCAATATAGAGCGTTCCGTATTTCTCGCATAATTTCTTTACTGCCGGTAAATATCCCGGTTTAGGCATCGGAAATCCATAAGTTGCCGGGATGGTTTCCATAATGACACATGCCGCATCTCCTTTTGCCAAAGCCTGTTCCATCGCATCAATATCATTGAACGGCACTTTGGTGTTTTCATTTTCTCCCCGCTCTGCAAGAAATAGTTTGGAAAAACGCTCGGCTCCCGCAGAAACGGCTAACCCTGTGTGTCCGTGGTAACAGTTTTTGACCGAGATGATCTTTTTCCGTCCGGTAGCACAACGTGCGCTTTTTAGGGCTAGGTCAACAGCTTCCGCACCGCAGGCTCCGAATATGGCATGGTTCAACCCTTCGGGAGAAACGCCTGCCAGTTCTTTTGCCAATGCAGCCTTCAATGGCGATGGAAAATGGTGGTTCCCGATGTCATAATTTTCCGTTCCTTTGATAAGGGCTTCGATAATTTCGGGATTTCTGTGTCCTAAACTGAAAGTTCCCCCGTTGATATGTACATCCATCAATCGTTTTCCGTCCATATCCCAGAAGTAATATCCTTCCCGTTTACCCATTACAAAGTCGATGTTCAAATTTTGCCATTCCATTGTCTTACCACTGTTCCAATATGTTATGGAATCTGCTATCACTTGTTGTTTTTGGGTGCTCATAATTTCTTTATTTTATATTATTTAAGTTTGTTGATTCATTAAGCCGATAAGAGGATGGGTATCCGATTTAAGCAGATTTCCTTTAACATCGGTTAACTTCATGTTTTTCAGCCATTTACTAAATTCAGGTGCGTGTTTCAATCCCAGCAGTTCCCTTATGTATAGGGCATCGTGGAAAGAATTGCTTTGATAGTTCAGCATAATGTCATCAGCTCCCGGAACGGCTATCATAAAGGTTAGTCCTGCGGCAGCCAAAAGGGTCAGGAGATTATCCATATCGTCCTGGTCGGCTTCTGCATGGTTGGTGTAGCATACATCGCACCCTAAAGGAACCCCAAGCAATTTACCACAAAAATGGTCTTCCAGTCCGGCGCGTGTGATTTGTTTTCCATCGTAGAGATACTCCGGCCCGATAAATCCTACTACCGTGTTAACCAGCAAAGGCGAAAATCTTCGGGCAACGGCATAAGCACGTGCTTCACAGGTTTGTTGGTCCACTCCGTGATGACCGTTGGAAGAAAGACAACTTCCCTGTCCGGTTTCAAAATACATAACATTGTTTCCTACGGTTCCCCTCCGGAGGCTTAGTGCCGCCTCATGGGCTTCTTCCAGCATGGAAAGGTTGATGCCGAATCCTGTATTTGCTGCTTCCGTACCGGCGATAGATTGAAATACAAGGTCTACGGGAACATTGTTGTTTATCATCTCAATAGTGTTACTGACATGGGTCAATACACAGGATTGAGCGGGGATTTCATAGTGGTGAATAACTTCATCCAGCATATAATTCAGCTTTTTGAGCAGAGGCAGGCTATCACTTGCAGGATTAATCCCGATTACGGCATCTCCGCTTCCATACATCAGACCGTCAATGATGCTTGCGGCAATGCCTTTCAGGTCATCGGTCGGGTGGTTGGGTTGCAATCGGACACTGAAATGTCCGGGCAAGCCGATGGTATTTCGGAAACGAGTGATTACCCTGCATTTTTTTGCAACAAGAATTAAATCCTGATTTCTCATAATTTTGCTTACTGCCGCCGCCATTTCGGGGGTAATTGCCGGTGCGATATAACTCAGCGTATTGTTGTCTACATCCTCACTTAACAACCAGTTCCTGAAATCTCCAACAGTGAAATGACTGATGGATGAAAAAACTTCTTTATCATGGGTATCTATAATAAGCCTCGTAACTTCATCTTCTTCATAAGGAATCAACATTTCTTCCAGAAAAATTTTGAGCGGAAGGTCAGCCAGTGTCATTTGGGCAGCAATGCGTTCTTCCATACTTTGAGCGGCAATACCTGCAAGATGATCGCCTGAACGCTCAGGGGAAGCCTTTGCCATAAGTTCTTTTAGGCTATTGAAAGAATATACTGTATTTCCGATGATAGTTTTGTACATTTTTCCGTTGAGTTTCTTCCTGATTTAAATATTTAAATAATTAATGTGAAATATTCTTTATAATGCTGCTTCATCGAGAGGCTCTCCTTCTATTTCTTCGAGAACTTCTTCAATGGCTTCTTCAACTTCTTCAACAATTTCTTCAATTTTATGCTGGGTTAAATAATAGTAGGTGTAAGCAAGAGCCATCATTCCCAAAAACACTAAGAAGAGTGAGAAGTTATAATAAATAATGGCTATCAGGCAGACTATCGCAAACACCAGTGATACAATAGGGAACACAGGATAAAACGGAGCCTTGAACGGACGTTCCATATCGGGTTCCGACCTTCTCAACTTTATTAACGCCATCATGGATACGATATACATTGTGATGGAGCCAAACACGGCAATGGTTACAATGTTAGCCGTTAGCGGCTGGTCGCCGAACACTACCCAGTTGTCGGAAAATATAACAAGGATACCCACTATACCTCCCGCCAAAATAGCCCAGTGAGGAGTTCTGAATTGGGAATTTACTTTAGAAAGCGATTTGGGAAGATAGCCTGCCCTTGCCAGAGCAAATATCTGGCGGGAATATCCCATGATTACTCCGTGAAAAGACGCAATTAATCCGAACAATCCCAGCCAAACCAGCATGTGCAGCCATCCGCTGGAATCGCCCACGATAACTTTCATCGCTTGTGGCAGCGGGTCGTTAATGTTTGATAATTCCCTCCAGTCACCCACCGAACCTGCAAATAGCATTACGCCGAGTGCCAATAGCACGAGGGTGAAAATTCCCCAAATAAATGCTCTGGGAATTGTTTTTTTAGGGTCTTTGGCTTCCTCTGCGGACATTGCAGCTCCCTCTATGGCAAGGAAAAACCAGATAGCAAACGGTATGGAGGCAAATATACCGGAAAACGTCTCCGACGTAAATTCATTTTTGCCTGCCCAACCGTTGGCAACAAAATTATCCCATTTGAAACCCGGTGAAACAACTCCCATAAACACCAGCAATTCTATAATGGCAAGTATCGTCACGACCAACTCGAACGAAGCCGCAATGCTTACTCCCAGTATATTCAACCCCATAAATATCAAATACATGACAATCGCCGTGATTTGAGGGTTTATCCAATCGAACTGTACGCTTAAGTACGCTCCTATCGCCATAGCAATAGCCGGTGGTGCAAAGACAAATTCCACCAGTGTGGAAAAGCCCGCCAGAAATCCTCCTTTATCTCCAAAGGCTTTGCGGGCATAGGCAAAGGGACCTCCCGCATGTGGAATAGAAGTGGATAACTCGGTGAAACTGAATATAAATGTCATGTACATTATTGCCACGAATGCTCCCGAAATAAGGAAACCCAGTGTACCGGCATGTGACCATCCGTAACTCCATCCGAAATATTCTCCGGAAATAACCAATCCGACTGCGATACCCCACAGTCTGAAACTGCCCAATGTTCTTTTTAGTGTAGGTGCTTTTTTAACTCTTGACATAACTTTTAAGGTTTTTTGGTTAGAAATTATTAGTTGTAAATAAAAAATGTAAATAATGTATCATTTAATGACTTCTTAACTTACAGGGGTAAAGTTACAAAATATATTTAATTTCACAAAATATTATTAAAAAATTAGGGGGTATGTATTAAAAATAAGTTAATATTATTGAATTCGATAAGTAAAAAACAGGGGTATGTTAAAAAATATTATTTTTTATTCGTCGGGGAAGTGTCGCTTTATTTAAAACTCGTGGCGCAATATTTTTAACTGTTTGTCTTTTGAATTTTCCCTAAAAATTCAAATCCCTTTATAAAATAATTTGGCTCGTATTGAATTATTATATATTTTTGTAAAAAAATTATTTATCCCCCTATATTTTTAAGGGTGGTCGATTTAAAAAAATACTATTTTAATATAATAACTTTAAATTTAACAGGGTATGAAACTAAAAATTACTTTTTTAAGATTTGTTTTAGCGTGCGGATTATTAACATCTTTTTCGAGGGTTGGGGCACAATCTTCAGATACGGAAGCAACAGGGAAAGTTAAACTCAATTTTTCCGGAGATTTAGTGAGCAGTTATGTCTGGAGAGGAATCAAACAGACGGGAGCAAGTTTCCAGCCGTCTTTAGCATTGGAAGCAGGTGGCTTTACATTGGGTTCTTGGGGGTCTACGGATTTTCGGGGAGGTAGTGAAGGAGGACATAAGGAAATAGATTTTTATGCATCTTATGCCGTTGGTGGGTTTTCTGCTACGGTTACCGATGTTTGGTTTGACGGAGAAGGAGCTTATGGCTATTTCAGCAAACCCACAGGCGGAAATATAGGGCATCTGTTAGAGGGTTCTTTGGCTTATACTTTTTCAGAGAAAGTTCCTTTGACAGTCGCATGGAATACCTTTTTTCTGGGAGAAGGTGATAAAAACGCTGACGGAGACAACTCTTATTCCACATTTATCGAATTTTCCTATCCGTTCTCTTTTCAGGGATTGGATTTGGATATTGCGCTAGGTTTCACTCCGTGGGAGGGTGTGTTATATGGCACTACCGGATTCGATGTTAACGAGATAAAGTTCGGGGTTTCTAAGGGAATAAAAATAACCGATACTTATAGTCTTCCTATTTTCGGAGCTGTTATTGTCAACCCGGCGATGGAAGACATCCATTTTGTATTTGGATTGAGATATGAATAAATAAAGAAGCAACATAGTAAGTAGATTTTTTTTGAAAAAGGTTGTTTCATAATTCGTGAAACAACCTTTTCTTATTTTATCTCATTAATATCTTCGGTACGTTACCTGTTTTTGATGCTTTATTCGTCGGTAGGTTAAATTGGCAGATTTTACTTCACATGCTTTTCCGCACGATAAGAAGAACGAACCAAAGGGCTGCTTTCCACATGGCGGAAATTACCCAGATTACGGGCAAAATCCTCGTATTCTTTAAACTGTTCCAATGTAATATATTCTTTAACCGGAAGATGTTTTTTACTGGGCTGGAGATATTGCCCAATGGTTAGAACATCTACCCCTGCATCATGAATGTCTTTAATAGTTTCATACACTTCGGAAGGTTTTTCTCCTAATCCCAGCATAATTCCGGTTTTGGTTCTTCTCTGTCCCTGTTCCTTTATATATCGGAGAACTTCCAGACTTCGGTCGTATTTTGCCTGTATTCTCACCTCTCTTGTCAATCGGCGTACGGTTTCCATATTATGGGAAATAACCTCAGGAGCAGCCTCCAAAACCCGGTCTATGTGTTTACGGATTCCCTGAAAGTCGGGGATTAAGGTCTCCATAGTCGTTCCCGAACTGATCCTCCTGACGGCATTGATAGTTTCCGCCCAGAGGATAGACCCCATGTCTTTTAGATCATCACGGTCTACGGAGGTCAGCACTGCATGTTTAACCTTCATTAGTTTAATGGAACGGGCTACTTTTTCCGGTTCCTCCCAGTCTATTTCGGCAGGGCGTCCGGTCTTAACCCCGCAAAATCCACAGCTACGGGTACAGATATTTCCCAAGATCATAAAAGTAGCAGTTCCTTCTCCCCAGCATTCTCCCATGTTCGGGCAACTTCCGCTCTGGCAAATAGTATTGAGTTTGTATTTGTCTACCAATACGCGGAGTTCCTTATAATTCTTACCCGTAGGGAGTTTTACCCTTATCCATTTAGGTTTCGTACTTGGTGCAGTTTCCATAAAATTGAGTACTGTTCGTGCAAACTTACTAACTTTTCTCCATATAAATTTATGGAAGTAATAAATATGGATAATTCGTTTATAAAGATTTTATATTTTTGGCGGGCGATAAAGTATGATTTTTGACATGAATTTTAACGTATTGTTAATAATACAGTTCAAATAAAATATAGACCTTTGTCGTAAGTTTATTTTAAGTTTATTTTTGGAAAGGAATGGATTATACATCAACTTCGGAAGATATTAAAATCATTATTGATAGGGTACAGGAAAAAAGCCCTGACTTTAAACTATTGTTCAAGGAGATCAATCAGGTGATCGTAGGTCAGAAATATATGATCAACAGGTTGCTTATAGGACTTTTGAGCGATGGGCATGTGTTATTGGAAGGAGTTCCCGGTCTGGCAAAAACGCTGGCAATAAAAACATTGGCGGAAGCGTTGGACGGAGAATTTTCTCGTATTCAGTTTACTCCGGATTTGTTACCTGCCGATGTGGTAGGAACCTTAATTTATAACGTGAAAGACAATGACTTCTCCGTAAAAAAAGGCCCTGTTTTTGCTAATTTTATCCTGGCTGATGAAATTAACCGTTCTCCGGCGAAGGTTCAATCTGCCCTGTTGGAAGCCATGCAGGAAAAACAGGTAACTATCGGAGATGAGACCTTTAAGTTAAAAGAACCTTTTTTGGTGTTGGCAACCCAGAATCCGATAGATCAGGAAGGAACCTATCCTCTTCCGGAGGCTCAGGTAGACCGGTTTATGTTGAAATGTGTAGTCTCTTACCCGGAATTTGAACAGGAGAGAACTATTTTGAGGCAGAGTATTTCCAAAGAGAAACATCAGGTGAAAAAGGTGGTGTCTTTAGATAAAATATTTGAAGCCAGAGATTTAGTTAAAGAAATATACATGGATGAGAAAATAGAGAGTTATATTCTGGATATTGTGTTTTCTACCCGGTTTCCTGAAAAGTACAATTTATCTCAGTTAAAACCTTATATTTTATTCGGCTCTTCTCCGCGGGGAAGCATCAGCATGGCTTTAGCGGCGAAAGCCAATGCTTTCCTGAATCAAAGAGGTTTTGTAATTCCGGAGGACGTAAAATCCATAGCCAAAGATGTGCTTCGTCATCGTATAGGAGTTACTTATGAAGCCGAAGCGGAAAATATAACTTCGGAAGATATTATAGAACAGATCTTACATTCTATAACAGCACCGTAAATAGTATTTACATTCAAGGTTAAAATAAAAAGAAGTTGACGACCGAAGAACTCTTAAAAAAGGTAAAACTTATTGAACTTAAATCCAAGAAGAGACTCAATTCTTTATTTCTGGGAGAGTATCATAGTTCTTTTAAAGGAGTAGGCATGACTTTTTCCGAAGTGCGTCAATATCAGTTTGGAGACGATGTGCGAAAAATTGACTGGAACAAAACGGCACGTTTTAACGAACCTTTCGTAAAGATATTCGAAGAAGAAAGGGAAATGATTTCCATGATTTTAGTAGACATCAGCGCATCCATGAATTTCGGAACCCGTAAGCAGTTTAAAAATGAAACCGTTGCAGAAATTAGTGCAACTTTGGCTTTTTCAGCAATAAAGAACAATGATAAAGTAGGATTGATACTGTATTCTGATAAGATCGATGTTTTTATTCCGCCCAAAAAAGGAAATTCCCATGTGGTGAGGATAATTAAGACTATACTGGAAACAGAATCCAAACAGGCAGAAACCGACCTTAATACGGTTTTTGATTTTTTGTTGAAGACCGTAAAAAGGAAATCGGCTATATTTTTACTGTCCGATTTTGATGTAACCAATTTTGAAAGAAGTTTAAGCATTATAACAAAAAAACATGATGTAACCGGAATCCGGGTATATGACAAGATAGAAAAAATCTTCCCCGACATGGGATTGCTTTATCTTAAGGATTTGGAAACCGGTAAACTGCAATGGGTAAATACTTCCTCAAAAGCAGTGAGAGACAGATATTCCAACTACTACCAACAGATGATTACCCTGACCGAAAATTCATTTACTAAAAACGGAGCAGGGTTCCTGAGTATTCACACGGATGGTGATTATGCAAAACTATTGTTTAACTATTTTAAAGGGCATCGTTAGTTGTGAAGTTTAAAGTAATTATAATCTTTTTCCTGTTTTGTGTCTATTCCCATTCACAGGTTCCTGTTTCTTCCCTGTCTACGACAACGGTTAAATATGGAGAACCGATTGTGCTGAGATTGCAAGTGAAAGCCGAAAAAGCCGACAATATTGTTTTTCCTGTTATCAAAGACACTCTTACGTATCATTTGGAGCTTTTGGGCAGAAAAAAAGATACCCTGATTCAGGATGAGAAGTATGTCTATACTGACAGCATTACCTTTTCAGGATATGAAGAGGGTCTGTTTACCGTTCCCTCGCAGAGGATACTGGTTAATTCAAAAGAATATTTTACCCGTCAATATAAGGTCAGGATAGTTCCGGTTCCCGTAGACAGTTTAAAGTATCCTTTATATGACATCAGGACGATTATTACCGAGCCTAAAATATTTAGAGATTATTTTGAACAATATTGGCTTTATATGGTTATGGGAGCAACTATTCTCATAGTAGCCATTGTTCTGGCGGTTTTATATTATCTCGAGAGGAAGAAGAAAAAATCCGGAGAGTACACAGGAACAAGCCCGGATGTGATAGCGATTAAAAAATTAAAGAAGCTGGAAAAATCCGGTTATCTCAATAAAGGATTAAGTAAAAAGTACTATACAGAGATGATTTCTATCTTGAAGGAATATATGGAGGCGCACTGGAAATTTCCTGCAACTAAACTGTTATCAGATGACTTAATAGAGTATTTGGGAGAGAAGAACCGGATAGACGACAAGGAAAAACAAAGTTTGGGCATTATTTTTCATGCAGCAGACCTGGCTAAGTTTGCCAAATCAAGACCGACAATTCCTGAAACGAAAATACATACGGAAATGGCAAAGAAGTTTATTGACGAAACAAAAACGGAGGTTTATAATTTCAGAGAACAAGATGAATACTAATCTGGAGTTTGGTTATTCGTGGTTTTTAGTTTTATTACTGATAATCCCGGTTTTTATCTTCCTTAAGTACAGGAACAAGATAAAGCCCGAAGCGATAGCCATTCCTAATTTATATGCATTTAAAGCCACGAACAGTGGAGTAAGTTTTTTCAGACCTGTAATGTTTTGGCTAAGGCTGGCAGCAATTACCTTATTGATATTAGCCTTAGCAAGACCCAGAGTGGTGGATGTTTCACAGGTTTTGCAAAGTGAAAAAGGAATTGATATTATGCTAACGGTAGACGTTTCTCTAAGCATGCTGGCAAAAGATTTAGACCCCGACCGGTTAACTGCCCTGAAAGAAGTGGCTGAGAGGTTTGCTTTGGAACGTTCCGTAGACAGGATAGGTTTAATTGCCTATTCCGGAGAAGCATTGACTTTGGTTCCGTTAGCCGTTGACAGAAGTATCTTAACTCAACAGATACAGGGATTAAGAACCCAGACATTAGAGGGAGGAACGGCAATAGGAGTAGGGCTAGCCACCGCAGTAAACCATTTGAAAGACAGTAAGGCAAAGTCAAAGGTCATTATTTTGATGACCGATGGAGTAAACAATGATGGTTTTGTAGAACCTACGGTCGCTGCGGATATTGCTGCGGAAGAAGGGATAAAAGTATATACCATAGGGATAGGAACTAACGGATTGGCTTTATTTCCGTCAAGTCAGAATCCGTATACCGGAAAGATAGATTTCGAGAAACAAAAAGTAGAAATAGATGAAGAACTGTTAAAATATATTGCCGAACGAACCGGAGGCGAATATTTCAGGGCGACCAATACACAGAGTTTGCAGGACATCTATGATAATATCAACCAATTGGAAAAATCGGATATTAACGACTTAAAATATTATAATTACACAGAAAAATACAGAATGTTTCTTATTCCCGCATTGATCCTTTTATTACTGGAATTAATGTTGAGAAGTTTTGTATTTCGAAGTATAAATTAAAGGAAAAAGATGAATTGGGAATTTGAAAAAATATCATATCTGTATTTACTGGTTCTTATACCCTTTCTGGTATGGAGAATGCTGTATTTATATGGATGGAAGAGATCAAAAATAACCCGGTTTGCAGATTCATCTTTACAGGAAAGGATTTTCGGAAATATAAACCTACAGGGATTTATCAGAGATAATATCTGGATAATTATAGCCTTTATCTTGATTGTATTAAGTCTGGCGAATTTATTAGGAGGAGTAGAGAAAAAAGAAGTAAAAAGAGAGGGAATTGATATAGTATTCGTAATTGATGTTTCCACCTCGATGAATGCAGAAGACGTATTGCCTTCCAGAATAGAGAAAGCCAGAAAAATAATCGGGGATATTATAGCCAAATTAGGAGGAGACAGGGTAGGAATGGTAGTTTTTGCAGGTCATGCCTATTCGGTTATGCCTTTATCCAACGATTACGGAGCCGCAGAAATATATCTAAGCGGAGTGGACACAAAACTTATTACGGCTCAGGGAACCAATATTGCAAACGCAGTGCAGGAAGCCTCTAATATGTTATCCCATATTTCCAATACATCCAAAGCCATAGTTTTAGTTTCCGATGGAGAATCCCATAAAGGAGAAGTAGATAAAGCACTTGCAATGGCGGATAAAAATGAGATAACTATTTTTTCGGTAGGAATGGGTACACCTCAGGGAGCACCTATACCCGTAACCCATCAAAACGGTTATTCCGAATATAAAAAAGACGAAAATGGGGATATTGTCTTAACACGACTGGAAGACAGTTCCCTGAAACAGTTGGCAATAGGAACCAAAGGAGCCTATTTCTATGGAGGAAATCCTACCGGTGAAGTAACCCGACAGCTGTTTAACTCGTTGTCAACACTGAATAAAAAAGAACAATCAATAAATTATACCAATGATTCAAAACAGTATTTTCAGTTTTCCATCGGAGTGGCTCTGATGATATTAATTATTGTTTCTTTAACAAATTATAGGCGAGATTTTAACGTATAATCTTAGTACCTTTGTTATGATGTATGTAAAAGTAAAATATTGGACATTAATACTCTTCCTTTTCTCTGTAAATTTCCTGCCTGCACAGGATAATAAGGCAAGAAAATATTTAATAGAAGGGAACAAAAACTATTTGGCAGCTTCCTATGACGAAGCCGCAGCTAATTATTTGAGAGCAGTGCAGGAGGGAGAAGATTCGTATAAATCTAATTTTAATCTGGGGAATGCGATGTATAAATTAAAAAAGTATGACGATGCCTTGTCGCAGTATGAAAAATCGGTTAAATTGGCAACCGATAACATCGACAGGTCAAATGCGTACTTTAATATAGGAGACAGTTATTATCAGAAAAAAGAATACGCACGGGCGGCAGAAGCGTTCAAAAAAGTGTTACAAATAAATCCCAAAGACGAAAGAGCAAGATATAATTATACATTAGCAAAGCAAAAAGCAAAAGAACAGCAGGAAGATAAGGGGCAACAGCAACAAGATCAGTCCGCGAACGGTCAGGATAAACAAAAGAACGGAGGGAATAAAGAATCTCAGGAGCAGCAGCAGGGACAGTCTCAGAATCAATTTCAGGATAAAAAAGAGAACAACCAACAAGGACAATCAGGAGGAAAAGGAGAACAGCAGTCCGGGCAGGGAAGCGGAGATGAGGAAGGTCAGCACTCTATAGAGAATTTAAAATCACATACCGATAATACAAATTTCCCTGAAAAAGAAAAAGCCCGGAAGCAATATTATGAGGGTATTTTGGGAGCAATGGAAGAACAGGAAAAAAGAGCACAACAGAAAATTATAAATAAAAAAGTACCTCCATCTCAAAATCAGCGAGGTAAAGACTGGTGATGAAGAAAATTTTAATAGTATTTTTTATTGTTTTTTTAGGAGTAGTCCGGATAACAGCCCAGATAACTTTTCAGGCAATACCGCAAAAAAAAGAGGTAAGTCTGGATGAGCCTGTCCGTATACAATTTATTCTTTCCATAAAAAACAAAGAGGTCAGAGAAATAGGAAACATCAAATTACCTGCATTTACCAATGCACAAGTGATAGGACGGCAGGTGCTTGAAAACCACAGTTATGATGAAGAGGGGAATGTAATTATAGAATATGGCGAGGAAGTAGGGTTACGTACCCTCAAGACCGGAAATGTAAAAATAGGGGAGGCTACCGTAGTGGTAGATGGAAAAACATACAGTACAAAGCCGATTACAGTTGCCATAGTGGCGAGTAACAATCACCATGAAGAAGGAATTGTCCCCTCAAAAATGGGAGAAGCATTTTTATCCCTTAAAGTATCCGAAAAAAATCCGTATCAGAACGAGGGAATTGTTGCACAATTAAATTTTTATACCCGGCGTATAGAATTGTTGAACACTATGACACATTTGGTTCCTCCCAACTTTCAGGGATTATTTGTTCAGCCTGTAAAAGAGAGGAGTAATACCTACAAACAGGAAATTATCAACGGAGAAATATATTTTTGCAGCCTGATAAGTTCTTATGTTATGTTTCCCTCTAAATCCGGGACAACGGTAATAAGTCCGTTTACGTTAACATTAACCGTTCCGGATGGATTTTTTAATGAACAGGAGATATATATAAGATCAACGCCGGTCACCCTGCAGGTAAAAAAACTACCGGAAGATTCCCCCGAAGATTTTTACGGAATAGTAGGGAATTATACACTAAAAGCGACTTCCAGTACAAAAAAGCTAAAGACGGAAGAAGCCGCAACTATCCGTGTTGAAATAGCCGGAAAAGGGAATATAGGATTGGTGAAAGTTCCCGGAATATCAGCAACCCCTGAGGGAATAGAACTGTTTCCTCCCAAGAGCAGGCTGGAATCAATCCCGACATTGGAGGGAGTGATTGGAAAGATAAGCGCATCCACCGTATTGGTTCCTCACAAAGGAGGAAAATATGATATAAAGATAAATCCATTTAGCTTTTTTGACCCACAAGAAGGGATATTTAAAAAGTTGTCCGCAGATTCCATTAGCCTAACCGTAGTGGAGCCGGTTATAGATAAAAAAGACAGTTCCGGTTTTCAAACGATACGTGATTCGGAAAGAACGGAAACCTATATTCCCGATGTTCCGGTAAATGATGTTATCTCAAAAGTATTCGATAAAAAAGAGGAAAAATTCAATATCCCGTTGATAATTCTGATAATAAGTATAATCATCGCCACGATGGGAATCGTTTATTTTAAGTTTATCAGAAAAAACAAATCAGGTCAGGGAAAGCCCGAAGAAGTCCTCCCCGAGACGGATGGAAAGTCTAAATTAGATAAACTCCAATTCCCATCGAAAGGAACAGATAAAAAAGATATTGTTTCGGAGTTGTTCCAATTGAAGAAGATAGCAGAGAAAGGAGAAGATAAAAAAGGATTTTATACCTTATTGGGGTCTCTTTTACAAGAAGCAGCATATCAAAATCTGAATATTACCAAAGAACAATTTATAACCATGTCGGATATAGAAGAAAAATTATCCAATAAATTTGGAGATGAATTTTCGGATGAGTGGAAGAATATGCTTTTAAAATCTCAGATCGAACAATATTCAGGTTTATCCGATAAAGATTCCTTATTGTCAGGCTATTTAAAAGCAGAAGAATTAATAAAAAAGCTAAGTTAACCTGAGGATTACCGCACTTCGTTTGCAATGGGTAGATTGCCACGCTCCACTGCGTTCCGCTCGCAAAAACATCACGCACAGAATATTACGTTTGTATAGACACCCAATTTAGACGTCTCCACAATTTTTCACCGATTACGTATTAGATGTAAATGTCAGGGGTTAAATAAAAATAATTACCTTTGTAGACTATGCAAAATCGTTGGTTACTCCTATCTCGACCGAATCCTGCCATCGCTCAAAAACTTGCTGAGGAACTGGGATTCCCTCAGGAAATCACGAATTTACTCTTACAACGGGATATTGATACTTTCGATAAAACTAAAGAATTCTTTAAACCGTCTCTGGATAAACTTCACGACCCTTTTCTTATGAAAGACATGGACGTAGCCGTAGAAAGAATTATCCGGGCGGTGGAAAACAATGAAAAAATATTGATATATGGAGACTACGATGTAGATGGTACTACCGCAGTATCAATGATGTATCTGTTTATATCTTCTTTTTACACCAATATAGATTATTACATACCCGACCGATACGAAGAAGGATACGGAATTTCTTATCAGGGAGTGGATTTTGCTTTTGATAACGGTTTTTCCCTAATCATCGCTCTGGATTGCGGGATAAAAGAGGCAGAAAAAACCCTTTACGCTAAAGAAAAAGGAATTGATCTTATCATTTGCGACCATCACTTACCCGATGATATGATTCCCGAAGCAGTTGCCATACTCGACCCGCAACGCCCTGACTGTAACTATCCTTACAAGTTTTTAAGCGGTTGTGGCGTCGGATTTAAACTTATTCAGGCAATATCCATAACAAAACAAATTCCTCTTGAAAAGATAAGTTCTTATCTGGATTTGGTGGCTGTCAGTATTGCGGCAGATATTGTTCCCATCACCGGAGAAAACCGCATTCTTACTGCTTTCGGGTTGAAACGATTATTGGATGATCCTCGAACCGGACTAAAAGCCTTTATCCCAAAGGAAACACGCGAAACCTTTTCAGTAAACAACGTGGTTTTTGGTATTGCTCCAAAGATAAATGCTGCGGGGAGGATAAGCCATGCACGCAATGCTGTGGAACTGCTTATTTCTCAAAATGAAATCGATGCACGTAAGATATATTCCCGAATTAACGAACTCAATAATGAACGACGGGAACTGGATGCCAATATTACCTCCGAAGCTATTCAGGAAATCGTAAAAACCGGACAAACAAAAACATATTCCACTGTGGTTTTTAATCGAAAATGGCACAAGGGAGTTATCGGAATTGTGGCTTCAAGGCTGATTGAAGAATATTACCGCCCTACGATAGTCTTCACGGAGGGAAAGAACAAAGACCTGGTTGCCTCTGCCCGAAGCGTAGTGGGGTTTGATATATATAAGGCACTGGAAGCTACTTCTGAATATCTGGAACAATTCGGCGGACACATGTATGCTGCCGGTCTTTCCATTAAAAAAGAAAATTTTTTATTCTTTAAGGAAAAATTTGAATCCGTAGTAAAAGAGACCATCAAAGAGAATCAAAGAACTCCTACCATTGAAATTGATGAAGAAATTTCTCTGAATATTATAAATAAGCGATTTTTCAGACTTATCAATTATTTTGAACCTTTCGGTCCCGGAAATATGCGCCCTGTCTTTCTGGCAAAACAGGTGAATTTCGGAGGAGATTATACACTTATGGGAAAGGATAAATCTCACCTGAAGATGATTGTCTTTCAGGATAATATCAAAAACGCCTTTGAAGCTATCGCCTTTAAGATGGGACACTTACTTCCTAAATTTGAAAAGTATCCTTTTGATATGGTCTTTACTTTATATGAAAATTACTGGCAGGGGAAAACCTTTTACCAACTTCAAATTCGTGATGTCAAATTTTATGAAAATTAATACCCTTTTTTAGCAATATGAAAACAGGCTTATTTTTCGGTTCATTCAATCCCATCCATATAGGGCATTTAATTATAGCCAACTTTATTATCGAAAATTCGGATTTGGATAAAATATGGTTTGTGGTTACGCCTCAAAATCCCTTAAAAAAAAGGTCATCTCTACTTGATGACCATCACAGGCTGGAAATGGTAAATCTGGCAATTCAAAAATACCCGAAATTCCAGTCTTCCAACATAGAGTTTTTCCTGCCAAAACCATCTTACACCATTGATACATTGGTTTCCCTCAAGGAGAAATATCCTGAGTATAATTTTATCTTATTAATGGGAGAGGATAATCTTAACACCTTCCACAAGTGGAAAAACTATGAACAAATCTTGAAATATCACTCTATTTTAGTATATCCGCGTGTTGCTGCTCCTCCGACGGCTCTTCCCGTTTCCCATCCGAATATCAGTAAAGTATCCGCTCCTGTTATAGAAATTTCATCTACCACCATCCGACAAATGATAAAGGAGGATAAAAACGTTCGTCCTATGCTTCCTCCGGAAGTTTTTGATTACATAGACGGAAGCAATCTGTATAGATAATTTCTTTTTTTGTACCTTTGCGGGCTGTTTTTGAATAACAAACAATGACTGAAAGAGATAAAGAGCCGGAGTTGGGATTTTTCCTGCCTGTTATGGAACATTTCTATACATTACAGGGAGAAGGGAAACATACCGGAACCGCTGCTTATTTTATTCGAATCGGAGGTTGCGATGTAGGCTGTCACTGGTGTGATGTAAAAGAAAGCTGGAACCCCGCTATACATCCGGTAAGTCCCGTAGAAGAAATTGCAAAGATTGCCGCTTCTCACGCAAAAACAATCGTTTTGACCGGAGGAGAGCCTTTGATGTGGAATTTGGAGCCGTTAACCAAACTGTTAAAAGAAGCCGGCTGCACCATTCACATAGAAACTTCCGGAGCTTACCCGCTAACCGGCTACATAGACTGGATTTGCCTCTCTCCTAAAAAAACTTCTTTACCTCTGGAAACTATTTATTCCCAAGCACATGAGCTGAAAGTAATCATTTATAATCAACACGATTTTATTTTTGCCGAAGAACAAGCCTCAAAAGTAAACCGTAATGCAATCTTATATCTGCAACCGGAATGGAGCAACAGGGAAAAAATGACCCCGAAGATCATTGAGTATATCATGAAAAACCCTAAATGGCGAATTTCCCTGCAAACTCATAAGTACCTTAATATTCCTTAATAGCAAAGCAGATTGCATAAGGGATAAACAGACTTCGTTACAAGAAAACCCCTAAATAACGTGAGTTCGGGATAAGAACGGAGCACGGCTTTGCTTCGCAAAGCCGTGCAATATATTGATATATAATAAGTTAACCTGTCATTGCGAACCGAAGGTGTGGCAATCTCAGCCTATTGCGAGGAGGAACGACGAAGCAAAGACTTAATGCACAGGTGGTTGTTGCACTTCGTTTGCAATAATATGAGATTGCCACATTCCACTTCGTTCCATTCGCAATGACGAGACGTAATTTGTTGTGTATAAATGCGTTATGCCCCACGCCTGTTGGTAGGTATGTAATAAATTACGCCTGCGAATTCCGTTAGGAATTCAAGTTCGGTAGAATAAAGATAACGTAATAGTGTCCTGCGTGTCGTCAGACATGCAACAATGATAACGCACAGAGACGTCCCAATTTGGGCGTCTCCACGTTATTAGAGTTAACTTTTGTTGAATTTACTGATTGAATCTACAGTTTTGTGAATTTCGGGCTATTGATTTTTGGTGATGCAAAATAAAATATGATACCTTTGCATTTATCATTTTTCAATGAAAGTACTCCTGATAGATAATAACGATTCATTTACTTATAATCTTCTACACCTGATAAAATCAGTTTGCAATAAAGAAGATATTATTAAGATTTGTCTTCGTAACAAACTTACCATGACGATGGTATCTGATTTTGATAGGATAGTCATTTCTCCCGGTTCCGGCATACCATCCGAAGCCGGAATTATTGGTCAGACCATTAAAACATATGAAGGACGGACGCCAATACTGGGTATTTGCCTTGGATATCAGGCAATAGCCGAATATTATGGAGCAAATATCCGTAATATGGAAAAACCCGCTCATGGAATCCGATCTACCATAACAATAAACGATCACAGCCGTTTATTTTTGGGGATGAATAAAAAAATTATGGCAGGCAGGTATCATTCATGGCGTGTCTTAAAAGAAAACTTTCCTGATTGCCTGAAAGTAACGTCCGTTGATGATGAAGGGAATATCATGTCGTTATCACATCGGAAATATAATATACACGGATTACAGTTCCACCCCGAATCGTTCATGACAGATTGTGGAAAAACTATTATGTCCAACTTCCTGAACAACCTTAAAGGATGAAAGCACAAGAAGTGAAAAAACGCATGAACGAATCCGGTAAAAAAAGGACTCCTTTCCTGTTTGCCATAGATTTCGACATGAAGAAAGGTTTTTTTGTTGAAAACCCCTTAGAACAAACCTCTATTCTGTTTAATACACCCTTAGGCGGCAATAAACCGGAATCCGTATCTACTCAACATTCTATTCCTTTCGAGATGACACCTTTCCCAATGCCATACAGCGAGTATAGGAGACTATTTGACAGTGTAATGCAGGGACTGATGCGAGGCGATTCATACCTTGCCAACCTGACGATCCGGACTCTTATACAAACAGAATTGAGCCTGAAACACATTTTTCTTCTAAGCCGTTCACCTTATAGTATTTTTGTTCCGGATAACTTTGTTTGCTTTTCACCCGAAAGGTTTGTAAGAATATCAAACGGCATAATATCGACCAACCCAATGAAAGGAACGATAAGCACCGAAACTCCCGATGCCGAACAACGTATCCTATCTGACCTGAAAGAGACTGCCGAGCATTGTACGATAGTCGATCTAATGAGAAATGATATTGGAATGGTAGCGGAAAACGTCAGCGTTGAACGATTTCGCTATATTGATCGGATACACAGCCTTACCGGAGAAATCCTGCAAGTCTGTTCCGAGATCACAGGAAAATTGCCTAATGACTATCTGTCGCATCTGGGCAATATCATATTCCGTATGCTTCCGGCAGGTTCGGTGTCAGGTGCACCAAAGCAATCAACCCTTGAAATTATTCACAAAGCAGAATCGGCACCGAGAGGGTACTACACCGGAGTATTCGGGTATTTTGATGGACAGGAACTTGATTCTGCCGTACTTATACGCTTTATCGGGCAATATGAAGATAAATTGTTTTTCCATAGCGGAGGAGGAATAACGGTTAACAGCAATCCCGAAAGTGAATATGACGAAATATTGAAGAAAATTTATTTACCATTCGTATGAAACCACAATTTAGTGAAGCTATAAAGTTCAAAAACGGCGTATTTTATAACCTGTCCTACCACCAAGCCCGTGTGAATAAAACACTGGAAAAGTTTGGCGGAGGGGAAATAGATCTTGCAAAAGCACTGTCAGAAATGCCGGTTCCTGTTCAGCAGGGAATTTTCAAATGCAGAGTGGTCTATGGCAAAAGTATCGAAACTATTGAGTTTGCCCCTTATTCTTTTCGCCGAATAGCCACAATCGGAATGGTAGAAAGCAATGATATTGAATACGGATATAAATACACCAACCGGAACATGCTGAATAAACTGTTGAAACAAACCGGTTGTGATGACATGATAATCATCCGACAGGGTTTTACTACTGATGCCTTTGCTTCAAACCTTGTATTTGAATCGAGCGAGGGTCTGTTTACCCCTGATACCTGTCTATTGCCCGGAACAAAACGCCGGTTCCTGCTTGATACCGGAAAAATTACAGAAAAGCGTATCACCGCCCGTGACATTCAATCATATAGCCAAATCCGGTTTATAAATGCAATGATTGACCTTGAAGACAACATCTGTATTGAGGTAAAGAAACTATTTAGATGAAGATGTTAGTTTTTCAAAAACCTGAAAGCTGATTTGAGCAATTTCAAATAAAATTTGTGTAAGCTAAACCAAAATAACGCATATCCCTGCGAGCTTTTAGACATCCGAATAGCCTGTAATTTATGCCGAATTATAAAATTAACTCACTGATAATAAAGGCATTATGCTGATTAAATCAAGAAACTGCATGGATATTGATTTTTTTGGTATATTTATCTCCCTAATAAAAACCACTAAATTTATGTCTGATAAAATTGATTTTACCACAGTATCTGTCCAATTTGATAAAGACCCATCTTTACAGAACGAGAAGACAAGAAGTTTTGAGAAAGACGGTATCTCCATGAAAAGACACTATTCTTATGAAGATATAAAAGACAGTCAACTTATAGATTTTTCTTCCGGCATTCCTCCCTATTTACGAGGTCCATATGCCACCATGTATGTTCAAAAACCCTGGACTATTCGCCAATATGCAGGTTTTTCCACAGCGGAAGAATCCAACGCCTTTTATAAAAGGAATTTGGCTGCCGGTCAAAAAGGGCTTTCCGTCGCATTTGATCTAGCCACACACAGAGGATATGATTCGGATCACGAACGCGTAGTGGGAGATGTCGGGAAAGCAGGAGTAGCCATAGACTCCATAGAAGACATGAAAATATTATTTAAAGATATTCCTCTGGATCAGATTTCCGTATCCATGACCATGAATGGAGCTGTTCTCCCGATTCTGGCTTTTTATATTGCCGCAGCAGAAGAACAAGGCGTAAAACAGGAGCTACTCAGCGGAACCATTCAAAATGATATTTTAAAAGAGTTTATGGTGAGGAACACCTATATCTATCCTCCAACTCCGTCTATGAAAATTATCGCTGATATTTTTGAATACACTTCCCGACACATACCTAAATTCAATTCCATATCCATATCCGGTTACCATATGCAGGAAGCCGGAGCCACTCCCGTGTTGGAGATGGCTTACACACTGGCGGACGGACTGGAATATGTGCGCACGGGTATAAAATCCGGATTGGAAGTAGATAAGTTTGCACCTCGTTTATCTTTCTTCTGGGCAATCGGAATGAACCATTTCATGGAGATAGCCAAGCTCCGTGCAGCAAGGGTATTATGGGCTAAATTAATGCAGGAGTTTAACCCTAAAAGCAATAAATCCCTAGCCTTGCGAACCCATTGTCAGACTTCCGGATGGAGTTTAACAGAACAAGAACCGTTCAATAATGTTACCCGTACCGCAATAGAAGCTCTGGCTGCTGCCTTAGGCGGAACACAATCGTTACACACCAATGCTTTGGATGAAGCAATTGCCTTACCTACCGATTATTCCGCAAGGATTGCAAGAAATACGCAATTGATACTTCAATATGAGACGGAAATATGTCGGGTAGTGGATCCTACAGGCGGCTCTTATCTGATAGAATCCCTTACTCAGGAGATGATAAATAAAGCATGGGAATACATTCAGGAAGTGGAAA
>JAISSC010000152.1 GCA_031273305.1 Flavobacteriaceae bacterium
CCGGTTAAATAAAAACATAATCGGGTTTGGAAAAGAGAGTGAAGAACAGTTGGAAGAAGAGCATATCTTATCACAAGTTAATGCCCTTGACCTTAAAACTTTCGGACTTATTCCCGAACTTTTAGGAAGATTCCCGGTGGTTACCAATTTGGAACCCCTTGATGACGGAGCTATGCTGAAAATATTAACTCAACCTAAGAACGCAATAATAAAACAATATCAGGCACTTTTTGCTCTGGATGGGATAACCCTGTCCGTAGCAGACGAGGTGTTAGAAGAAATAGTAAATAAAACAAAATCTTTAGGATTAGGAGCCAGAGGACTACGAAGTATCTCTGAAAATTTATTTTCCCATATCAGCTACAACATAGATGATTATAAGGGAAATTTAAATATAGACATGGAAAATTTTGTTGATTTAATGAAATACAAAAAATATATTAACAAAATTTAACAGTAATCAATTTTTTTTTCGTACATTTGTACAACGAAATGTATTTAATATATTAATAACTTTTAAATCTATACCCATGAAAATAAAATTTATACTCTTACTTTCTGTATTAGGTTTTATTACAGGTAATTCACAAATAGTTACAAGGGGTAGTGCTCAATTGTTTGTGAATGAAGGAGCCCTTGTATACAGTACCGGAAATATAGCTGTGGATAACACTACTACCGCTACTGACAAGATCACTAATAAAGGGAATATTAGAATATCATCTGCAGGAACTTTAATAGGTTCTGATAGCAACGACCCTCTCAAAGAAAAGTTTGTACTGGTATTTGACAGTGAAAGTAAATATGGGCAATTAATTATTGATAAGCCGACTACAGGCGGTACTCCAACAAACTATATAACTGTGCAGAGAAAATTGCCAGATGTTGGTCCGTATGTTTATTTTGGAACTCCTTTTCAAAATTATACTTATGCACAATTTTTAGCAGATATTGGTGCTACCAATATTCCCCCTGTAAAATGTGGTAAAGGAGACGATGGTGGTGGTTGTAATTACATATTGTGGACACAGCATCCTATTTTTGTATGGAATAATGCCAAATATAGGTATGATCCTCACCAGTTTACCACAGATGGTTTTACACCCGGTGATTACCATACTCTTCTAAAAAGTTTATTTGCAAATAACAAATTTGATCAAACAATTTCGTTTAAGGGAACACCGTACGTGGCAGCCGGAACAGCACCTATACCTTATACAAACCGTAAAACAGCCCCCGTAATAGAAATAGGCGATGGAAAACTAAACGCATACGGTATTTATTATTATACTTATTTAACGGACCCTTTTACGGCAGGACTTAATTCTAGTTTTACTGCAAGTACTACAGAAGCTACTTTGAATGCCGTGGATTTTTCCAATAGAATGTTATATTTAATGAATCCATATACTTCCAACATAGATCTAAAAGCGTTGACAAATAATTTCAATGGTATAACAGGAGTAGGTAGTGATGGAGAAGTACTTGATGATACACCGGGGAATGGTTTTGGACATACCAGATATAATGGAAAAATTCAACTGGCAACGGTGTCGAACGGAGACCTCCTTGGAGATGGAATTAAGCTACGGTATATCCCCCCTATGACAAACTTCTTTATTAAAGCAAGCGCAGACGATCTGTCACTTGATCTATTCCAAACTACTACTGATTTCCAGACGTTTAAGTCAGGCGGTTATTCTTCTGGTGGCGGTAGTCAGTTTAGATCTTCAAATTATATAGCAGATAAATACCAGTTAAACCTGATATTATCATCCGGAGATGTTCGATATGGAAATACCTATGTTGCTGCCGGAGAAGACCTTATCACAGGAGCTACCAATGACTCTGAAGCCAGAAACGAAAGTGTAGTTGGAAATATCACCGGTATATATACAATTCCGGAAGCCGAAACAGGAGGTGTTGCCTTGGGTTATGAAAATACAAAACTATATATCAATGTTATCAATACAGATGCCGCCAAAGTAGCAATACCTGTAGGAGTAAGCATCAGTAATGAGGACAAAGGAAAGGAATTTACTTTCACCTCTGATCTAAGGATTAATCAGGTGTTTTTGCAAGCTAAAGGTAGTACCAACTTTGACAATCCTGATGCAAAATTTTATTTCCACGATAAAAAAACTAATGCTATAATAGAAATTGATACCGATTTTTCTTATTCCGTTACCTTAAATGAATCAGTCAGTGACCGATTTGAGATATTCTTTAAAGAAACCGGTCTTATGGGCAATGATGACGTCCTTGCATTAAAAGGATTGACAACAGTGTATAAGACAGGAGATGAATATAAGGTTCGATTTGATAAAGATTGGGAAAAAGCAGACGTTAATGTGTTCAGTATAGTTGGACAATTGATCTCCTCAGAGAAGAACATTGATACTCAAAATGACTATTTACTGCCAATTTATAACTCTTCCGTATACGTTGTTATAGTTATCAACTCAATAACAGGAGAAAAAGTAGTCAAGAAAATAGTTAAATAATTATATTGTATTAAGTTATTATATATTAAGTTATTATACTAATTAAAACAAAGCTAAAAATGAAAAAATTATTTACCGTACTACTTATAACTTCTTTATCAGTCAGGTCGTTTGCTTATACTATACTGCAAGCTGCTCCTCCACCTCCGGATGATGGTGATGGTTCTGTTAGTCCTCACGGAGGATTTCCGGGTATTCCTGCTACCCCTATTGACTCAATAGTTCCTTTATTATTTGTAAGTATGGTGCTTTTGACCTTTTACATTATTAAAAAGAAGAAGATAAAAACCGAATAAATAAAATAGAATTTCATAAATTAGCCTTGTTAAATTTAACAAGGCTTTTTTTATGAAAAAATTATTGATAATGAGTTTGCTCATAAGCTCTGTAACACAGGCTCAATTTACTTTTAAGGGAACAATTACCAATTACCCGAACAAGCGGGTAGTTGTTAAAATAAGCAGAGCTTTCGACGATCTGGTGATAGGAAATGTCACTACCGACACATCCGGAACTTTTTCCGTTTCGGTAAAAGAGAAATATATCGGAGTTATTGAAGTCGCCCTGCTTGATGCTCAAAGGAGTTTTATCTTTATTTCGGACAATACCAATATAAATTTTACCTCTTCCATTGATCCCGATGGCAACTTCACTTTAAATAATCCGGGCAATTCCATAAATAAAGTCTATCAGGATTATCAGGACTACGATATGAAAAAGAATTTGGTTCTTCCACGTCTGCAATCCATAGCAGATATATATCACCCGGAAGAAAATTTTTATACACCTTTGAAAAATGAAATTCAGGCGATTGAAGGACTAAAAGAACCAGACACATCAAAATATCCGTTTCTTTCCTATTATATCTCTACTTCCGAACTTATCAAAAATTCGGAGAGGAACAATGATCCCGCCTCAACCCGAAATCGCATTATTGAACACTTTAAAAATGCGGGAGAAGAATTTGAAACCTCCGGAATAGAAGAAAATATACTTCACAGTTATCTAAGATTATCTTATGCCGGAGCTTCCAATCAAACAGAGTGGGAAAATAAAATTGACTCTGCAATTGAATCCCTGTTGGATGAAGTAGGTGAAGATACCCGTAGAGGACAGGATATATTATCGGCAGCCATCAACTTTTTAAACGGATATGGCATCACAGGTCTTTCAAATAAATATTTAAACAGGGCAGAAGCGGCAACTTGTGATATAAGCCCCGAACTGAAAGAAACCATCGCGAAAAACAACACTATCAAAGAGGGAAAGATCATTCCTAATATAAAATTCACCCATAAGCTGAAAGAAAAATATTCTTCACTTTACGACATCAAAACCAAATATAAACTAATAATAGTCTGGGCTTCATGGTGCAATCATTGTCAACAGGAGATGCCTTTTGTTAAACAGTTTTATGAAAACTTCAAAGGATCGGGAGGTGAGATTATAGGATTATCCATAGACTACGATAAAAAAGCATGGGAGGACTTTGTAAAGGGAACTTCATGGCTTAACGATTCCGACCTGCTATACTGGGACAGTAAATACATAAAAGAACTTAACATAACAGGTACTCCAACCCTTATCTTATTGGATCAAAACAACAAAATTTTAAAAATATCAGCTAAAATATCAGATATAAATAGCGTAATTAATTAACACTATGTCAACAGGAATATTTCAAGTGCCCTTTCCATTTAACGAACCTGTGAAGTCGTATGCTTTAGGTTCAAAGGAAAGGGAATCACTATTAAAAACCTATGAAGAACTATACAAAAAGGTTATAGAGATACCTCAATACATTGGAAATGAGAGAGTTTTTTCGGGAGATAAGATAAATATCACTCCTCCTCACGACCATAAACATAGTGTCGGGATATACCATAAAGGCACGGCAGAAGATGTTCAAAAAGCCATAAGAACTGCTCTGGAAGCCAGAAAGACTTGGGCGTCATTATCTTGGGAACATCGTGCTTCCATCTTCCTAAAAGCAGCCGAATTAGCTTCGGGGAAATATCGAGATTTGCTTAATGCCTCCACCATGATAGGACAATCTAAAAACGTATTTCAGGCTGAAATTGATTCAGCCTGTGAGTTGATCGATTTTTTACGATTCAACACCTATTTCATGTCGAAAATATATACAGAACAACCCAACTCCTCCGAAGGAGTATGGAACCGAACAGAATACAGACCTTTAGAGGGATTTACCTATGCCGTCACGCCATTTAATTTTACAGCTATTTCCATGAATTTACCTGCATCTATGGCATTGATGGGGAATGTCGTAATCTGGAAGCCCTCAAACAAACAGATATATTCGGCAAAGATCATTATGGACTTACTGGAAGAAGCCGGATTACCTGGTGGAGTAATAAACATGGTAATGACCGACCCTGCCGAAACCACGAAACAAATATTATCCCATCCTGATTTTTCGGGAGTTCATTTTACAGGTTCCACACGCGTATTTAACAGCTTTTGGACTGAAATAGGAAATAATATAAACCACTACAAAACCTATCCGAGAATTGTAGGAGAGACCGGAGGGAAAGATTTTGTGTTGGCTCATAAAAGTGCCGAACCGTCACTATTGGCAGTGGCACTGGTACGCGGAGCTTTCGAATATCAGGGACAAAAGTGTTCCGCAGCTTCTCGTGCCTATATTCCCAAAAGTTTATGGTCTTCCGTTGAAGAAAAAATGAGATTTATGCTTTCTGAAATAACGGTAGGCTCTCCGCAAGATACCTCCCATTTTGTTAATGCGGTTATTGACGAAAATGCCTATAATAAGATAAAAGGATATATCGACAGGGCAAACAAAGCAGAAGATGCCAAAGTGATAATAGGCGGACAATGTGATGACAGCATCGGGTACTTTATCCGTCCGACCGTCATTTTGACCGAAAATCCTCATTATGAAAGCATGATTGAGGAAATATTCGGGCCGGTTTTAACAGTTTACCTTTATGAAGATGAAAAATGGGATACTATTTTTGAACTGATAGATACCTCTACCGAATATTCATTGACCGGTTCTGTTTTTTCACAGGACAGATATGCAATTGCTCAGGCTTCCGAAGCATTGAAAAATTCCTCCGGTAATTTCTATATCAACGATAAACCCACCGGAGCAGTTGTAGGGCAACAACCCTTCGGAGGAGCCAGAGGTTCCGGAACCAACGATAAAGCAGGTTCTTATATGAATCTGTTACGATGGACATCGGCAAGGAGCATTAAAGAAACTTTTGCCCCTCCTGCGGATTATAAATATCCTTTTTTAACCTGAGTTCGAGATAAGAGATATAGTTATAATTTTGGTAAAAACAGGTTCTAATTCGTATATATAATTGATTGAATTTTAAATATATATAATAATGATTCTTGTTTGTTGAGATTGCCGCACTCCAGTTTTTGCGAGGAGGTACGACGTGGCAATCTGTTCCGTTCGCAAAGACAACGGCATGCCAAACACTATGATGTTTATCTTTATTCTACCGAGCTTGAATCCTTAACGGGATTCGCAGACGTAATTAGGGGTATCCCATTCGGGATGTTAGCTCGGTAGAAAGAACACAATTCCCCTACCCATAACAGCGTTCCGTAGGAATGCAACAGTTTGTCCTGAAAGGACAGATTTTCATAACCGCAGGTCGGCGACCTGCGGGCAACGACAACCAATAACACCGCCTGAAAGGCGGGACTAGTCCTGCCTTTCAGGCATAGAGTGGAGGTGGGTACTCTCCGCAGGTCGGCGACCTGCGGTTATGAAGATTCCGCCCTCCGGGCTTCCAAAAAATCATTTAGGGTGTCGCATAGTCAAAGTCAGGTGAGCTTACGTTAAAATCAGATTTTTATTAACAAATAAAAATCTGATTTTCTTACTTTTGTATTATGAGTAAAGTAAGTTTCCATACATCTGTCGATTATGTAAAAGGAATTGGGCCGGACAAAGCCCGCTTACTTAAAGAGCAGTTAGGGCTTAAGACCTGTGAAGACCTGCTCAACTATTTTCCTTTTCGGTATATTGACAAAAGCAAGATATATACGGTTAGTCAGTTGGGAAATTCCTCCGCAGATATTCAGCTAAAAGGAAGAATTACCTCCCTGAAGGAAGTCCGTCAGAATAAGAAAAAACGCCTGACGGGAATTTTTGAAGACTCCACCGGAACTCTTGAGCTGGTTTGGTTTAACGTAACTCCGGGATTGGTAAAAAGCATTCCTTTATATGAAGACATCTTGATTTTTGGAAAGGTAACTCCGTTCAATAATAAGCTAAATATGGCACATCCGGAAATTGAAAAACTCTCGGAAGCCAGATTGGCACCGGTCGCTTTAGAACCGGTATATTCAAATTCCGAGAGGTTACAGAAATGCGGAATTAATCAACGCTTTTTCAAAAAAGTAATACGTGAGATACTTTATTCCGTCGGAGATCAGATCGAGGAAAACCTTCCCCGAAATATCCTCGTCGATTACAAATTAATATCTCGTGAAAAAGCCTATCGGGAAATCCATTTTCCTACCCACTATCAAGATCTGCAACAAGCCGAATATCGTCTGAAATTTGAAGAAATGTTTTTCTTTCAGCTGGGGTTTGGGCTGCAAAAAATATACCGGCAAAGCATTACTCCCGGACATCCTTTTTCATCCGTAGGGGATAACTTCAATGAATTTTATACACGCCATCTTCCTTTCCCCTTGACGAATGCCCAAAAACGTGTTATCAAAGAAATACGAAAAGATTTAGGGAAGAGCACCCAGATGAATCGCCTGCTTCAGGGAGATGTAGGGAGCGGAAAAACTATGGTTGCCCTGTTATGTATGCTTATTGCCATTGATAACGGATTTCAGGCATCCTTGATAGCTCCTACGGAAATTCTGGCTACCCAGCATTACAATAATATCAAAGAATTTCTCAAAGACATGAATCTATCCGTCAGGTTACTTACAGGTTCCTGTCCCGCTTCGGAGAGAAAGAAGATATATAAAGAACTGAAACAGGGGGAACTCCACATTCTGATAGGAACCCATGCTGTTCTGGAGGAAAAAGTAGAATTTAAAAATCTCGGATTAGCGATAATCGACGAGCAACATCGTTTTGGAGTTGAACAACGTTCGCGGCTTTGGAGTAAGAACACCATCCCTCCCCATATACTGGTTATGACCGCCACGCCCATTCCACGTACACTGGCTATGAGTTATTACAGTGATTTGGATGTTTCCGTTATAGATGAACTTCCGGCAGGAAGGAAAGAAATTAAGACCTCCCACATGACAGATGCCAAGAGATTAACCGTTTTTAAGTTCCTTCGGGATGAAATACATAAAGGACGGCAGGTTTATGTCATATATCCGCTGATTGAAGAAAGTGAAACGCTGGATTATAAAGACTTGATGGACGGGTTTGAAAGCATTGAGCGGGAGTTCCCTATGCCTGAATATCAGGTAAGTATCTTGCACGGGAGAATGAAATCGGCAGATAAAGACTTTGAAATGCAACGCTTTATAAAAAATCAGACCCAGATTATGGTCGCCACCACAGTTATTGAGGTGGGAGTGAACATTCCTAATGCTTCCGTAATAGTCATTGAAAGTGCTGAAAGATTCGGACTTTCCCAATTGCACCAGCTGCGCGGAAGGGTTGGCAGGGGAACAGAACAATCCTATTGTATTCTTATGACCAAGTCGGAATTATCCAATGAAGCCAGAAAAAGAATTTATGCCATGTGTGAAACCAATGACGGATTTCGCATCTCGGAAGTTGATTTGGAACTAAGAGGTCCCGGTAATATTCTGGGAACTCAGCAAAGTGGAACCATTGATTTCAAAAAAACAGACCTGGTGCAGGATAAAATTATAGTTTCCCTTTCCAAATCAGCAGTAGATCAATTACTTATTGAAGACCCTCAGCTTCAACTGGAAAAAAATAAACCGGTTCGGAACTTTTTTATCAGCCATCATAAACACAAGTTCCATTGGGCAAAAATAAGCTGAAAATAACGTTAGTGTAGCGTAGCAATCCCAATGATGGGCTGCATCGTGGGACAGTCCTTTTAGTCGAAAAATAAAAGTATATTTGTAGAGATAAACAATTTTCCGGATGAGAATACATTTTATAGCCATAGGAGGAAGTGCCATGCACAATCTGGCATTAGCTTTAGTACAGAAAGGATACCAAATAACCGGTTCTGATGATGCTATTTTTGAACCTTCACGTTCCAGACTGGAGAAACAGGGGATTTTACCTCAACAAACAGGGTGGTTTCCCGAAAAGATAACCAAAGATTTGGATGCCGTTATCTTGGGAATGCATGCCCATAAAGATAACCCGGAACTGCAAAAAGCTAAAGAATTAGGACTAAGGATATATTCTTATCCCGAATTTTTATACGAACAATCCAGAGATAAAACCCGTGTGGTCATTGCCGGTTCACACGGAAAAACAACTATTACTTCCATGATACTTCACGTATTGAATTACCATCACATAGATGTTGACTATATGGTGGGTGCTCAGTTGGCAGGATTTGATACGATGGTTAAAATAACCGAGCATAATGAATTTATCGTGTTGGAAGGAGATGAATACCTGTCTTCCCCCATTGATCCACGTTCCAAATTTCTCCTATACCAGCCCAATATAGCTCTGGTAAGCGGGATAGCTTGGGATCATATCAATGTTTTTCCCACTTTCGATACTTATAAGCAACAGTTTCTCAATTTTATAAACAGCATCAGTCAGGGAGGAGTTTTAATTTATAACGAAGAAGATAAAGAGGTGATAGAAGCCGTAGAAAGATCAGGGAACTATATAAAGAAATTTCCTTATCACACTCCCGGCTATACCATAAAAGACGAGAAAGTGTTCTTGCAGACAAGCGAAGGGGAGGTGCAGCTTTCCCTGTTGGGAAGACATAATCTTCTGAATCTGGAGGGAGCGCGGTTGATATGTAACCAATTAGGAGTGCAAAATGAAGAATTTTATGAAGCTATTATCTCTTTTAAGGGAGCTTCCCGCAGGTTGGAAAAGATATATGAGAACAAGGATTATGTAGTCTATAAAGATTTTGCCCATGCGCCCTCCAAAGTTTCAGCCACAGTGAAAGCGATAAAGGAAAACTATCAAAATAAAAATCTGGTAGCTTGTCTGGAACTGCATACTTATAGCTCTTTAAACCCCGAATTTTTGCACCAGTATAAAGGTTCATTGGAGCAAGCCGATCAGGCAATAGTGTTTTATAGCAAAGAAGCATTGGAAATCAAGCGGATGCAGCCCGTATCGGAGGAATTTATTATCCGGTCTTTCGGGAAAGAAGATTTGAAAGTCTTTACCCGACCTGATTCCTTACAGGAACACTTAAAAAATCTGGATAAAACCAACTCCGTTTTCCTGATGATGAGTTCCGGAAACTATGGAGGAATAGATACGGATGAGATTTTTAATACATAGAACAGTGTGTGTCAATCTCGGCAAAACAGGTTACGTTACTTTCCTATCGTTGTTCCCTTTGTCGGATAAATTCTTCTATTGATTCATTTAATATTCTGTAACGGGTAGTTCTTTCAAAACGTTTAGGAAAAGCCGCTCTTTCTACACAATCCCGTATACCGCAATTTTCGCAGGTGACAGCCACGTCTTTAACTAAAATATTTTGCTCATCCTCCAAAAATTTCATTTTTTTCTTTGCCTGACGTAGTAAAAGTCCGATAGAGACACTCCTAAGATAAAGAGGATCAAAAGGGTCTTTGGTTACGGAAGATACCACATAATAACTCTGATTATTATGATACGGATAAATAGAGATTTGTGCCTCCGTATGAAACGAAGTATGCGTATCTTCTTCAAATTCTTTTAATATCCTTACGGAAACCCAACGGCGGCAATAATGTTCATCAGTCTCGTTTGCATGAGGAGATTGATGTTTATTCAAATGCAATTCCTTAGTTAAATTAAAACTTTCCGTTCCGATCTTATGTTCCAACCTAATGAAAAACAAATCTTTAATATTAAAATGTCGCGGTAATATAGTAGTCAAACGCTGATAAACAGTTTCCGGAGATTCCGTATATTTTTTAAAAATGCCTGACATTGAGACCAGCTCATGTTTCTCCAAGCCGAATAAAACCTCCAAATCTTTTACAAGGTCTTCCTCCGGAAGCAGTAAGGCTCCTGCAAAATAAGAAGCATAAAAATTGTTCAATAACTTATCAAAACTATTAAAATTTGCCCATGAAAAAGTATTCAACCTGTCTTTTAAGTTCAGAAAATTATATCCTATTTCTTTGGCTAATATAAAATGTCTTTGATCCTTATGCGTCATAGTATTAATTAGTAATTCCTTTTTTCGGGGAACAAAAATAGAACGCAAAATGGACAGTTGATTGTTTTTATCTAACTCGGAGAAATCCTGATACCGTATAGAATAACCAAACTCTTCCGTTAAAATCTCAATCATCCATTTCTCCGAAATCTCATCAGAATCTTTTATACGGTAGGCTTTCAAAAAATCCTTAACCGCTTTTTCTATTTCGGGAAAATAATTATCATTTGCTTCCTGAAAAGAACGGAGAGAAGCCTGAAAAAAACTTTCCTTTGTCATGTTATAATTATTTCCTATCTCTAACAGGGTGCTGATAAAGGCACTTACCTTAGCAGGAGCATTCGCAATAATATCAATCAAATCCCTTTCTTCTATCCCGAATATCTCCAAAGGAATTTCCTTAAACATTTCAGACTGCAAAATATCTGCCACCGGTGCAAGGTTTTTATCCAGCTTTAAGGAAACCAAATCATCGTAACTTACCTCGAATGCATCGGCTAAAATAAGTATTTTGTCGGTCTTCGGATATTTTTTTCCTTTCTCGATCTCATTTAAATAAGATTTTGACAACCCTGTCATCTTAGATAATTTGAATAGCGAAAGCCCTTTGTTCGTGCGGACTTGCTTCACTTTCAAGCCAAATATTAAACGGATATAATCTTCCTGCATAGAAAAAAATTTAAAAAAAAGTTCAAAAAAAATTTGTTTGTTCAACGAAAGTTTATAATTTAGCGAACGTTCGCTTATTGAATTAATTTCGTTATTTGTGAACAAAATACAAACTTACAAAAAATAAAACCAATGGAGACACTAACTCAAGCTAAAACCAAATTTCGGGATATTCAACAGGAATATCCTGAAATTTTAAATTCGGAAGCAATTAAATTTTTGTGTGCTTTACATCAAAAGTTCAACAAAAAAAGACTTGACTTATTAAAGGTAAGAAAAGAAGAACAGGAAAAATTCGACAGGGGAGGGGTTCCTTCCTTTTTAAAAGAGACCGAAGAAATCCGTAAAGGAGACTGGGTTGCTGCCTCCATACCTGAGCCTATGCAGGATCGCAGGGTGGAGATTACCGGACCTGTGGACAGGAAAATGGTGATCAATGCATTAAACTCAGGAGCTAAAACTTTTATGGCGGATTTTGAAGACAGCAATTCTCCAACATGGGATAATAACCTTCGGGGACAAATAAACCTGAGAGATGCTATTAATAAAACCATTTCTTTTACGGATAAAGGTAAATCCTACAGGCTAAATGAAGATACTGCCGTTTTATTGATGAGACCGAGAGGGCTTCACTTAAACGAAAAACATCTTTTAATAAATGAGGAAGAAATCTCAGGTTCCCTTTTTGATTTCGGGCTGTATTATTTTCATAATGCTAAAAAACTAATCGAAACTCAACAGGGAGTTTATTTATATCTTCCTAAACTGGAACATTATACGGAAGCCCGCTGGTGGAATGAAGTGTTTATCTTTTCACAGAACTATCTGCGAATTCCTCAGGGAACCATTAAGGCAACGGTTCTGATTGAAACCATTACGGCTTCTTTTCAACTGGATGAGATTATTTATGAGTTAAGAGAGCATATGGCAGGATTGAATTGTGGTCGTTGGGATTATATTTTCTCATACATTAAGAAGTTCAGGAATCATAAAAACTTCATGGTTCCCGACAGGGCACAGGTAACCATGACCTCGCCTTTTATGGCGGCTTATTCTCAGGCAGTAATTCAGAGATGCCACAAAAGAAACGTACATGCTATGGGAGGAATGGCTGCACAGATTCCGGTTAAAGGAGACGACACGGCTAATGAAATTGCTTTCAACAAGGTAAGAGCAGATAAAGAACGGGAAGTAAAGAACGGACATGACGGAACTTGGGTTGCTCATCCGGGACTGGTTCCTGTGGCTATGGAAATCTTTAACAAATATATGGCTACACCTAACCAGATTTCCAATAAACGTGAAGATGTCCATACTACGGAAGAAGCCTTACTGGAAATCCCGAAGGGAACCATAACGGAAAAAGGAGTGAGGGAGAATATAAATGTCGGAATTTTATATCTGGAGTCCTGGCTATCGGGGAGAGGGGCGGCAGCTCTTTATAACCTGATGGAAGATGCTGCAACAGCGGAGATTTCAAGAACTCAGGTATGGCAATGGCTAAATGCCGGAGTAAAACTGGATGACGGAAGAACATTAAATGAAGAGCTTTATCATACTATCCTCAAAGAAGAGATAGAAAAGATCAAACAGCTGACAGGTTCGGAATATTATGAGCAGGGGAATTTCAAAACCGCCGTTGAAATTTTCAATAAACTGGTTCTGGATAAAGAATTTATAGAATTTTTAACTCTGGAAGCCTACCAATACATCAACTAAAAAAATACACAACTAAAACAATAAAATAATAACCAAAAATTTAAAACTATGTCAAATAATCAGGAAAGAATCAGGAAAATTCAGGATGATTGGAAGAATAATCTACGCTGGAAAGGGGTAAAGAGGACTTACACCGCCGAAGATGTAATTAAATTACGAGGTTCTCTTGACCTTGAATACACTTTAGCTAAATTAGGTGCTGAAAAACTGTGGAAAGGCTTGAATAATGAGCCATTCATGGCAGGATTAGGAGCCTTGAACGGCAATCAGGCGATTCAGGAAGTAACCGCAGGGTTAAACGCCATTTATCTTAGCGGGTGGCAGGTGGCAGCAGATGCTAACCTGTCTGCGGAGATGTATCCCGACCAGTCGCTTTATCCTGCAAATTCAGTTCCGGTAGTGGTTAAAAGGATCAATAATGCCCTCCGTAGGAGAGATGAAATACAATCCGTTACCGGAGAAGGAAATATAGATTTTATGGTTCCTATCATAGCGGATGCGGAAGCGGGTTTTGGCGGAAATCTGAACGCTTATGAGCTTATGAAACAAATGATAGAAGCCGGAGCCTCCGGTGTGCATTATGAAGATCAGTTGTCCTCCGCAAAAAAATGCGGACACTTGGGCGGCAAGGTTTTGGTTCCTACTCAGGAGGCTATCAACAAGTTGATTGCAGCACGTTTGGCAGCCGATGTATGCGGAACGCCTACCGTTTTGGTTGCCCGTACGGATGCCGATGCAGCTACTCTCTTAACGTCCGACATAGACACGAGGGATCATAAGTTTATTACCGGACAAAGAACTTCCGAAGGATTCTATCATGTTAAGAACGGGATAGAACAGGGTATTGACCGCGCTATAAGCTATGCTCCTTATGCCGATCTGGTTTGGATGGAAACATCGAATCCGGATATGGGATATGCACGGGAATTTGCGCAGGCGGTTCGCGGGCAGTTCCCGGATCAATTATTAGCATATAACTGCTCTCCGTCTTTTAACTGGGCAGCAAAATTATCGGTGAAAGAAATGGAATCTTTCCGTGAGGAACTGGCGGATATGGGTTATAAATTCCAATTCATTACTTTAGCCGGATTCCATGCGTTGAATACCTCCATGTTCGAGCTTTCCAAAGCCTACAAGGAAAGAGGTATGGCAGGATATTCCGAATTGCAGGAGAGAGAGTTTGCTTTGCAAAAAGATGGATTTGCAGCGGTTAAACATCAGTCTTTTGTAGGAACCCAGTATTTTGATTATGTTCAAAATACGGTTCAACAGGGAAATTCTTCTACTACTGCTATGGCAGAAAGTACGGAAGCGCACCAATTCTAAAAAAAAGGTCATTCTTTTTTACTATTTATTTTTTGCGAAACCGTCTCAAAATTGAGGCGGTTTTTTTATTAAAGTTCACCTGAATTTGATACTTTAAAGAACACAATTTTGCAATACCAAAATGGGTCTCGCATAGTCAAAGTCAGGACGTTCATGTAGGGGCGTCCCAACGTGTGCGTCTTCACGATCGCAATTTCAGGATTAGGGCGTGCCCCTATCGGGTCGGGCTATCCGTTACAAGTCCTCGCTCGTGCCTCGCTGTGGGCTTTCCACTACTATCCCTCACGCAGCCTGGTTCCCTATTCATTCATTGTTCCACATCCCAATCATCCCATCAGGGTTGTAGAGACGTCCCAATTTGAGGCGTCTCCACGTTATCATTGTTGCATAGCCTGAAAGG